>JAIBAH010000032.1 GCA_019695295.1 Bacteroidia bacterium | reverse complement strand
AAATATTCTGAATATTTGGCGTAATTGATTTGCATATCTTATTGTTTCTTTCTAAATTTGTCCGCAACTTAAGTCTTTTCGATTTATTAACAAATAATTATTTCCCCCAAATGCGTAAGTCCTAATAAAGCAAGAATAAAAACATATTGTAAAAATGTTCGCTTTGGGTTTAGTATAAAAATTGGATTATTATTTTTATGTTTTTTCGAAATAATTAAAAGTATAGTACGGTTTTTGATTGAAAAAAATACTTGTGCGGTATAATATTATTTGTATCTTGCAACGCTGTTTAACCAAATGATTATGAAGCATTATATTAAATATTTATTTTTTGCAGGAATTACTGTTTTTTTATCTTTAACTGCTAAAAGTCAGGCCACCTTTACAGCATCTGACTCTGCCGGGTGTGCCCCGTTCACCGCTGTTTTTCAGGCATCAGGCACCAATGTCCAATCTTACTCATGGTCTTTCGGGAATGGGCAAACAGCCGGTAATGTAACAAGTACCACTACACAGTATTCTACTGCGGGTAATTATACCGTTACGCTTTATGTAGTATATACTGATGGAAGCCTTGATACAGTAATAAGGACCAATTATATTGATGTGTTTACTCCCCCAACGGTGGGATTTACGGCAAGTCCGCTGGCAATCTGTACCGGACAGAGCGTACAGTTTACCAATCAGAGTGTAGTGGGTTCGGGACCGATAGCCACTTATCTGTGGGACTTTGGAGATGGTACTTCACCCGCTACTATTGCAAATCCATCCCATGTTTATAACATACCAGGCGTTTTTCCGGTAACGTTAATCATAACAGATATTAATGGTTGTCAGGACTTTATTACACAGACGGCCTATATCACGGTTAATGCTCCTCCTTCCGCCAACTTCACAGTATCCCCTTCTGTGGTCTGTAATACCTCCTCTCCTGTGAGTTTCAACTGGACAGGCAGTGGCACGGGGATTACCCATAGCTGGAACTTCGGGAATGGACAAACCTCTGCTCAGGCAAGTCCGTCCTATACCTATACGGCCAATGGAACCTATACGGTTACACATGTGGTAACGCAAAGCGGATGCTCTGTAACCTATACCCTTCCGAACGCTGTTCAGGTAGGCCAAAGTCCGCCGTCTATTGCAATTCAGGGAGGGGGAACTCAGTTTTGTGCCGGTTCGCCAGTCTGCCTGACCTGGTCTCAGATGGCACTGAATACTATCAGCTGGTCTTCCGGAGGTGGAACTCCCGCAACTGCTTCAGGAGCCAATCCCTGTTTTACGTACAACAACGCTGGAAATTACACCATAACGGCAACAATGACCGACAATATATCGGGCTGTACCAGTAATGCGAGTATCAGTATTCAGGTACTGAACAGTCCAACTGTTTCATTTGTTTCGGCGGATACCGTATCCTGTCAGGCCCCGCATTCGGCCTCCTTTACAGCAAGTGCGCCAGGTGCTACTTCTTACTCATGGAATTTTGGGGTACCAGGGTTTACTTCCGCCCTTCAGAATCCTACCTTTACTTATCAGAATACCGGTAATTTTACTGTTTCTCTTACGGTCACAAACTCTGCGGGCTGTAGTACTACCCTGACCAAACCCAGCTATATCCATATTGAACCGCCGGTTGCAGATTTTGCAGCCCTTCCTTCTCCATTGGGCTGCGTACCTTCCACTATGAATTTTGTAGATCAGAGTACTTCTACCACCGGCCCGATTACTTCCTGGTTCTGGAATCTGGGAAATTCTACTACTTCCTCATTGCAGAATCCTTCGGCTACATATTCGGCTACGGGTCAGTACACAGTGGTATTGTATGTTGAAAACAGCCTGGGCTGTAAAGATACGATTGTCAAAACGAATTATATTAAAATAGGAACTCCGCCCACCGTTAATTTTACCGCCAATGCAATTGATGTATGTGCTTCTACTCCCATTACTTTTACCAACCAAAGTACCCCTACCGGTGCAGGGGTTTCATATCAGTGGACATTTGGTGACGGAGGACAATCGTCCAACCTTAGTCCTACTTATACCTATCAGGATACCGGCTGGTTTGATGTGAAACTTGTGGTGAATAATCAGGGGTGTAAAGACTCGCTGATAAAAACGGATTTTGTTCATATCAAGCCACCCATTACTAAATTTTTGCTTACGCCAAATACCGGTTGCAGTGCGCCCAAAACGGTTACCATAACCAACACCTCTATCTACAATCCGGCAACCAGTACTTTCTACTGGGATTTCGGAGACGGTACTACTTCAACAACCGCAAGCCCGGGTAGTCATACCTATAATTCGGCGGGGATATTTAATGTGCAGCTTACGGTAACAGATGTTGCCAACGGGTGTACGGGAACTTCCTCCAAACCCTTTCAGTTAATTCCGGCTCAGGCAAGCTTTGCAGCCAATCAGGTACAAACCTGTGCACCCGACAGTATTTTCTTCTTTAATATTTCCTCCAATATAACGGGTTCTTTATGGGATTTTGGCGATGGCACTACCTCTACCCAGACCAATCCTGTACATACTTATACTACTCCCGGGCTTTATACCGTAACCCTGATTGTGACCAACAGTATCAACTGTAAGGATACACTTACCCTTACAGATTATATTGACATGAACGGGCTTCCGGTAGCATTTGACACTGATACCACTATCGGATGTGTGCCTGCTACCATTCAATTTACGGATAATACAGTACAAAATGTACCGATTGTGCAATGGTCATGGGACTTCGGGGACGGCAATACCTCCAGTACTCAGAATCCTTCCCATGTTTATACAACCGGTGGCGTGTATGATGTTACTCTCAGCGTGCTGGATGCCAACGGATGTATTTCGGAAATGGTCATGCCTCAGTATATTCAAATCAATGACCCTCAGGCTTCTTTTATAGCAAACTACCCTGTAAACTGTGTGAATAACCCCATTACGTTTACGAGCACTTCCACCGGAGCCGGTACCGGGCCTTATTATCAGTGGAGTTACGGAGACGGAGGGTCAAGTACCTTATCTACTCCCACGCCTACTCATAGTTATAATCAAAACGGAAGTTATAGCGTTACGCTGACGATTACAGATATTCAGGGCTGCTCAGACTCCTATACTGCCAATAATATGATTACAATAGGATCAGTAAATGCAAACTTTGCTGCGGCAGGAGGCGTTACGGCAACCTGCCCTCCTTTATGTACGATTTTCAATCCATTTCCTTCTCCTCCCTTTAATATTACCGGCTGGCTCTGGGATTTTGGAGATGGAGGAACCTCTAACCTGTCTAATCCCAACCACTGCTATACAATCCCCGGGGATTATACCGTAACGTATATTGCAATATCGGATGCCGGATGCCAGGATACCCTCGTTCAGAATTCCATGATTCATATAGATGGTCCGGTTGCACCTTATACCATTACGCCGGCTCAGGCTTGTCCGGGCGATACGATATATTTCAACGCCAATGGACAAAATGTGGTTACTTATGAGTGGAATTTTGGTGACGGTAATACCTCCGGACTTCAAAACCCAACGAATATTTATTATGTACCGGGTAATTATCAGCCGGTACTGACTCTTTGGGACGCAGCCGGATGTCAGGTGATTATGCCGGTAACGGCTACTATCTCAGTAGAAACGCCACCCATAGCTGATTTTATGGCAGATAGTATCTTTGCATGTGTTCCGGTAAATGTGGTATTTACGAATACCTCTACCCCTGGCTCAGGAGCAGTTACCTCATGGACATGGGATTACGGGGATGGAAGCAGTAATACGGTAACGACTCCCACTTCTCCCCATAATTATACCTCTCCGGGCCTGATAGATGTTTCCCTGATTATTACGGATGCCAACGGCTGTAAGGATACTGTAACTAAAAATGATTATATGTACCTGATTCCCAATGTACAGCCTCCTTCTCCGGATATTTATACCGCAACCGTAGTCAGCGATGATTCCGTGAAAGTTATCTTTTCTGCTTATCAGGATGTAATCAATGACTTCGGGTACTATAAAATTTTACGTTCAGATAATGGTGGGCCCCTCACTTTAATTGCAACGACAGGAAGTATAACCGATACAGTATTTACGGACTTCGCTCCTGCGGCTTATCAGAACAACTACTGCTATATGGTTGTAACGGGCAATCACTGCGGTACAGAATCCCTGAATGGAACACAGCATTGTCTGATGAATGTCTCTTCAGTTCCGTTACAGGACGCAGTTCAACTGGACTGGACTCCTTATACGGGCTGGAATGTGGATAAGTACAGAATCTGGAGGGTGCAGGACTATTCTCCTGCCGGTATGGTCCTTGTGGATAGCGTTTCCGGGAATACTACTACTTTTACCGATAGTTATCTGGATTGCTGGGTATTGTATAAATACAGAATCGAAGCCCTTGAATTGGGGACCAACTATACATCCTGGAGTGATACCACTCAAAAAATAGCGCTTCATTCTACCGCACTGAATGCGATGGATGTAAGTCTTGTGACGGTAAGCAATAATCAGAATATTTCTGTAAACTGGGTTATTCCTCCGACCATTACCAAAGTACAGCTTCTGAAGATAGAAAGAAGCGACGATGACGGAATGAGTTTTAATCAGGCTGCACTATTTACCGCTCCTTCCATCCCAATTAATTACTTTGATAATGTAAGTATTGGTGAGCGGCATATTTACAGAATACAGGTAGTAGATAGTTGTGGAGATATAACGCCTCTTACGGGATATACCGGTGGAAACATCGTTGCTTCTGCGACACGTCTGGGAAATTCTTCTACGATTACTTGGAATCGTTACCGTAACTGGCCTTCGGGCGTAAGTCACTATGTTGTAGAATTATTCAATAAAAACAATTCTACTTTCTCAGATATTGGTGTTGTACCGGCTTCTGATTCGGTTTTTGTTGATGCCGGACCTAATTCAATTCAGGACCAAAACTGCTTTAGGGTGAGAGCATACAAACAAAATGACACTTCCGTTGTCAGCTATTCCAATCTTGCCTGTTTATCAGCAGATGCACAGATTTTTATTCCGAATGCCTTCACACCCAATGGAGACAGCCATAATGATTTTTTTGAAGTGAAGGGAAATTATATTGCGACCTATTCTATCATCATTGTAAATCGTTGGGGTCAGCAGATGTTTAATTCCAGTATCATGGAAAATAGCTGGGATGGCACATTCAGAGGAAAAGATGTACCCGAAGATGTATATCATTATCTGATAGAAATTATGGGATTCTCCGGAAACCGCCAGAAATTCAACGGAACAATCACTTTAGTGCGCTAAACAATTTAGAGGTTTTTCATAAAACTCCGGTCTCTCTAATACAATTCGTTCAGAGAGACCGGGCTCTTTTACGGCAGATTGTTTTGAATGAAGGGGGCTTAAAACAGTGAACGCCGGGCTATCCGTTTACGCCGGTCAGTGCTTCTCCTGAATACGACCAGAAGGTAAAGGCAGATTATCAGCAGTTGTCTCATATTGAATTTGTTTTAAGTATTGATAATGATGAAGATAAGTATAATTCCAGGATTGCCATGATTGTTTTTTTTCCACTACCTCAATATATTGGTTCATTTTGTTTCGGATAAGTTTTTTCACTTCCTCCGGACTACCATAAACTGCTTTCCCTTTTTCTGCAATTAAGTCCTGATGCTTTACTAAAAGCGGAGTATTTTGAAGAGACATTTCAAAAATCAGAAAGTGAATATCCATTTGCGCTTTTACCGGCATTGTAAGATTGTAGCGTGTAATTACCATATCCCAGTTAATGCATACAGAGAGGATACTGACTACGAATAGTGCCCAGGAATTGGTAACGAATAGGAAAAAATTGCTTCTTTTATTTTTTATTTTCAGATACAGAGAAAATAACCCGAAAAGGGTAAGAATAAGGAAAAGAATTAATCCCACCCTTTTGTATGCCAGCCCGAAATGCTCTATATAACGGAAGTTTCTCATCCCTACTGACATCGCCAAAAATGCATTTTGGGCAATCCACAGATAAGTAACCGTAATGAGTGTTTGATTTTTACTAAAGAAATTCAGATTTTTTCTGAAAAAATACAACGCTACTCCCATCGCCAACAGAATGCTAATGACCAGATTATAAGTGCCTTCATGCACGTAGAGCGTAAAGTTTGATGGGCGAAACCGGTCAAAATGAAGCCATACATAGTATAAATCCGTAAGGTTTACCGCCAGCAGAAGCAGGTTAAGCCCGCCCAGGGTCAGTATCGCAATTCTGAATTCGTGGTACAGTCCGGTGTGAAGCCGGTTGGGATAGGTTTTGGTTCTTTTACGGATTAATGCCAGTTGCTTTCGGCCCTGACGCATCAGCCAGTACCGGGTTGGGCTTTGCCAGAAAATAACCGATGAAATCCCAATGCCGGTAAACATAAAGAGAAACCATGACCAGTCCAGCGTCTCTAAGAATTCTATTGCACGATTCAGCATCAGGGTAAATATCCGGCTGAATTCCGGGTTTGCGTAAATGTATATCCCAAAGAATATTCCGATAATCAGCACAGGAATAAAAATATACTCAAAAGTGATTTTACGGGAGGAGGTCTGCCTGTCTTTGCTCAATAGCCCGCGGAGTCGCCCTAAAATACTCAGGGGAATCTCCTTGAAAATTTCAGTCAGGTAGGTCATCAGGGCAAATCCCGTGAAGTACAGGCGGGGTTGCAGCCAGAATCCAATTGCCGTCATATACATCAGCACTCCCAGTATCTTGCTATTGAGCGTATTGTAATACACAATCATTCCGGCACCAATCAGGGCCCCCAATGTTGTCACCCAAACGGCTCTGGAGGTGCGGCTCTCAGGCCTTACGATAAACAAAACGCTGAATGTCAGCAACGAAAACAATAAACTGTTTAATCCCAGCCATTGATGCCAGAATAAGGTGTGGTATCCGATTAATACCAGTGCAGGTGCGATGACAGAACGTGTGGTTTGAATCATAAAAGTACTTTGAATTTAAAAGTATAAAGACAAAAAAAATTTAACTGTGATATTATTTTTTTAATAAAAAAGGAGTCTGTTCGCCGGATATTCCGGGGTTACTGATTTTTGTTCAGCAGGCTTTCCAGCGCGGCAAGATGTTCGTGAAAAGCCGTTTTTCCTTCCGGAGTTGCAGCATAGGATGTATTGGGTTTTTTGCCGATAAACTGCTTCTGAACCTCCAGATATCCGTGCTTTTCGAGTGCAGTAATATGCGTTGCAAGATTACCGTCTGTTAAATCCAGCATTTCCTTGAATGTACCAAAATCCACCCGCTCATTTACCATGAGAATGGACATGATTCCCAGCCTTACCCGGTGGTCAAATGCTTTATTTAATTTATCAATAATCTCCTTCATTCCATAAACCTATAAAATTGTAATTTTAAATCTATCATTTACTGACCGTATTTTTTCCACATCATAATGCCGTAAAGAATGTGAAGCACTCCAAAGCCCAATGCCCACAGGAGTAAGCCGTATTGAGGATAGGCCATTGCCAGTAACCCCAGTACAATCTGACAATATCCCAGATAACGAATATCTTCCAGCGTATATTTACTGCCGTTTACAAGACCCAGTCCATAAAAAATAAGCATTCCGGGGGCAATCAGCCACACATCCCGGTGAAGCAAAAGCAGGAAACAAAAAACAGCTCCCGTAATCAGCGGAATAAACAGATTAACCCCAAGCCGGAACGAAAGTTTGCTCCAGAGCGACTGACCTTGTCTGATGGCGCGCCTGTGAGTAAAAAACAAAGCCCCGGCAAGTGCTGTAAAAAGTACAAGGAACGCGTCTGTCAGAAAAAAATAAAATAATCCTCTGATATCGGTTTCCTCCATAAGAATCCGGTTGATAGACCAGGTGATTTTCCCCTCTGAAAAAAGGCCCAGCCGGGCATACATTGCAGTTGCCCCTGCAAGAGCCGCAATTCCGGCAATCACCCCTGAAAGCCCGCTCAGGGAAATAAAGCGGGAGGAACGCTCCATCAGTGCCCGGATTTCTGCAAGTGTCTGAATATGATTTTGGTTATCCATTTTTATTGTACTTTTTTTCAAATTACTTTGAATTACAAAGTGAATAGGTTTCTATACGACACTCTTTGAAAAAGGTTCTGTTTATTCCTGAAAAAAATATTTTTTTGGGGGTTTCAGGGAAAAATAAAACGGTATTGAGCATCATCCGTACAAAGCCTTTATTGCAGGTAAAAGGATTTCATCCATGCAGAAATAGGAAAATCAAAAAAAACGTTCTACTTTTGCGCCTGATTTTTAAATTTTTAATTTATTTTTTAACACATTTACTAAAAATGACTACTGAACAATTAAAAGATGTTCAAGAGAGAGCTTTCGCTCTGGGGAGGTATCTTTGACATCGCTCGTAAGCGTGAGGAGATACAAGACAAAGAAATGCTGACACATGAGCCTGACTTCTGGTCTGATTCTGCAAGGGCAGAAGTGATTATGAAGGAAATTGGGTCATTAAAACTATGGGTTGAGCCTTATGAAACCCTTAGTAAAAAAATTGAGGATATAGAATTGTATTATGAATTCTACCGGGAAGAGCCATCTGAGGATAATGCTGCTTTAGTAGATGCTGCGTACCTTGAAGCGATAGAGGTGCTGGAAAAGCTGGAGCTGAGAAATATGCTCTCCAAAGAAGAGGACAGGCTGAACTGCATTCTGGAAATCAATGCCGGAGCAGGCGGTACAGAAGCACAGGACTGGGCGGATATTCTCAAGCGTATGTATATTATGTATGCTGAAAAGCATGGCTATAAGTGCAGTATTATTGATGAGAAAATAGGAGACACCGCCGGAATCAAAAGTGTTTCGCTGGAGATAGAAGGGGAGTTTGCCTATGGCTATCTCAAAGGCGAAATCGGAGTGCACCGGCTTGTGAGGGTAAGTCCTTTCAATGCTCAGGGAAAACGTCAGACTTCGTTTTCTTCTGTCTTTGTTTATCCTGAAGTAGATGACAAAATAGAAATTGTCATTAATCCTGCGGATTTAACCTGGGACACCTATCGCGCAAGCGGAGCAGGAGGACAAAATGTAAATAAAGTAGAAACTGCTGTAAGGGTTGTACATCATCCCTCAGGCATTGTTGTGGAATGTCAGCAGGCTCGTTCTCAGCACGAAAACCGGGACAAGGCCCTTCAGCTGTTAAAAAGCCGTCTTTATCAGATGGAATTACAAAAGCAGAATGAAGAGAAAGCTAAAGTGGAGGAAGGAAAAATGAAAATTGAGTGGGGCTCTCAAATCCGGAACTATGTACTGGACGACAGCAGGGTAAAAGATGTACGGACCGGGGTGGAAAAAAGAGATACGACTGCTGTACTGAACGGGGATCTGGATGACTTTATTACAGCGTTCCTTATGTTGTATGGAAGAGATTCATAATCAATTCCTTTTAAAGGTTATTTTAAACGTGGAGCCCTGATATAATTTACTTTTTACTTCAATCGTGGCATTATGAAGTTTCACGATAGCGGCCACAAGCGAAAGCCCGATTCCGTGACCTTTGGTGGTACGGGTATTCGAGCTGCGGTAAAACGGTTCGAAGATATACGGTAAGTCCTTTTCAGGGATTCCGCTGCCTGTGTCTGTGAAATCTACAAATGTAAGTTTTTCTTTCTGATATATTTTTACACTTACATCGTGAGCAGAGGAAAATTTACAGGCATTTTCCATAAGGTTCAGAAAAGCAGTTTTTAGGAGGGCTTCGTTGCCAGATATGGTAAGGCCGTCATCTGCACTGTCCTCCGGAAAGTCGCCAAAATCTACTTTCACCCGGTATTTATCATTTCTTCTGAGAACATCAGCACGGGCCTGCCACACCACCTCGTCAATCCGGATGGGAGTAAACGGAACAGAGGAGTTTTCCCCACTGATTTTTGCCAGCTCCAGCAGCCGGTTGGATACCTCGTTGAGGTTTTTGATATCCTCAAAGATGGAGTGTATTGTTTTTTGATATTCTTCTACACTTCTTTCCTTCATTTCACTTACTTCAAGCTGAGAAGTGATTACTGTGAGCATGTTTTTTAGTTCGTGGGAAGCATTGGCCACAAAGGTTTTCTGAATTTTAAATGCGTTTTCGATTCTGCTCAGGAGATTATTGAACGTATTAATCAGATGATAGATTTCGTCCTTGTTTTCGGGCTCTCCCAGCCGCTGACTGAGTTTTGCGGGCGAAATCGTATTTACTTCATGGATTACAGTAAGAATAGGATGAAGTGCTTTCCCTGCAAATAGCCATCCCAGGATGGAGGAAGCGAATATCACAATAAAAAAAACCAGTATGAGAGTATTGCGCAGATTCCGGATTTCTCCCCTTCCAAACAAGTCCACCGCACCCGCAATTGTTACATATACGTCATTACATTCCTTGTCCCGGTACAGTAAACCGTAGATTTCATACTCGCCTACATTGAACTTTTTCTCTCCTTCTTCTATAATCCGGGGAATCCATTTCTGTTGTTGAATCAGTTCCAGCCAGGGGGGTTTTTCAAATGGTACAAGTTCCTTATTGGGATATACTTCTCCTCCAAGGGAGTCAAAAAGGATTACATATTCTTTATAGATTGCGTCTTTTTTGGCTCGGTTGATGATAACGATAAGGTTAGAATCCTTTTTGGATTCATCCAGCTTGATATTGGAATAGGTAATGGCTTTTTCCTTGAGCCGGATATAAAATGCGTCTGCCCTGTAACGGGAAGATACAGAATATACAGCAAGCAACGAGCACAATAAAATGCCCGCTACAATTCCGAAAAACTGTAAGGTCAGCCTTGTCCGTATCTGCATATTTTACTGCTCATCATCTTTAAAAACATATCCCAGTCCAAATTGAGTATGAATGAGTTTTTTCTCGAAGTCTTTGTCTATCTTTTTTCGCAGATAATTCACATAGACTTCTATTACATTGGTTCCCGTATCGAAATCTATGTCCCATACCTTATCGGCGATATCACTTTTAGAAACCACTTTTCCCCTGTGTCGTATAAAAAACACAAGTAATGCAAATTCTTTGGGGGTGAGTTCGATTCGTTTGCCGTTTCTCAGTACAAGCCGGGTGTCGAGATTCACCTCTATTTCTTTGGTTCTGAGTATATTGGGCGGCAAGGGTGCATTACTCGAACGTTTAAGGAGTGCCCTTATTCTGACGAGCAGTTCTTTTAATTCAAAGGGCTTGGTCAGATAGTCATCGGCTCCCGCATCAAATCCCATCACCACATCATCGGTATTACCAAGGGCGGTAAGGATAATAATGGGGGTCTGTATTCCCAGCCCTCTCAGCTCTTTACAAATCTCAATCCCGTTTAAATAGGGAAGTATTATATCAGTAACTATAATGTCGTATTTTTTTTCTTTTGCCAGCCGAAGCCCGAAATGTCCGTCATAGGCAAGGTCCACTTCATAGTGGTATTCCTCGAGTCCCTGTTTCAGAGACTGAGCGGTTTTTGGCTCATCTTCTATAATTAAAACTTGTATATTCATTTTGGTTGATGCATAAATCAGCCCGTAAATTTACGGATTAATCACAAGATTTTAAAGTTTCTTTCCAATTATAAAAATATTTAAGCCATTTTATGATATTTGAGGCCTTTTCCATGTCACAAATGAGGTCTTTACGGGTGTACCTATCGGGCTTAAAGGGTTTCGGATACTGCTTTTCCAGGTTGCTGAACTGTTCCAGACAAACAAATGCCCTTGTAAAGAAGAACCATTGTAAATCCAGAAAACGCTGTTTTTGCCCTTCAGGAAGGTCCAGGTTCATAAACAACCGCCGGAGCTCCATTAATCCGCTTTCAAATTCAGCCCTGAGTTCTATGATATCTCCGGCTGTGCTTGCCGGTGTCCGGATTCCGTCCCGGGTATCGTCATATACATCAAAAATATCATCTACCCACTGAACCATTCCGCCAAAATAGTAAATTGCCTCCTTGTCACCCTTTACCGGAGGATACTCCATCAGGGTAATAAACAGCAATGTAGAATACCCGCCTTTGTCCATCGTGATTTTTCTAAGCGTTTCGGCGGGAGTGTCTGCCGATTCCTGCATAAGGGCGTCCACCTGAGACTGATACACTTTCCGGCAGACTTCCATAAAGAAATCCATATCCTTTACGCCCTCGCTGATGGTACAGAGAAGGTTCAGAAATATTTTTTCTTTGGCGTTTTCGGCAATACAGGCCTGAGGGTTTTCAATCATCGTTTTCAGGCGGGAAGCCATCATGGATTTATCGTCAAAATAATCATCAAAAACCGGTGCAGCAGCGCTCAGCAGCAGCATCAGCCGTCTTTCTGTTGTGGTAAGAGAGCGGTTCACCAGAGTTCCGTAAGCGGCTCCGGACACAGCCGGGACAAAGCGGGCATAATAACACATTCGCCGGATGTCTTTTTCGGTAAAAGTGTTATCTCCCTTTATCAAAAACCGGTGGAGAAGCGGCTTCAGGGTTTTGCGGATGTGAAATTCCTGAATCAGAATCTCCCTCCCAAACCGAAAAAAAACCCGTATAAAATCCCGGATAATCTGAATCATTCTCCTTTACTCTTTTTTTTGAAAAATAAAATTTTCCTCAAAAGTAAGATTTTTATTCTTTTTTATTTGGATTTCACACAAAAATCATATTTTTACGGCCGGTACCCATTTAATTCCATTGTATGAAAACGTTTGAAATCGCTCCTGCAAATGAGTTTGTTCGCACAGTAAAAGACACTTTCCAAAGATACAAAGCTATGGGAAACAACACGTTTGCTCAACTTGATACGCCTGATTTTCACTTTTCCCCTGACAAGGAATCCAACTCCATTGCAGTGCTTATTCAGCATATTCATGGCAATCTGTGTTCCAGATTCAGTGATTTTCTGACCTCAGACGGCGAAAAACCCGAAAGAGAAAGAGATAAAGAGTTTGAAGAGACTGAGATGACAAAGGAGGAATTACAGGTTTTATGGGATGAGGGGTTCAGGGTACTGGAAGAAGCCCTTTCCGAACTAACGGAAGGAGACCTGAGCAGCATTGTTTTTATAAGAAACGAGCCTCACTCTGTACCGGAGGCTTTAGTCCGGAGCCTCGCCCATATCGCTTATCATGTAGGGCAGATTGTTTACCTCGCTAAATGTATCAAAGGCCAGGAATGGAATACCCTTAGTATCCCCAAAGGAAAATCCAAAGAATACAACCGGAAAATCCGAAAAAAGAAATAAGAAAGCGTAAAAAACGCTTTAAATCCCCTGGCTTCACTCAATCAGATTCTCGGCTACTGTAATGACTTCCGGCCTGCCTACATCCAGAAATATTCCTTCGCTGTGGTCATATCCGTAAATGGGAAACTTTTCCGCAAGTTCCAGATAGGTATTGATTATGGAATATTTTCCTTCGGATTTCATATGGGAAAAAATACGGGAAGAAAGAATATGTATTCCGCTGAACGCTCTGGAGACAAGGCATGACTCATCCGCATTGAGGATAATTTTTTCGCCGGTTTTTTCATTTTTCCAGCCTTTCAGCTGATTTTCAGGATTAAAAAGCAAAAGCCGGGAAGAATCTCTTTGGGTTACCGCAAGGGTAGCCAGTGCATCTGCTTGATTTTGATGAAACGCCATCATATCCGTAAGGGATAAATCCGTCAGAATATCTACATTCATCAGGATAAAGGCCTGTTCTTCCTCCAGAAAAGATTGAGCCCGCTTGAGTCCGCCTCCGGTTTCCAGTACGGCATCCGTTTCGTCTGAGATATGAATCCGGACACCAAAATCGTTATTTGAGCGGATAAACTCAATGATTTGCTCCACAAAATGATGTACATTGACAACGATTTCTGTCACACCTGCGGCTTTCAGATATTCTATATTTCGCTGCAGCATCGTTTTTCCCTTTACCTCAACCAACGCCTTGGGCCGGGTGAGGGTAATCGGCTGCATTCTTGTGCCGAGTCCTGCGGCAAGTATCATGGCTTTCATATTTTTTCAGCTTTTTTTAAAAATTACAGGATTTCCTTTTCCCATCCTCTTTCCCTGTGAAGCAGTTCAATTCTGACGTTGTATTTATCCTTGAGGTATTTGGCTAAGCTATCGGCAGCAAACACACTTCTGTGTTTTCCCCCCGTACATCCGAAACAAATCATCAGGTTTTCAAAGCCTCTTTCGAGATAATTTTGCACTGAAATATCTGCGATGGTATATACATTCTGCAAAAAAGAAGGCATCACAGACTGAGTCAGAAGAAACTGCTTCACGGTTTCATCCCTTCCTGTCAGTTCTGCATAAGGCTCGTATCTGCCGGGATTATGCAAGGCCCGGCAGTCAAACACAAAACCGCCTCCGCTATTGGAAGAGTCCGCCGGAATCCCGTTTTTATACGCAAAACTCATAATCCGGACGGTGAGTTTACTCTCGGAGGAAGCTACCGGAAATTCAAATTTTTTTCTGATTTCATCCGAAGTAATCTGGTGCAGCAATTTTTCAAGTATCTGTGTACGTACCGGAATTTCTGTACTGCTGAGATAACTCCTGAGCTGTGCAAGTGCTGCGGGAATGGCTGAAAGAAAATAAGGCCGCCGCTCAAACAACCCCCGAAATCCGTATGAACCAAAAGTCTGAAGCATACGAATCAGGACAAACCCATTGTAATTCTGATAAAAAGTGGTTTTATCAATGGGCTTCGGAGTAAGCCGGCTTACTTCACTGAAGTAAAAATCAAGAAGGCTGCTTTTCCATTCTCCGGGAAGTGCTGCTTTGGCCTGCCACAGCAAAGAGACTACATCATACTGAAGCGGGCCTTTCATTCCACCCTGATAATCAATAAAGGTAAGATTTTCTCCATTGACCATGATATTCCGGCTCTGAAAATCCCGAAACATAAAATACTGATGGGTTTCCCTGCTTAAAAATTCGGCAAGAAGCTCAAAATCATCGAGAAGCTGCGTTTTATCATAGGGAATCCCCAATGTATTGACAAAATAAAACAGGAAATAATTCAAATCATATAAAATAGCGTCTTTATCAAACAGAGACGGGCCGTAGCATCTGCTGTAATCCAGTCCTTCATCTCCTGCTATCTGAATCCGGGCAAGCTGACTGAGTGCTTTTTGGTAAAACTGATAAACTTTATCCGAATGAAGTTCCTTTTTCAGTAAGTCCATAAGAGCGCTTTCCCCTGCGTCCGTCTGAAAATACAAGTCTTTGCTATTGGAAATATAAAGTACTTCCGGAACAGAAAGATGTCTGGCCTGAAAGTGTTGTGAAAAATAAATAAAAGTTTCATTTTCAGGAATATGAAGCGGATTATACGTAGCAATGCAGGTTTGTCCTCCTGAAAAGAAAATTCTGAAATACAGTCTGCTGCTACCGGCGGGGGCAATGCTTTCTACCTTTTCGGGCAATTCTCCTTTCCATTCCAGGAAAGTTTCGCTGATATATTGAGTCACGGTTTCATTCATGAATGCAAAAATAGGGGTTTTCCTGAGATTTTTATTCTCCTGCTATCATCAAAATTCATTAAGGCTGGAAAAAACGTTTTCCCTGCTCCGGATATTAAGATACTATTTCATTTGCTCAATCGTTTTAGTCAGAAAAAAAGTATGTATAAATTTTTGCTCATCCTCACATTATCCCTCGGCAGCACAGGATATTTTGCCTGTACTTCAAAGGCAGAAGAAAAACAATCCGCCAAAGTAGCGGAACACAAAGAAAAACCGTACTGGATAAATCCGGGAGGCACTACGATTGGAACTCGGTTTTTATTACCGGAAGGCTTTTCAAGAGTGCCCGTAGCTTCCGGTTCTTTTGCAGAATATCTCAGGAATCTGGAGTTAAAACCGGATGGAACCAAAGCGTTGCTGTTTAACGGGCAGCTAAAAGAGCCTCAGGACGTATATGCTGCGGTCATCAATCTGGATGTAGGGACAAAAGACTTGCAGCAGTGTGCTGATGCTGTCATGAGACTGAGGGCTGAATATTTTTACAAAACCGGTCAGTTTGATAAAATTCAGTTTCATTTTACAAGCGGGAGTCTGGCAGAATACACCAAATACGCAGAGGGCTACAGAGCGGTGATAAACGGAAGTACTGTAAAGTGGGAAAAAAAGGAGAAACCGGACAATTCCTATGGAACTTTCAGGCGGTATATGGACCTGGTATTTATGTATTCCGGAACACTTTCCCTTGACAAGGAGTTAAAACCCAAAGCAGACTGGGAAAATATTCAGGCGGGCGATGTAGTGATTTACGGAGGTTCTCCCGGTCATTGTGTTATTGTAACCGACGTTGCCCAAAATACGGACACCGGAGAAAAAATTTTCCTCATAGCTCAAAGTTGGATGCCGGCTCAGGATATTCATGTTCTGACGAACCCCCATATGAGACCGGACCTCAGTCCCTGGTACAGCAACCGGTTTGACGGGGTTTTTTATTCCGCAGAATGTGTTTTTGACAGAAATAATCTGAAGTCGTGGGAATAATAAAAAAGTATAATTACTTTTGTCAAAAAAATGACACAGGATATATTAATATGCAAAAGTTTTTACTTTTTTTGATTTTAGTTCTGGGGGTTAAAATAACTCAGGCACAGACATTTTCCGGAACATTCAACGATACAATTCCCGACGCCGGACCTACTGTTTATTTTGATATTCCAGTAAGTGGACTGCCGGCTGTCATTGATACTTTTTTTGGGGTTGAGGTGGTATGTCTGAATATGACACACACCTGGGACGCAGATATGGAAGTGAAACTGATATCACCGGATGGTACTACGGCTACTTTATTTGCCGGAATCGGAGGAGATCAGGACAATTTTGTGAATACCTGCCTCGGAGATACGACTTATCCGGCCCTGTCCACAACTTCAGCACCCTTTACCGGAACTTTTGCAGCCAATGGAGTATTGGGAAATGTAAATAACGGTCAAAATCCCAACGGGGTATGGAGACTTGCCTGCCGGGATATGGCAGGTCAGGATATCGGAATCCTTCATGACTGGCAAATTACCTTCGGAAATAATCCGGCTTTTCCTTTTATGTTTACTTCCAGTAATCTCCCCATTGCCATTATCAACACAAACGGAGTTCAGATTCCCAATGACCCTCAGGTACTGGCACATCTTCAGATTATAGACAATGGCCCCGGTATCCGGAATTATACCAACCAGACAAATTTTGCCTATGAAGGAGATATCCTGACAGAGCTTCAGGGATTTAGCGGCCCTTCTTATCCCAAAAAAAACTATGATTTCGATTTGATTGATTCTCTGGGAAATAAAATAGATACTACTTTACTGGGGATGCCTTCAGAAAATGACTGGATTTTCAAAGCCGAATATCTGGATCATACCCTGATGAAAAATACCATTACTTATGAAATGTCCCGCAGGATGGGAAGATATGCACCAAGAACCCGGTTTTGTGAACTGGTTTTGAATGGAGAATACATTGGAGTGTATTCACTGACAGAAAAAGTAAAAAGGAATGCAAACAGAGTGGATATCGCAAAATTAACCCCTTCGGATACTACAGGTGCCGAACTGACCGGCGGATATATCATAGAAATGAATATAAACGGTGACCCCGCCGACTGGATTTCTGCCTATCTGCCGATTAATAGTGCTACCTGTAATCTGGACGTTGAGTTTAAGCACGTTTATCCCAAGGTAACGGATATTCACCCCCTTCAGCATGATTATATAAAGTCCTATACGGATAGTTTTGAGAATGTGCTTAACGGTACTAATTTTCTGGATTCACTGGAGGGATACAGAAAGTATATCTCTGTCAAATCTTTTATAGACTTTTTAATCTGCAACGAATTTAGCGTAAACTATGACAGTTATGGCAGAAGTACTTATTTATACAAGGAAAAAGTAACCGACGGAAATCAGCTTCATATCGGTCCGCCATGGGACTATGACCGCGCCTTTGACTATGACAACCCGGGTACTACGGATGGCTGGGTATGGGAAATTACCCATTCCTACTGGCCATTTCCATTCTGGTGGTCGAGGATGTGGGAAGACCCGGTTTACCGGAAACAACTTGCCTGCCGCTGGTTTAGTCTAAGGGAAAATACGCTGAGCAATGACTCCTTTATGGTAATGATAGATACGCTGAAATCCCGGTTATATGAAAGTCAGGCGAGGAACTTTACCGTATGGAATGAGTTGGGAAGTGCTACTTATGATGATCAGATTGACTCCCTCAAATCCTATGTAAACCGCCGGCTAAACTGGATAGATATGACTCTGGGAGTAGAAAATGTAAGTCTTCCTGTTAGTCAGCTGCCAGCAGATACTACGATTTGTGCGGGAAGCCTGCTCAATGCCGATATTGGCCCGGGATATACCTATAACTGGATTCCGGGGAGCGATTCGGCTCAGATTACCCTTTACCAAAGTGGCAGTTATGTGGTAGAAACCAAAGATGAATACGGTTGCTACAATCTTCATTCTATTGATGTAACTGTATCTCAGCCCAACGCATCCTTTACCGCTGTTTCCAACCCCGGTCCCAATAGCCCGTTATGGAATTTTACCCCCGCCGATACCGCAGCTCAGCTGTACCACTGGACACTCGAAGATTCTATTTATACCCTGAACTCCTATCAGCAATCCCCTAATGTCACGTTTCTCTCGGCCGGATGGCATACTGTAACCCTTGCCTTAACGGATTCCATTGGATGTCAGGCTACTTATACTGATTCTGTTTTTGTGGTAATGCCGGTCGGGATTGTATCTCTTTCTCCCGAAAACAGCCCGGTTATCTATCCTAATCCGGTCGGCAACATCCTGAATCTGACATTCCCGGTTCCGGTGCTTCAGGATGTATCTGTGACTTTTTACAGTACTTTGGGAGAAACAATGGCGGAATACATAGTCGAAAAAGGGAACCAATCCATTCAGATTCCGGTTGAGCGGTTGTCTCAGGGGATTTACTTCCTCAAGGTCAGAACCGGGGAGGAAGAAGGCCTGATGAAAATAGTCAAAAAATAAAGGGAGGTAATCCGTCGGTAGCAGCAGAAAGCGTTTTACACTAAACTTTCTGCTGTTTTTCGGGTTTTTGATAAAAGAATACCCAGCCAAACTTAAAAACAGCTTATCTGAAGTATGGAAATAATTAACCGTGTAACTCAAAGCCCGCTCATTACATTTAAAATAGAAACGTTGTATCCGACGGGAGAAAGGGTCGTACTGGACATAAAAGACCAGTTATTTCAGGGATTAATCCTGAGAGAAAAAGACTTTCGCACTTTCATTCAGGCCCATGAATGGAGTCAGTATCAGGATAAGTACGTAGCCGTAACCTGTAGTGCTGATGCTATCGTTCCCGTATGGGCTTATATGCTGATAGCTACCCGGCTTTCCGGAGTAGCCAAAGACTTTGTGTTTGGTTCCGTACCGAATTTGGATTTATACCTGCTTAATAAAGCAATGGACACCCTTGATTTTTCAGAATACTCCGGAAAGCCCGTAGTCATTAAAGGCTGTAGCGACATCGCATTACCGGTTGCAGTATATGTAGAAGTAACCAAAAGGCTAAAACCCTTTGCCAAAAAAATCAGCTACGGCGAGCCTTGCTCTACAGTACCTTTATAAGTTTACTCTTTGATGACAAGGAGTTTTTCTGCGATATTTCCGCTTACAACGATATCTTTTCCATCTATATCCAGCTGAAGCGCATTATCAAAAGGTAAAACTTCTCTGACAATGAGTTTTTTGCCGATGCCCAGTTTGATTTTATCCAGATACTGCAAAAATGGAGCATGCGTACTTTGCACTCCGGCGAGGGTCACAACGGCACCCGCCTCTACCTCTGTGAGACAAACAGTATCTCTGTGCAGAATCACCCCTTCTTCAGTAGGAATAGGGTCACCGTGAGGGTCATACCGGGGAAAGCCCAGAAAGGCATCTAATCTTTTAATGAGTTCAGCCGACTCTATATGTTCCAGTTCTTCAGCCACTTCATGGATGTTATCCCAGGAAAAATTCAGCTTTTGTACCAGAAAAACTTCCCATAAACGGTGCTTCCGGATGATGTGTAAAGCTACTTTTTCCCCTTGCTCTGTGAGTGTGACCCCTTTATACGGGATATAATTCACGAGGTCTTTCTCATGCAGTTTTTTAATCATATCCGTTACAGAGGCCGGTGTTGTCCCCAGTTCGTTTGCGATATTATTGGTAGAAACAGACTCGTTTCCAATGTTTGAAAAGTGAAATATGGTTTTAAGGTAATTCTCTTCGGTTTGTGTATGTTTCATAAGTCAACGGTATTAGGAATGAATCATCAAAAGTAAACAATTAACGGGGAAAATCAAAATGTTTTTATTTTATTTATTGAAATTTCCGTTGTAATTTTGAAGCAAATTTTATCTTAAATCTTAATTATAAGATAAAAAATCAATAAAAAAAATATGAAGCAATCTTTATTGTATGGTATTCATACTGTTACAGAAGCCTTAAGGGCCGGACAACAAATAGAGAAAATCTGGGTATCCAAAAATACACAGAATGACAGAATTCAGTCATTGAAGGCATTGGCAGAAGAAAAAAAAGTACCGTTACAATTTGTCCCGGTTGAAAAAATCAATACACTGACCACTACCGGAAACCATCAGGGTGTGATTGCTCAGATGTCAGAAATCATCTATCAGCCACTGGAAGAAGTATTAATCAGGATTCAGAAATCCGGAGAGCCTGCATTGCTGATTCTGCTTGACAGCATAACGGACGTACGGAATGTGGGCGCTATCGTCAGGACAGCAGAATGTATGGGCGCACATGCGGTGATTTTGCCTGTATCCGGAAGTGCAAGCCTGAATGCCGACGCAATGAAGGTTTCTGCCGGGGCTCTGATGCATCTTCCGGTTTGTCGGGAAAATCATGTACTGGACGCTGTTTATCTTTTACAGTCTTACGATATCCGGATAGTAGCCTGTACCGAAAAAGCCGCAGAAACATTTTATGAAGCCGATTTTACCGGAAATGTTTGTCTCGTTTTTGGGTCAGAAGAAAAAGGAATTTCTCCTTCCGTCATCAAAATTGCAGAGAAAAAAGTAAAAATCCCGATGAAAGGAAAAATTGAATCCCTGAATGTCTCTGTTTCTACCGGAATGATTCTCTCGGAAGTAGTCAGACAAAGAGATTTCGTATCCGCCGGCAAAGGGAAATAAATCGTCAGGGAATAAACAAATTATCGTTACGCTAAAAACATAAAAAATGAATACACAGGAACTATATCAACTCTTGATTTCCGATGTATCCGCATTTAATGAATGGCGGATTAAAAATCCGGATATTTATCTCGATTTTTCGGGAATGGACTTCAGAGAATCCGAATTATGCGATGCCTTATTAGTAAATGTAAATTGCCGGAACGCCAACTTCGAAAGAGCCAATCTGGAATATACCTGTATGTGCAGCAGCGACTTTACCGGTGCCAACTGCTCGCATGTATTGGGTACAGGCGCACATTTCGGGGCAATTGAGGTCGTCGAAGCACACCTTCCCCGGCATTTTACGCACTATCTCCGGAAAGGCGCAATTCTGGATGAGGTGGATTTTTCCTATTCTGAACTGGCTTTCGCCAACTTCCGGAACACCTCTCTCAACGGAACGCGTTTTCATGCTTCTGATTTGCAGCATGCCCATTTTGCTTCTTCTTCTCATGTAAATGCCTCTTTTGACGGCGCAGCCACCGAACACACTTTTTTTTCATAATTGTTTATGCTGCATAAAGACACGCTTTTCTTTCTTGCTGATTTAAAAGGAAATAACCATAAAACATGGTTTGATGAAAACCGGAAACGCTACGATGCAATCCGGAAAGACCTCGTAAAGTTTGTGGGTGCAATCATTGAAGAAATCAGTGCATTCGATTCAGAAATTGAGGGAATCGACCCCTCCAAAACCTTGTTCAGAATCAACCGGGATATACGATTCTCTAAAGACAAATCGCCCTATAAAATCAATCTTGGCGCACACATCGCCTCAAAATCAGGCAAAGAAGTAGGACAGGTGGGTTACTATCTGCACCTTGAGCCGGAGGGGAATTTTATGGGAGGAGGAATTTATATGCCCGAAGCAGAAACCCTCCGGAAAATAAGGGAATACACAGATGAAAACGGAGCGGAACTTACCCGCATTATTTCCGACCCGGAGTTTATTGCTACTTTTGGAACCCTTCAGGGAGAAAGGCTCAAAGGTGCTCCCAAAGGATATTCAAAAGATCATCCCTATGCAGACTTTCTTTCGATGAAAGATATGTATGTATTGCATAAAGTTTCGGATGAAGACATTCAGTCCGGCAATCTGCTGGAAATGGCGGTATCGGTTTTCAGAACACAATATCCTCTGAATACCTTTTTAAGGAAAGCAATCCGCAGAGACTGACCGCTCCTTATTTCTTGCCTTTTCCCGGCTTAGGGACGGTAGGAGGCGGTAAAGGAGTATTCAAAACCGGAGCCGGAACTTCTGTTTTTGGTGCGGAGGCAGGTGATACGAACCACCCGTCGTCCTTAGCGTTGGATTTACGCATTTCTACTACTTTCTCCTCAAATACAAACTCTATCATATTTACCCGGATTACAGGGTCATTTTCAGGGTCGTCAGGAACCTCAACCTCACAGATGAAGTTACGGGTTCCTACGGGGAAGTTGAATTCCTGATTCACCCCCGTTTGTAGAAATTTTTCCTCGAACAAATCTTCAAATTCTTTCTGAAAAGAACGAAAAGTTTTGTCCTGATAATATACCGAACGAAATAACGAAATCGTTTCCCTTATCCAGAAGCTATCTGTATTTTCAGCTATTCCGTTTTTCAGGTATAAGGTAAAAACCTTATGATGGCGTTTACATCCGTCCTGAGAGATAATCAGAATCCGGTTTTTATCCATACGGGCGGTTTCCTGTTTGGTAAAATCGAGCCATTTATGATCCGTAAAAAAAGGATTGAAGCGGGTAATAATGGGGACAAAATCCGATTCCTTCACCTTGCAATCTTCATTCTGTGCATGAAGAGACACCGCCAACAGGCCTGCAATAAAGTATAATAATATCCGGTACAGCATAGAGTGCGCTATCATTAAAAAATAAAAGCGACCCCTTTACCGGTGTCGCTTCAGAATAACTTAATTAATTCGGTTAAAGTTCGGCCCTGGATGAAAACATGTCAAAATAACTACCGTTTGTATCCAGATGATTTTTTATTTCCTTCGCATTAAAGACTGCAAATTCGGAAGGAATAATATTGCTGTTAGGGAATTTTTCGAAAAGATTGTTTACATTCATGTTTGCTTTTGAAAACTGAAAGATATCCGATTTATTGGAAAGCTTCGCTGTTAAGCATTTGCTGTAATTATTAAAGGTTCCTTCATTCAGGATTTCTTCAGAAGCGATTCTTGCAGAAAAAAGATTATTTAAGGTAGCTTCTTTACGGATAATGCAGGTATTTACTTTCAGGATTCCCATAGATTGATTTTCAAAAAAGCCTGCATTTTCAAGAAAATAAAGAGTTACTTCTCCGTTATTCACCATCTTGCCGTTTTTCCCGATTTTGATTCCGTTTGAACCTGAGAATAAAGAGGTTCCCACTGCAACTTCAACAGAACCGTTTATTTCGATTACCCCATCAATATTTACATCAGACTGTAAAACAACTGCGTCCTCTGCGTGAATGATATTTCCGGGAAAAGACGGAGTCCAGTTGGAAGGGTTATTATAATTATTATCTTCATTACCAGAAAAATAATAATTAGTAGCAAATCCTGCGTGTAAAGAAAAGAAAAAAGCGAGAATTATGATATATTTTTTCATCTGATGATTAGATTTATCTGATTTGATGGTACAAAGGTATGTAAGAAAATTTTATTATCCAAATTTTTGTATAATTTTTTTTAAAAAAAATGCAAAAAATATACTTTTATGTAATAATATTAACTAACAAGTCCTGTTTTTATATTTTTCGTTACGTTTTTTTATAAAAATCGGGCATGTAAGTTTTTTTCTTTTTTGCACGAATCCTTCATGGGGATTTATGTAAGAAAATAGAGTAATTATAATGTATCAAGAATTCGGTAAAAAGTCGTATATTTGCGCACTATTTATAGAAAAGGAATCCTATTATTATAATTGTTTGAATATGAATGACGAAAGAATTGTAACGCGGATGATTGAAGAGGAAATGAGACATGCTTACATTGATTATTCAATGTCGGTAATCGTTTCCCGTGCTTTACCGGACGTAAGGGACGGACTAAAGCCTGTACATCGGCGGGTATTATACAGTATGAGTGAGTTGGGACTTTCACATAACCGCCCTTATAAAAAATCGGCGAGGATTGTGGGAGAATGTCTTGGAAAGTATCATCCTCATGGAGATACCGCCGTGTATGATACAATGGTTCGTATGGCTCAGCCCTGGTCTTTACGTTATCCCCTGGTGGACGGACAAGGTAACTTTGGCTCTATTGACGGAGACAATCCTGCGGCAATGCGTTATACAGAAGCCCGCCTTCAGAAAATTGCGGAAGAAATGCTTTCGGATATTGACAAAAATACCGTTGACTTCAGGCCTAACTTTGACGACTCGCTTACAGAACCTTCGGTATTACCTTCCCGAATCCCCAATTTGCTGGTGAACGGAACGAGTGGTATTGCTGTAGGGATGGCTACCAATATGGCGCCCCACAACCTTTCGGAAGTAGTGGATGCAATTATTCAGTTTATTGACAACAGGGATATTACTATTGATGAGTTGTGTCAGTATATCAAAGCACCGGATTTCCCGACAGGGGCTACGATTTACGGAACAGCAGGAGTATATGAAGCCTTTGCGACCGGAAGAGGAAGGGTGGTAATCCGTGCCAATGCAGAAATTATTACAACCCCTAACGACAGAGAGCAGATTATCATTACAGAAATCCCTTATCAGGTAAACAAAGCCAATACTATTAAAAAAATTGACCAGCTAATCAGTGAGAAAAAAATAGAGGGCATTGCTGACGTAAATGACGAATCCGACAGAGACGGGATGAGAATCGTGGTGGATATCAAAAGAGAAGCAAGTGCCAACGTGGTACTGAATCAGCTATATCAGCTTACACCGCTTCAGACTTCTTTCAGTATCAACAATGTAGCTCTGGTAAAAGGTCGCCCGATGACACTGAATCTTAAAGACATGATTCGTCATTATGTGGATCATCGTCATGAGATTGTAATCAGACGTACCAAATACGATTTGGAAGAAGCCAGAAAAAGAGCCCATATTCTGGAAGGGTTAGTCGTAGCCCTTGATAATCTCGATGCTGTGATTGCAATCATCCGTTCCTCAAGAACCCCGGATGAGGCCATTAACCGCTTATCCCAGCAGCCATGGATTTCTGAAACTTATAATAACTTTATGCTTCAGAGTGCTATCATGGAAGAAGATAAAACCGAAAGAGATACAGACGGGTTTACTTTCTCAGAAGTTCAGGCAAAGGCGATTCTCGATATGCGTTTGCAGCGTCTTACCGGCCTGGAAAGAGATAAAATTGTAGATCAGTACAAAGAAATCCTTTCTAAAATCAACTATTATCTTTCTGTTCTGGCAGATGAAGCACTGAGAATGACAATCATTAAAACAGAGCTTGCCGATGTAAAAGCCGCTTACGGCGATAAAAGACGCACTCAGATTGTGCATGCTGACGGAGAAATCAATCTGGAAGACATGATCGAAAACGAAGATGTATTCGTTACGATTACGCATCAGGGTTATGTAAAACGTACTCCGATGGAAGAATACAAGGTGCAGGGAAGAGGGGGCGTTGGCGTCAAAGGAGCCGGAACCAAAGATTCTGACTTTATCGAACATATTTTCTCTACCAAATCCCATAATTATCTTCTGGTGTTTACCGAGCAGGGCAGATGTTTCTGGCTAAAGGTATATACAATTCCCAAAGGAGACAAAACCCATAAAGGAAGAGCTATTCAGAACCTGATTCAGATTGACCCTACGGATAAAATAAAGGCTTTTGTGACCGTAGAAAACCTTGACGACAAGGAATTTATCGAAAATCACTCTATCATAATGGTGACCAAAAAGGGGGTAGTGAAAAAAACCAGCCTTGAGGCTTACAGCCGCCCGCGTACCAATGGAATTAATGCGATTAATATCAATGAGGGAGATGAACTGATTGAAGCAAAACTGACTGACGGAAACAGCGATATTATCATTGCTGTGCGCTCCGGACGCGCGATTCGTTTCCCTGAAGACAGGGTAAGGGATATGGGACGTACTGCTACCGGTGTAAGAGGGATTAGTCTGGATGACGAAAATGATTATGTACTGGGAATGGTTACGATTCAGAACAATGAAGGCAACTTGCTGGTGGTTTCTGAAAATGGATATGGTAAACAAAGTAGTATTGAGGAGTACCGGATTACCGGAAGGGGTGGAAAAGGCGTTCGTACTATGAATATTACAGATAAAACCGGAGGCCTGATTGCCATTAAAAAAGTGGACGAATCCAGAGATATTATGATTATCACCAAAAATGGAATTACTATCCGGATGAAATCCTCTCAGATTTCCGAAACAGGAAGAGCAACTCAGGGAGTAAGGCTGATTCGTTTGAGGGAAGGCGATGAAATTGCGGCAGTGACGAGTGTGGCAAAAGAAGAAGAGGAGGAAGAAGTAGTGATGAATGAAACCGCTTCCGATACGAATGATACTGTGGAGAGTACCGAAACTCCCGCTGAGTAATTGAATAAATCCGAAAAGATACATTATAATATATAATACTTCAAATGTAAAATAGTGTATAAACCCTGAGATAAACGGTAATCTTTGCAATCCCCGGATTCCCCGTACAGGATTGAACATTATCCGCAAATCATTGGTTTGTATTACGAAAAAAAATAAACCTTAAAAATTTTATCATTTCTTATGTATGACGTTATTGTAATCGGGAGTGGCCCCGGAGGATATGTAGCAGCAATTCGTGCCGCACAATTAGGGATGAAAGTAGCCTGCGTTGAAAAGGAAAATCTCGGAGGCATTTGCCTTAACTGGGGCTGTATTCCTACCAAAGCACTGCTAAAGAGTGCGGAAGTATATGAATATCTTCTTCATGCAGAAAAATACGGACTGAAAAATACTGGTGTGGATAAGGATTTTTCTGCGGTAGTTTCCCGAAGCAGGGACGTAGCCGGAAAAATGAGTAAAGGAATTAATTATCTTTTCCGTAAAAACAAAATTGAGGTTCTCAGTGGTACTGCCAAAGTTACTCCTGCCAAAAAAGTAGAAGTAACCGCGGCTGACGGTTCTGTGAATACTTACGAAGCAAAACACATTTTACTGGCAACCGGTGCCCGCACCCGCAGCCTGCCTGCTATGCCTGTAGATGGAAAAAAAATCATCGGATACCGTGAAGCGATGACTTTGCCCGTTCAGCCGAAAAAGATGATTGTGGTTGGCTCCGGCGCTATCGGTACCGAATTCTCCTATTTTTATCATGCAATGGGAACAGAAGTTACCCTGATTGAATACATGGACAGAATCCTGCCGGTAGAGGACGAGGAAGTTTCCCGTCAGCTGGAAAGAATCTACAAAGGAAAAGGCATGAATATTATGACCAATGCCGAAGTTACCGCTGTGGACACTTCCGGCAATGGAGTAGTAGCTACCGTAAAAACAGCCAAAGGAGAGATAAAACTCGAAGCAGATATTCTGCTTTCTGCTGTGGGAATTGTGGCAAACCTGGAAAACCTGGGACTCGAAGCACTCGGAATCAAGGTTGAAAAAGGGAAAGTGTGGACAGATGAATTTTACCGCACCAATGTACCGGGAATATATGCATTCGGAGATATGACACCCGGGCCGGCTTTGGCGCATGTGGCCTCGCATGAAGCGATTATCTGTGTAGAAAAAATCGCCAATATGCATGTGGATGCTCTGGATTATGGCAATATACCGGGTTGTACATATTGTATCCCCGAGGTAGCTTCTGTCGGGCTGACCGAAAAACAGGCTATCGAAAAAGGATACGAAATAAAAGTAGGAAAATTCCCGTTCTCGGCTTCCGGAAAAGCAAGTGCGTCCGGAAAAAATGAAGGCTTTGTAAAAATTATCTTTGACGCCAAATATGGCGAACTCCTGGGTTGTCATATGCTCGGTGCTGGCGTGACAGATATGATTGCTGAAATTGTAATGGCAAGAAAACTCGAAACTACTGCCCATGAAATTATCAAGGGAATTCACCCTCACCCTACGATGTCTGAAGCCGTAATGGAAGCTGCTGCACAGGCATACAACGAGTGTATTCACCTGTAAATTAGCTTTTAAAACACAAAAAAAGAAGTTGCCTGTTTCGGGCAACTTCTTTTTGTTGTAAATATCAAAGAAAGCGGCAGAAACGCAAACCATTTCAGTCTCTGTGAAATCCCAGCCGGATTTCTTTATTGAGTAGCCTTGCAAGAATCGGTAGTTTAAACTTCACCGGGATTAACATCATGACAATCCATTGTAGTTTAGTAAATAAACCGGGTACGATATAGGGGTTTCGCTTAAAAAGTTCGGTTATACTTTTTGCCGCTACTCCCTCAGGTGTAAGGAGACCCAATCTGCCGAAAATGCCATACTGTCCGATTCTTACCCGGGTCTCTTCATTCGTTATCATCGGTCCGGGATGTACAACACTTACAAACACACTTGTATTTTTGAGCTCCTGATGTAATCCTCTGGCGAAATACTGTATGAATTTTTTGGACGCAGGATACACAGTCTTAAATCCCATGGGGGAAAAAGATGCAATGCTGGATACATTTAATATATAGGAAGAATCCTGACGCATCAGGTTTGGAAGTAACTGATGCGTAATCATTGAAGGGGTAATGATATTCAGATGCAAGATATTTTCTATATATTTCAAACTCGTTTTATGAAATACCGCAGTGCCTCCGGTTCCCACATTATTAATTAAAATATTGACATTAAAATTTTCATTCAGCCAGTCTGTGAAGCTCAGGATATTTTCTTTTTGGGTGAGGTCTGTTTCTATATACAGTGACTCAACCCCGTATTTTCTGCATTCCTCAGCAACCCGATGAATATCCTCTCCCGGCAAAGAGACAAGGATTGTATTAATTTTTCGTTTTGAAAGCTCCAGCGCAAAGCACTTTCCCAAACCCATACTTGCACCTGTTATTACTGCAAAGAGTGAATCTGTCTTTTCAATGTTTTGGACATTTAGGTTTTTTTCCATTATCATTTTGTATAGAATTATCTTGGCCATTGGGGTCTGTGATTGGAATTTTTCCACGGCCAAAAAAAATAGTTGTCAGGAAATATGTATCAGGAACGGTATTTCTCCGGAGGGGTAAGCACCTCTCCGCAGTTTTTGCAGGTACGCGCGTCTTCATCCCTGTAAAACTTCTCAAATACCCCCTGCATTTGAGTCATGATATTTTCCATTTTAAAATACTCTTCGTATAATGACGTATTACAGGAACCGCAATACCACTGCAATCCATCTGTATGTCGTTCGTCCCGGATACGTTCAATCACAATCCCTATGCTTCCGGCCTCTCTTTGCGGAGAGTGAGGGACTTTCCCCGGTAATAAAAATATTTCGCCTTCCTTTATCGGGATATCCACCGCTTTTCCCTCCTCCTGAATCCGGAGTGTCATATTTCCTTCAACCATATAGAAGAACTCCTCGGTTTCATTATAATGATAGTCTGTTCTTACATTAGGCCCTCCTACAACCATTACAATAAAGTCTTCGGTTTCAGTATAAACGACTTTGTTGCCTACCGGCGGCTTCAGTAAGTGGCGATTTTCATCTATCCATGCTTTGAGATTATGTATTGGAAATTTAGGCATAATTATATGTATTTATGTGAATTGACAATTACTTTACAAATTTAAAATAAATATACTTATCCGGATAATTATTTTTTTTAAAGAATGAAATTTATAAGGCTTCCCACCGGAGAGCATTGATAAATCAGGGGGGATAAACCAATAAATGATTGTTTATCCCTGAAATACCAGCGGAAATACATCCTGTAACTTACCCACTCCTTTGATTTGTATCTTATCGAATTTTTTATCCAAATCACTCAGCTGAGAAGACGCCACGAATATTTCTTTGAACCCTAATTTCTCTGCTTCTGCGATTCTGGGTTCTATTCTGGTAATGGGGCGTATTTCTCCGGAGAGGCCTACTTCTGCGGCAAAAACCGTAGTCTGAGGAATGATGATATCGTGAAGCGAAGAGACAATGGAGCAAACCAAAGCCAGGTCCAGCGCAGGGTCTTCTACTTTCATACCACCGGCAAGATTAATAAAAACATCCTTGGTACCGAGTTTAAATCCACATCTTTTTTCCATTACTGCCAGAAGCATGCTGAGCCTCCTTAAATCAAAACCCGTAGCGGAACGCTGGGGATTTCCATAAGTAAGCGGGGTAACCAACGCCTGCATTTCAATCAGAAGCGGCCGCATTCCTTCCATCGTAGCGGTGATTGCCACACCGCTGAAGGGTTCTGTCCCTGCGGAAAGAAAAATTTCGGAAGGATTGCTGACTTCTCTCAGACCATCTGAACGCATCTCATAAATCCCGATTTCCATCGTACTTCCAAACCGGTTTTTATTGGTTCTGACTACCCTGTAACTGTTATGACGGTCTCCTTCAAAAGTCAGTACTGTATCTACAATATGCTCCAGTACTTTTGGCCCGGCAATCGTGCCTTCCTTGGTGATATGTCCAATCATAAAAACCGGAATGTGTTTATCTTTTGCCACCCGGATAATCTTTGCCGCACTTTCCCTTACCTGAGTGACGCTGCCCGGAGCCGACTCAAAAGAGTCACTGTAAACTGTTTGAATAGAGTCAATGACGATGACGTGAGGCACAAGGTCTTTCTGAAAAGCCAGGATATTCTCAATCTGGGTTTCCGAAGCCACATACAGGTTGGGGTTGGAAAAGGGAATCCGTGATGCCCTCATTTTTATCTGCTGCTCCGACTCCTCTCCGGATACATACAAAACCCTGAGGGGAGAAAGCTGAAGCGCAAGCTGAAGCAAAAGGGTAGATTTTCCAATACCCGGTTCCCCTCCCAGTAAAATCACACTTCCCGGCACTATTCCTCCGCCCAATACCCGGTTCAGTTCATTATCAAGCGTTACGAGTCGGTGCTCCGCATGTAACTCAATCTTGTCCAGCGTTTTAGGTTCAGAGCGAAGATTCAGGGAAGAACTGTTGCCGGATTTACCCGCACCCGCTTCCACTACTTCTTCCACGAGGGAATTCCACGTTTTGCATGCAGTACATTGTCCCTGCCATTTGGGAAACTGTGTTCCGCACTCCTGACAATAATATACTGTTTTTAGCTTTGCCATCCGATTTTTTTAAATGTTAAATATATGAGAGATTGCTTATTCAGAAATGTTTTGAGTAGATTTTTCTTTAAAAACTGAAACCAATGAACAAATCAACGCCCCGAATAAGCCGGTAAGCGTAATCCAGAAGCCGGTAGCCGGAAATGGCTGAATCTGCGCATAGATTCCCAGTAAATCCAGATGAAAATACTGAGTTGCCAGCGCCATAATCCGGTTAATAAATTCCTTTTCCTGTGACTGATGGTAAATCTGCCATATCAGAATACCGGAAGAGAGTAAACATAAACCCGAAAGCACAGAAAGAATCAGACTTCCTTTTTTTACAGGAATAAAAATCAGTATCAGGTTAAATACAATCATTATTCCGGTCAAAACGGGCAAAATCCACGCATAACCACCAATATCAGCAAGCGTAAGGGAAAGTGATTTCCCTTTTAATATTCCTGAAAGCAAGGGAATATTGGTATTGAGTGTCAAATCCGCTACCGGAAAAAGCAAACCAATTGCGCCAATAATTCCACAAAATAAAGCAATGATATAAATGGTTTTCATTTTATAAATTTGAAGAGACAAAGATAGGGGAAAAAAAGGAAAAAACAAGGGAAATCCGGGACGGGAAACTTGGAGAAGGTATCTAAAAAAAAGATTGGTTTTTTTGAGTGAAAAATTTTTCCTATATTTGTTTTTCAACTGTAGTATCTGACTGAATTTACGGATAAAGCCAATATGAAACACCTTTCATTTTACCTGTTAGTTTTCCTGACCCTGCTCCTGACAAGCCTCCGGGGACAAGCGCCCTTTCAGCCTTTCAGGAGTACGGACTTCAATGAATTTGTCGCTTCTGAACATTTTGATGTGTATTACAAATCCGGCAATGAGGCCATGGCAACCCGTGTGGCAAAATATGCGGAAATGGCAAGGGGAGAGCTGGGCTTTTTATATGATTACAAACCCTCATCCCGGTATATCTTCGTTTTGGTGAACCATCCGCACGAAATGATGTTCACCAATTATCACTTCCAGCCCAATGACGGGTATTATCCCTATGGAATTATTCCCCTTCCCAAACTGGATGCTGCCGTTGTGGTGCCGGATGACCCCGCCCGATTATACAATGTGGTAAAACACAGTGTTTCTTCGGTAATCCTGAAAGAATTTGAGTACGGACAGGATTTGCCTAATGTAATTCAGAATGAACTGCTGAACTTTAAGCCCTCCTGGTTTTATGAAGGCATTACTGATTTCGTAGCGAACGGATGGACCTACAGAGATGAATTGTTGCTGCAAAGCATGGAGGGAGGCAGATTTACTTTACAGGCTTTGGAGGGACAGGATGAGGGAGCCAGTATAATCCGTAAATCGGTTTGGTTTTTCATCGCTCATGAATATGGACCTCAAAAATTTGCGGAGCTGGTATATTTGTCCAAAATCACTCACTCGGTAGAGACTTCCATTGTGGGAGTACTGGGAATTCCGCTCAGGATTTTTACAGAAAGATGGAATGAGTTTCTGGTAAAACATATAGACGAACTCGGGCAAAACCGGATAGAAATTTCCGCTCTTCCTGAAGCAAAAACACTTTCCCTGCCCAAAGGATATACTTCCGGTTCTTTTGCTTTTGCAGAAAAAACGAATATGCTGGCTTTATATGTAAAAAAAAACGGGGTTTATTCCTTATGGACTTATGACCTCACCGAAGAAACCTTCAAGGATACCGGGATAAAATTCGGGTACAAAAACGATACCCCCGAAAAGGAAAAAACGGATTTTGCACTTGCCTGGACTCCAAAGGGAGACCAATTGATTTACACCGTTTATAAAAAAGACCAATGGCAACTCTGGTCCTATGACCTGGCTTCCGCTACTACAACTCTGGCTTTTACCGATTCTTCGGTACAACGGATTCAGCATATTGCGTTTTCCGGAAATGGTAAAAAAATCGCATTCTCCGCGATGCAGGACGGGAAAGCGGATATCTGGACAGGCAATTCCGATTTTTCAGGCCTTCGCAAAATAACCAACGATTTATACGATGACGTAAACCCAGCCTGGAGCTATGATGACAATGTGTTGTATTTCTGTTCTAACCGGGACACCAATCTTCTGAACGCCAAAGAGTTACCTCAATGGGATTATTTTACAAAATTGTATGATATAGTAGCACTTAACGTAAACGAAAAAACGGATACCCTGACTTTTATTACCCGAACCCCCAATATTCAGGAAAGATTGCCTCAGAATCCCAACAGTTATGAAGTGTATTATCTCTCAGATGAATCAGGATTATGGGATTTATACAGACGAAATCTCTTTACAGGGGTGTCTGAGCCTCTTACCAAAACCGAATGCGGACTGGATTACTGGCAACCGGGCGTTCTGGGGCAAAAAATGGTAGCCTCTACTTATAAAAACGGGGTTCCTTCTCCCTGCATTTTTGACCTTCCCCAATCGGGAATCTCCCCTTTAAATCCCACGGCTTTCCGCCAGGAATTTCTGGCCTTACTGAATCAGAACAAAAAAGAGTCTGTACCCGGTGAGGAGCCTTCCCTTACTCCCTGGGAGGGGGAAAAAGACAGCACTGAAACGCCTTTGAGGTATTATATTTTTGATGATAATATCCCGGATAATCATACGGCAAAAACAGGTAAAAACAAAAAAAAGGAAAGCGAAATGCCTGAAATTATCCTGAAAAATCAGCCCGAATGGCGGGATTTAAGGGTAAGCCGGGGAGAGAAATTTAAGAATCAGTGGAGGGCAGAGTATTTGCAGGCAAGCCTCGTATATCATGCAGTGCCCCGTGCAGGGGTAATGTTTGGGGCAGGATTTCATGATTTACAGCACCATCACAGAATCTCTGCATCCGTTACGCCCTATTTTAATATGCTTCCTTTTATTCAGTTTGGAAATTCAGACGCAAAAGTCCGTTATAATTACCAGAAACTTCGCCCCGATTTTTTCATAGAATCCGGCGGCTGGATTCGTCAGTATCAGCAGGAGGCGTTTTCGGCATCCGTACTGGATTCTCTGGCCTATCGTTTTACGAACTTATATGGAAAAGCAGGAGTAACCTGGCCGGTTTCCCCGAAATTACAGGTAGGTTTTTCTCAGGCGATTCACTCAATTAACAAGCAGGATTTAAGGCTGGTTTATGCCACCTCCCTTTCAGATGAAAAACGCACCGCAGGGCTTACTGCATTGTTTGCAGATTTCAGTAATCTCACCCTGAAAGAGGATTATCCATGGAAAGGAAACGTGGTTCATGCAGAAATGAATTTTTGTAATACGTTTTCTTCTTCCCAAAACAATTTTCAGACCTTCTCCTTATCGGCGAGGCATTATCAACCCATCTGGAAAAATATTGTTCTTGCCGGAAATTTTCAGTCAGCATTTAGCTTTGGAGACAGAAAACAGGTGTTTTATATGGGAGGAATTGACAACTGGTTTTTGGGAATTCTCAGAAGAAACCGGCCGGGAAGCCCGGCTTATACCGGAAAACTCAGTATGGATGTAACTGACTTTGCATTTCAGGAATTTGTAATGCCGGTAAGGGGTTTCTGGTTTAATGCCCGGAACGGAAACAAATATCTGCTCACCAACTGGGATTTAAGAATTCCCCTTTCCCGAACTTCCCGGCCTGTACTGAATGCAAAACCCCGTTTTGACTGGGAGTTAATTCCCTTTTTTGATGTGGGAACAGTATGGAGAACAGGCAATCCTTTTTCCCAGAAAAACCCTACAGACTTACAGACAATTTACGGAAATCCGGTTACCGTTCAGCTCCAAACCCTCAAGAGTCCTTTTCTGATGGGATTCGGCTCCGGAGTCAAAACACAGTTGCTGAATTATACGGCACGAATGGATGTGGCGTGGGGAGTGGATGATAATACGATTCAGAGTCCGGTCATTACGCTTGCGCTGGGAAGGGCTTTCTAAGGGCAAGCCAACCCATTTGGGTAGAATTTCGATATATTTGAGTAATACAGAATTATATATTTCCATATTACTGAAAATAATTTGTAATTTTGATAACTTTTTATTTAACGGAAGATTATTATGAACAGATTTATCCCTTTTATTTCCATTGGATTGCTTTCCGTGTTGTTTTTTCAGACAGGATGTGATCAGGTTGATGCTCCTTTCACTCAGAACGGTGGTGGTGGTGGAGGCGGCGGCGGGGATGTAAAACGAACCATTCTCGTAGAAGAGTTTACCGGATTCAAGTGCAAAAACTGTCCTGACGCTTCGAAAGCATTGCATAACCTCAAAAAAAATACTTATAATGACCAGTTGGTGATTGTAGCCGTTCATGCAGGTACCCTTGCACAACCCAATATTGCCGGGAATTATTCCTCAGCGGATTACCGTACTACCGAAGGCACTCAGCTTGCGGCGGATTTCCTGATTGACTTTGTGCCTGTGGCACTTATAAACCGGGTTCCGGATGTGGGTTCTTCCACCCCTTTTTACAGCAAAGAAATCTGGGCTTCAGTAATAGCTGCAGAACTGGAGAAACCGGCTGAGGCAGAGGTAGAACTTTCTGCTACTTATAATGCATCCAACCGCAATGTTTCGATTACTGTGGACGGTAAATTCCTTACCGAAGGTACCGATCAGGAATACCTCAGTGTATATGTGATTGAGGACGGAGTGGTAGGGGAACAGGATTCCAACGGGGTGCATATCGAACATTATGATCATAAAAGCATGTTTCGGGGGAGTGTAAACGGTTTATACGGGGACAGAATCAGTACTACTGTTGTACCCCTGGATTATACCTTCACGAAAAACTATACTTACACCCTTCCATCGGTGATAGACCCTGCCAAATGTCATATCGTAGCATTTATTCATCGTAAAGATGTAGGAATCAGTACAGTAAGACAAGCAGATGAAGTAATTCTGTTACCTTAGTGTATGTCAATAGCAAGAGAAACGGCTGCTCCTGAAGGATTCGGGTGCAGCCGTTTTTATTGCTTGTTTATATCCGGAAGACTAAAGGATTCTTTCTGAATCAGGCTTTGTCATATCGGTTACGATGTACCACTCATGAGACTCCCACGGGTGAGGGTACCGCAGCAGTTTATGCGCAAGTCTTATTTCGGGTTCAGGAATTGGGTTGGGCTGGCTCAGATTATCCACTACTGCGTCTTCCAGCAAGGTATCAAAAAAGTAGTAGGAAAGTTTTCCCCTGAGGTTTTTTACGATATTTACCAACTCATTGCGGGTATCCTCAATGATATGATTTCCGGTAAGTACTACCACCCTGCTTTGGCGGGCATACATGGAAAGATGATGCTGAAAAGTAGTAAGAATTCGCTGCCTTTCAAAAGCGTTATCCGGAAGTTTTCCATCCATCGCCCAGGCTTTTGCCGACATGAAGAGCGCGTTGGGATAAAGCATTTGTAAGTAATCCAGCTTTTTTTCATGGGGAATCCCAATCGGGATAATACACTGAAATACAGGCTGAACCGTCTCAGCATGAGTAGCCTTGATGAGTTTTGACCATAAATCCGGATTTTTTAGCCGGAATGCATCCCAAAGTGCATTTTTATGTTTCAGATTTAAGCCTCCGTACTGATAGCAGAGATAATCATAAGAGCCGCTGAAGGAATCCACGCTGGGAATAATTTCAGCATTGAACCTTTCTGAGAGTTTGACAATCTCCTCTTTTTTCTGACAATCCCTGCCCTTGATATCAAATGAGCCAAATAATCCCACCTGCTTTAAATCAACGGAAGTGGATATTGCATAAAACTGTGATAACGGTACCTGATTGAGCATCCAGTTGAGGGGAATGTGGTGCCATCTTACCAGATTCAGGATTTTCATGCGCTGTTTGGTCGAAATTTCTTTTTGTTTCAAAAGAATTTCCCTCGCATGAGGTACCCCTGCGTCTTCATGACCTTTAGCAGTCCAGCGGTTTTCTTTCCATTTGGTTACGAAAGGTTTTCCGATATCGTGCAGTATGGAAGCCCAGTATAATACCTCCGAATCTTCCCCGCTCACCTCATTCATTGCCTTGTACTCCTCAAACATCTCAAGCACCCTGAGCGTATGAATATACACATTCCCCTCGGCGTGATACCGGGGATTCTGAGGCGTACGCTGCAGCAACTCGATGTATTGTTCAGGCAATGGAAACATATAAAACGTTATTTTTTTAAATAAATCATTACAAAAAAGGTAGTCACCCAACCCAGAATCGTTAACTGAAGAAACAAGTCTTTCAGTAATACTTTGGAAGGGTTTCCGCTTTTTTGTTCAACGAAAGTAATCTGCATATACCTCAGAATTCCCAAAAGTACAAAAATAACGGTCAGATACAAATACTGACTACTGTATTTTGTTTGAATTTCTGGTGAAATGGTATAAAAAATATAGGCAACGACAACAACAGAAGCCATCATCGTCATTGCAGCATTGATAAACTCAAGATTGTAACCGTCAATTGCTCGCCGTACTTTATGCCCTTCTTCAGCCAGTAAAACATCTGTTCGTCTTTTGGCAAGTCCCAAAAATAATGCCAGCAGGAAAGTCATCAGATTAATCCACATGGATAATTCTATCCCGCCGATTTGGGCACCAATGTATAATCTCAGTACAAAACCCAGTGCAAGCACCACAATGTCCACCACTGCAATGTGTTTCAGCCGGAATGTATAAGCAATATTCAGCACAAAATAAATCAGCGTAAAATACAGGCTTTGGGTATTCACCGCACCTATCATTATCAACCCCGTAAAAAACAACCCCGCCATCAGTGTCAGTGCCTTTGAGGGGGAGACCGTACCCGCCGCAAGCGGACGATTGCTTTTTTCCGGATGCTTACGGTCATCTTCCCTATCCTGATAATCGTTCATGATATAGACCGCACTTGCCATCATGCAAAAACCCAGAAACACCACTCCTGTACGAAGCATGACATCAGTATGAAAAAAATAAAACCCGAAAAATGCAGGAAAAAAAATCAAAAGGTTTTTTATGTACTGATGCGGCCGCATCAATTCGATGTAGTTTCTCATTCACTTATATAATTTCCATGCAAATTTAGTAAAAAATAACTTAAGAAGAATGAGATTAACCGGAAATCGCTCAGAATCGGGTGTATTTTTCCGGCGACAGAATAAATAAAACCGGAACACCTTCAAAATGAAAGCACCCCGCTCTGTTTTCATCCGAATACGTTTTATGAAAAATTACACTCACAATTTTCCAGACATCCCAGTATCTGAGTGATTTGTTTC
>JAIBAH010000161.1 GCA_019695295.1 Bacteroidia bacterium | reverse complement strand
GAGCTTCCTAAATTGTATTTAATCCCCATGATATTCCGTTGACCCTCGGTAGGGTTGTTAAAAGCTAAATCCTCCGTTTATTGGGTGAAATCCCTGAAAAGAGAATTATTTATGTATGAACCAGCAGTCGCTCCGGTCGTTTTCGTAATGTTTAAATACGGTATTGACCGGTGGTCCGTGTTTCAGCTGGTCGTTAAATTGTGTTCTGGCTAAATAATTAAAAGCACCCATGTCGCCTGTATATTGCGTTTGATTGTCGTGGTTAAACTGCTGGTGAAGGGCGCATAGTTTTTGAATAAAATTACAGAAAACACGAAAAGAGCCTCCGATTATGCCACAGTTTAAAAGCGTTTCATTCCCATACTTATTTTCATATTCAGCATAGTCCGGTATTTTTTTCCTGAAATGGGCTGAATGGGCGTTCATCCAGTCATTATTGAGTATTTTGGGTTCGTCTCCGCAAAAAATGGCTTCCGGATTTTCGGTAAAAAAGGGGTCAGTAAAAGGATTTTTAACTAAAACAACGTCTGTTATATCGGTGATGAAAATATTTTTGAGAAGGTGGGAATGCTTTTGTAAAAAATCTCTGTAAACAAAATAGCGATAAACGTTGGGATTAAATAAAGGGTCGTAATCCACGGGAATGAAAAAAAGGCTATCGCTTTCGTACTTTAAGCAGGTTTCTCTGGTGAAGTTATTATGAAAGATGACCCCCTTCAAATTTAAGGCGGTGATGGATTCCGCCCATTTCCGCACTAATTCAAAGTTATCCCCTTCGAGTGTCATATTACGATTGACATCATATACGCCGGTTATATGACAGGCCATTACAAGACTATCGGTTTGGGGAAAACGGATAATTTCAGATTTCATTGGTCAATTCCGATGAGTTTTGTGTTTTGGCAGTTGAACATATGCTGGTAGGGATGTTTCTGTAATAGATATAGGTTCTTAAGTCCACTTTTTTTACACGAAAACAGGATTGGGCTTTATCATAAAAATCGGCATCCGCCGCAAATCCGCTCCTGAAATGAATACCGGTAAATACTTCCCTCCGGCCAAATAATGTCCCAAATAAAATACAATCTTCCAGATGAATGAGTTTGGTCGGGTCATTTCTATCAGGAACATAATAATCATCCCGGGTATTTACAATTGTTTCTGTGGAGGAGGCAATCAGGTCATAGTTTTTTATCTCCTGAAGACATGTGCTTAAATGATGCGGTTTGTATTCATCGTCACTATCAATGATGGTGATAAATTCACCTGAGCTATTGATAACCCCCCGGTTTACAGATTGTGATTGTCCCCGGTTACTATGCCGGATATAGATTATTTTATCACTATGATTTTCAGCGTATTGAATCATAGTTTCACGGCTGTTGTCTCTGCTGCCATCATCAATAATAATGAGTTCAAAATCCTGAAAGTCCTGATTTAACACTGAATCAATGGCTCTTTTGATGTAAGAGGAGTCTGTATTATAAACAGCCATTAACACTGATATTTTTGTTGAATTTAACATATTCGTTTTGCATTTTTAAGGAGTTTGTAAAAAGAGTTTTTCAGCATACAATTTATTTTTCGGGTAATTATCAGAGGAAATGAACTTAGTGAATAATCACTTTTTCTGCTCACTTTTCAGTATTTTATCCTTTTAATATTGAGTTGAACCAATGACTTCGTTTAATCAATTTGAGGATTTGGCATGAGGGGGAGTCAGAGCTTAACCTGTTTCAGGAGTTTCAGTTTTACAATTTGTTGATTTCTTCATTTGTCAGTCCTGTAGCTTTAGAGATATCATAATTGCTGAGTCCCATCTCTTTCAGGTTTTTGGCGATTTTTAAGGTTGCTTCCTCCAGTCCTTCCTCCTTTGCAGTGTCCGAAACCGCTTTCACTCCCAAATAATTCATTCTGCTTTGCTCATATTCAGCTCTTTGTTCGGGTGTAAAATTAGCCACCTCTGCGGTCCCGAATGCCCTTTGAAAAATCGCTTCATTCAGAATTTGCGGGATATCCTCAAAACTCTCTAAATTTTTCAAAAAAAACGCCCATTTGTCGAACTTCGTTTTTAGTTCTTTCTCGGTTTTCGTAAATGCAGGCATTTGTAAAAATTTAAAATGCAATTTCTCATAAAAACTTTCACAATCCTGGTCTTTTAGTTTCACATCCCGGTAAAATTTTGCCCTCTCCTCGTTTTCATCATAGAAAAAATCCAAAACAGCCACGAAATAAATCGCACTTAACTCAAAATTCCAATCCCCTTTTTGCGCCTGCTCCCGAATAGGAAAAGTGGTATAAAATAAAGCTCTGTCTTTAAAGTGTTTTACTTTTGCTTTTTGCATTTCTACAATAAAGCGTTCTCCGCTTTGTGCCTCACAATGAATATCAAAAAAAGCCTTTCTTTCTTCGGTTGTATCAGGTATGCTTTCCAAATTCCGAAAACGTAAATCCTTAATTTGATGATAAGAAGGCAATATCTGATTCAAAAAGTCAATTAGTAAGCCTTTATTTCCTTCCTCTCCAAATAGTTTTTTAAAACCAAAATCTGTGTAGGGATTAATATATTTTGCCATAATTTTCTATTGTTTCATTCAGCAAATATACAACTTTTTAGCGTATTTTTTAATATCTCCTAATCTTGTTTAAGTAAATGGGACAAAATCCGCCATTTTACGAAGCCCGTATAGCCACTACCGGATCCACGCTTGCGGCCATTCCCGAAGGGATAACGCCTGCTACCAGGCCGATAATCAGTGAAAGCAGAATTGCACGGATAACGTCTGCCGCAGATACGATGATATGCATATTCAGGCCCATACTCATCACAAGCTGGTCCGCAATCTGAACGGCGATGAACAAAATCAGGAGTCCCAGAAGTCCGCCAAGGAGACAGGTGGTGATAGCCTCTGTAAGAAACTGAAAAAGAATAAAAGAACGGGTAGAGCCCAGGGCTTTCTGCACGCCGATTTCATTGGTTCTTTCCTTCACAGAGATGTACATAATATTAAAAATACTGAATCCTCCGATTAAGAGCGAAAAGAAAGTGATAATCCATCCTCCCTGTTCCAGAAACTGAAAGATAGTATCAATCTGTTTCATCAGCATTTCCTGTTTATTAATCGAAAAATTATCCTCCATTGCAGGTTTCATTCCCCGGTTTGCGCGGATAAGCCCAATGATTTCGCTTTCCACATAATCCAGCTGCTCATAGCTTTCGGCTTTTACGACGATGAGTTTATCAATAGAACGGCGGTTAAGGTTAAAGTTTTTGGCAGTAAAAAAATACGGCACCAGCACCCTGTCATCTTCCGAGGGGCCGAAACTCAGGCCTGAGCCCAGCTTATCCAGCACTCCGATGACCTTGGCTTTTTTTCCTCCGAGCCGGATATATTTTCCTACACAGTTCGGGTTATCCGGAAAAAGTCCAAGGGCGATATTCTGACCGATGACACAAACGGGAGAGCCGGCGTCCATTTCTATATCCGAAAAATACCGGCCAAATTGAAACTTCTTGCCTGTAAGGATAGCATAATCCTGAGTCACGCCCAGAATCTCCACATTTTCCACGCTTGTACCCTCTGCTTTTACGGTTTGATTCCGGGCAGAGACCTGATAGGAAACCCCGGAAATCGCTTTCAGGTTATTCTTTAACTTCATATAATCTGAATAGGAAACCTTGGGGCGGTTAAAATACTTGAACCAATCCTCCGAATTGTCTTTCCATGGCCAGTTGTGTACGAAAAGGGTGGTATTTCCCAGAGAAGAGAGGTTCTCGGACAAAGAGTATTTCATGGAATTGACCATTGTCAGAATCGCAGAAATTGCAAAGATTCCGGTAGCCACTCCCATCATTGTCAGAAATGTACGTACCTTATTACTCAGTAAGGCATTTACCGACAATCTGAAACCTTCAAATATAAAAGCAAAAATATTCAACGGATGGTTTTGTTTCTGAAATTAGTATCCTGATAGCAGAATGTATTACAATCTGCCCCGGGTATTATTACGGTTATGGCTGAAAAGAATGTCCCATTTTCAGTTTTTTGGTCAGGAGATACTTTTCATTGTGCGGATTGGGAGAAATGATAATCGGGATATTTTCCACAATTTCCAGTCCGTATCCGATTAGTCCGGCGCGTTTTTTGGGATTATTGGTAATGAGTTTCATTTTTTTGACTCCCAAATCCCTGAGAATCTGCGCTCCCACTCCATAGTCCCTTGAATCCATTTTAAACCCGAGTTCGAGATTTGCCTCGACGGTGTCCCTTCCGTTTTCCTGTAATTTATAGGCCTTGAGTTTATTGATAAGACCGATTCCCCGGCCTTCCTGATTCATATATAAAATGACTCCTTTGCCTTCCTTCTCAATCATCTCCATGGCTGAAACGAGCTGAGGCCCGCAGTCACACCGGCAGGAACCAAAGATATCTCCCGTTACACAGGAAGAGTGTACCCTGACCATAATCGGTTCGTTTTCCTCCCAGCTGCCTTTTACAAGGGCAAGATGAATTTCTTCGGTATTCGTCTGACGGTAGGCAAACAGTTCGAAATCCCCGTGCTCTGTAGGAAGTTGCACCTCAATTTCCCGCTTTATAAGGCTTTCATGCTTTAAGCGGTAGGCAATGAGGTCTTTGATGGTGACGATTTTCATGTCAAACTTTAAGGCGATTTCGCACAGTTCCGGTAATCTTGCCATTGTTCCGTCGTCGTTCATAATTTCGACGATGACTCCGGCGGGCTCAACTCCGATGATTTTCGCAAAATCGACCGCTGCTTCTGTATGACCCGGACGGCGGAGAACGCCGCCGTCTTTTGCCTGCAAGGGGAAAATATGTCCCGGACGGGCAAAGTCTTCCGGTTTCGCATCCGGATTGATGAGGTGCTGCACTGTGCGGGAGCGGTCAGCGGCTGAAATGCCGGTAGTATTGCCTCCTCCGAAATAATCTACTGAAATGGTAAATGCTGTTTTATGGGTGTCTGTATTTCTCGCTACCATTAATTCGAGTCCGAGATGTTTGCAGTGCTCCTCTTCCATTGGCATACAAATCAGTCCCCTTCCGTGTTTGGCCATAAAATTAATTACTTCCGGAGTCACAAACCGGGCAGGAATCAGGAAGTCGCCTTCATTTTCGCGGTCTTCATCATCAATTACGATAATCATTTTCCCTTTCCTCAGGTCTTCCAAAGCAGATTCTATGGTATCAATAGGGTATCTCTCAGACATATTTCAGATTAATTATATGGGTGAATTACAAATTTAATTAAATTAACAATTTATACAGAAATAGGTTTAAATTTTTCGGTTTCAGGGGGCTTTCTGAATTCATGCAGGCCGTTTTCAGCCTTCAAATACCTCGGAAAATACCTGAATCGTTTTGGGCTGACGGAATCCCTGAACGTGAAAATGGTAGTACTGGAAAACCCCGGAGATAAACATTTTTTTTTCTTCGTTGGAAAACTGAATCCGGGTGCAATCTTCAATTCCGGACTGTAAAAATGCGGCGAAAAGGTAACATAAGCGGGAGTTTCCTCCTTCCTGATGAAAAATTCTGCCGTTCTGGAAGTCAAAAAAAGCCGGTTTGTCCCAGCTTTCGATGAGAATATCGGGAGTGAAGCCCATTACTTTCAGGAACTGTACGAGAAAATAAAAGAAATAATGGATGAATTTTTCTTCTGAATTGTCTAAGTGTACAATCACGGATTTCAGTAAATGATATAATTCTTCATCGCCTTCCTGTTCTTTCACACAATCATAGAATATCTCTGAAATACTCAGTCCCAGTGTAACTTTGATGGGATTGGTTTGGATGGATTTAAGAAAAACGGCGGTACGGCTTTCCTGCACTTTGTGTATATCCTGTCCGTGCTTTTCAAAATAGACTACTTCTATGACAGAAAGTGGCTGAAAATAACTGTATTTCCTGCGGGAAGAAGCGGAGGCGTATCCCTTGATGATAAAGTCCTGCATTCCGTAAATCTGGGTGTACATTCTTGTAATCAGGTGGGCGTCCTGATGTTTTAGGGTTCTGAGTACAATACCTTCACTTTTCTTTAGCATGACCGATTTCTGAATAATGCCTCAAAGTACGGAAATTCCGGTGAATAATTTCTGTTTTTTGGAAAGATTTCTGTAAAAAACAACAAACCCCCGCTTCGAGAAACGGGGGTTGATGAAAACTTTTATGATTTTAGTTGTTTTCCCTGTTGTAATAACGTTCACGGGAAACCGCTTTTTTCATTACTTCTTTTTTCACTACAGAAGGTTTATTGAAGTTCATTCTTCTTCTTGTCTCTTTCAGGATTCCTACTTTTTCGAACTTCTTTTTGTATCTTCTAAGTGCTTTGTCTAACTGTTCGCCTTCTTTTACTTCGATGATTAACAAGCTAATTTACCTCCTTTCATGTTTTTTTCGTCCGGTACAACCGGGATTTTTGATTTTGAGGCTGCAAAATTACAGAGATATTTGATATATACAAATTATTTTTCATTTTTTTGCCGGTAATTTGAGGGATAAAAAAACGGATGACGGATGATGAAGATACTGAAGGTTCTTCGGGACTGATTTCGGGGAGGTAGTTCCTTCGTTTTCGGACATAAAAAAAAGCCACCGTTTAATGTGGCTTTGGGATGTGGAGAATATCGGAGTCGAACCGATGACCTCTTGCATGCCATGCAAGCGCTCTAGCCAGCTGAGCTAATCCCCCTGATTTGAGTGCACAAAGGTAAACAGCTTTTTTTATTTTACCAAAAAAAGATTTTTTTTATCTGATTTTCTTTAAAAAAATTTAATTTTGTGTCCGGATATTCCTCTCCAATATAAATGCTTCGCCCTCATTTTTCTTTGTAGAGATACGGGTCTGAATGCGTAAGCCGGAATATCTTCCGAGTAAAATCATCTATGCAAAGTAAATCGCCGCTAAGAAAACTCTGGATTGCCTTAACCCTTTTTTTGGGGTGTATGATTATGGGGGTAGCCGGTTTTATGATTATAGAAGATTTTAATCTGCTGGATGCTGTGTATATGACGGTGATTTCGGTGAGTACTGTGGGGTTTGGGATTGTGGGGAATAAGGAATTGACGGATCCGGGGAAAGTTTTTGTGATTGTGCTGATGATTTTCAGTGCGGGTGCTTTTGTGTTTGCGGTTACTACGCTTACTACTTTTGTGGTGGAGGGGGAGTTGAGGCGGCTTATCAATAAAATACGTTTTAAAAGAAAAATCAGTAATATGCAGAATCATATCATCGTATGTGGGCTGGGAAGGGCTGGAAGGGAATGTGTAATGGAGCTGAGAAGGCAGGGAAAGCCTTTTCTTGTGATTGAGAAAAATGCGGATTCTTTAGAGGATTTTCTGCATTTTTATCCGGATAGTATTTATATTCTGGGGGATGCTACGCTGGAGGAGGTGCTCAGGGAGGCAAATATTACGAGTGCGGAGGCATTGATTTCGGCTTTGCCCAATGATGCTGAGAATGTATTTATTGCGCTTACGGCAAGGAGTATGAGTCCGGATATTGAGATTATCGCAAGGGCTGAGCATGAGTATAATATGCGTAAACTTCAGAAAGCGGGGGCGAATCATGTGATTCTTCCGAATCTTATCGGGGGCAGAAGGATGGTGAATCTGATTACGCGTCCGGGTCTGATTGAGTTTGTGGAGCTGATCAGCGGGGAGACGGATTCTGATATTCATCTGGAAACGTTTGAATGCAGGGACATCCCTTTGTTTCACAATAAAAAATTGAAGGAGGTGGAAATCCGTACTAAAACGGGGGTAATTATCGTGGGGAGAAAGCCGGCTCAGGGGCCTACGGATATTTATCCCGGACCTGAAACGGTGCTTCTGCCCAATGACAGAATTATTTTATTAGGGGGGAAGAAGGAGTTTCATCTTTTTCGGGAGATTTTCCTGGGGGATTGAGGGTATGGGGGGATTTCAGCAGGGTAGGGGAATGAATATAAAACGGACAGGCCTGATGGCCTGTCTGTTTGTTTTTTGGGGTTATGGCATTAGTCTGGCGGTGGCGGTGTTGAGGATTCCGGATTTGATTGTTTCAATTTATGAAAAAACAGGGGTTAAGTTTTAGCAGAACGTAGTTAAGTTTTAACGGAACGTGGTCAAGTTTTAACGGAACGTAGTCAAGTTTTAAC
>JAIBAH010000031.1 GCA_019695295.1 Bacteroidia bacterium | reverse complement strand
GCGGTGCATGCAGTTTGACGAGGTATTCAATGCCCCCGGTCAAAGCCTGTTTTCCGCCCACATTCAGGTTTATATCTTTTGCTTTTACGTCAAAAGGGGCTACTTCAAGCCACCCATCTTTTATCACAAATTTGGAAGCGGCTTTTTGTAAATTAATTTCCTTAAAATCCGCCATTTTGGTCACCTCAGCCAGTTTATTGGTAATGGGAGAGCCCGTCAGTTTACCGTTGAGCAGCTCAAAGATACCCAATCCTCCTACATTTTCCAGCACGGGCATCATTTTCTGGTCTAATACTCCCATAAACTGAAGCTGCGTATTGAATTTGCCGTCGATAAATTCGGCTAAAGGCGCAAGTTTACGAAAAGAGTTAAAGTACCTGAAAGCCTGTTTGAAAGCCAGGTCTTTGATATCAAGATCAAGTCCGAATGCGGGATTTTTAGTATTTTTGGTATCATAAACACCATTTACAGCGAATTTTCCGCCCAAAGTCTCAAAGAGTACGTTTTTCAGATTCAGGGCTTTTTCTTCCACCCCAATTTTTCCGGAGAAATTTTTCAGGATAAGGTTATCATAAATCACTTCCTGTGCTGAGGTATTGATATTCATTCTGTATCCGGAAGGCACTTCTACCACAGACATCTCTCCCGAAGAGGGCGCAACTGCGGACTGCTCCGAAACTGCGGCGGGGTCTTCTGCTCCCATCCATTCATTCAGATTTAATTTTTTACACTGAATCGTCAAATCTCCGCCCAAAGGCTCATTTTCAAAAAGGGCATACGCCAGATAATTGGTCAGATTGCCATTGAGGATAAAATCGGTTTTGCCGATTGTTCCATAAATCGCTGAAAGGTCCAGTTTTTGGGTATTGAAATTGAGGGTTCCGGAAGGGATATGCACAGGATAACCCAGGTCTTTGCTTTCGTAGTGGATATTCTGCAACTGCACATTTCCGCCGGTATTGGTTTTGGCGTACCGTTCATTTTGTACATCCTCCATTGAACCTTTGGTAAAGAACTGATTGATTTTGAGTTTTCCGTCGAGTTTCATTCCTTCGACAGGGTATATTTTCATCATTTTACCCAAATCCAGCCCGCCATTGCAACTGATATCAAACACCGGATTATCAAAATTATTTATCATCACTTTGGCGTCAATGGGTTCATTGTCAAGATCAAAGTGGAGTGCAGGCAGATTGAGCATTGCGGCGGCCATTGTTCCGGCAGGATTGACCAAAGTACCGTTGAAGTTCAGGTTTTTTAGCTCTACCTTGTATTCTTCGTTTTTTACATACCCGTTTTTCATGTTTATTTTTGCGTCCATTTTGGGTAATGCATTCGATTTAGAATCATAAATTCCATTTGCAGTACCGTCTATATCAAACATTCCGGACAGTTTCATGCCTTCTATCGGGTATATTTGTGTGATTTTGTCAAGGTCCACAGAGCCTTTTACTACACCCTCATAATTCGGAGTATCGAAGTTGGAAATTTTAACTTTGCCATCAAAAGGTTTTTTGTCCAGATCAAAATGGAAGTTCGTTAAATCCAGCAAAGTAGAAGCCAAATCTCCGTTATTATTGATGAGCGTTCCGTTGAAGTTGATATTCTCCAGTACAACCGGGTAGTCTTTATTTTTTGCAAAACCATTGGCCATATTGATTTTGGCATTTACCTTCGGGAATGTCTTTTTGAGGGTGTCATATACTCCGTTCAGTGTAGCATCCACTCCGAAATTTCCTTTTAGCTCTGAGCCTTCAACCGGAAAAATCTGCGTCAGTTCCCCCAGATTGAGTTTTGCATTCACCGCTACGGAGCTTAAGGATACAGGTGATAATCCATTTAGTTTTCCCTGAATAGTTACGGGATTGCTTCCCATCTTAGCCTGAAATTTCCGGATATCAAAAAGGATAGAATTAAAATTTTTAGCTGCGGGATTTGCTACATTCATGTCAATATTGATATCCGAAACCGCCGAAGGCAACCCGGAATACTGAATTTTACCATTGGCTACATTGAGTTTTATGTCAAATGCCGGGTAAGTAACATCGTTATAAACGCCCCTTACAAGGCCTGAACAGGTCAGTTTTCCTTCGGATTTTAAGGTTTCATAGTCTTTTTTGTAAACGGCAGGAATAAGAGAAAACAGTTGTTTTACTTCTGCATTGGGACAATTAAAGACTAAATCAAGCTGAATATTACTGTCGGGCACTGCTACCGTTCCGGAAAATTTCAGGGGTAAATCATTGAGCAGAATTTCATTTTCCAGAAATTTATAAACACTGGTTTTATTATTAATATTCAGGTCCACCTTTGCATTCAGCTTGTTTCTGCTCAAATATTTTATCCCGTCGTAATTAATCGTTACTTCCTCTGCGGAAGAAGTGGTAATTAAATCATAAATATTTTCGGTAAAATCGCCTTCTCCTTTATGGGTTAAATTCTTTATGCTCACGACTACGGGCTGCGTTTGGTCTTCATAATAGATATCGGCATTGTTAATTTTATAGGACTCCAGATTTACAGAGAAAGGGGCAGGTTCCGTTTTTTCTTCTTTAGCAACAGTTTCTTCACTCAAAAAGATGTCCCAGTTGGGATTGCCATTCGTATGTACAAGGGCATGGATTACCGGCTTGTCCAGAATAATCTGGTTAATCTTATAGGTTTCCCCCCTGAAAATACTCATTATATCCACTACCGCCCGAAATCGTTCTGCGTATATGAGTGTATCTTTACTGAACTCACCTTTACCAATGACGTTTATGTGTTCGAGACCGGCACTGATATTTGGAAAATTCCGGATAAAAGACAGGTGAACGCCGGAAAAACGGACTTTGGCATCTATTTTTTTATCTATTTGCTCCTGTGCTATGGCTTTAATCTGATTTTTGAATGCAAAGGGTAAAATAAGTAATACCCCAAAAAGAGTCAGAAACACAATAACCGAAATTTTAAGAACCTTTTTCATCTGTCGTTAATTTTGAATACAACGTTGGCTTTTGTTTGCAAATATACAAAAAATAAATTAAAGATAACTCCCCTTTAAAACAAGAGAATCGCTTCTTCTGTTTTGCCTGTCTTTTCCTGTATTCAAACGCTTAAAAATCAATAACTACCATTAAAAAAGTGACTAAATGAACTTTTTATTCGCGTTTTAATCAAAAAAAGTCTTACCTTTCGCTGATTTTTAAGTTTCGATTGCATTATGATTTTTCTAACAATAGACTGGCATTTACCGATAAAAGACAATGTATTGGCTTTCAGTATTGTTTTGTTTATTATTCTGCTTTCTCCTATTATACTGAAACGGTTTAAAATTCCGAGTATCATCGGGCTTATGCTTGCCGGAATGTGTATCGGCGGACACGGCCTGAACCTCATCACAAGAGAAGGCAGTATCAGTCTATTTGCTACAATCGGGCTTATGTATATTATGTTTCTTGCCGGGCTTGAGGTAGATTTACTCAGTTTCAAGGAAAAAAAATCCCGGAGTATCTCCTTTGGATTGCTCACATTCAGCATACCCTTTATCATTGGTTTTTTTGTGGTATATTACTTTCTGAATGCTCTCCTGCCACCGGAACATCAGTTGAAGTGGAGCGGTGCGATATTGCTTTCGAGTATGTTTTCGACCAATACGCTCGTCGCATACCCCATTATCGTACGGCTGGGAATCACCAAAAGTGAGCCTGTAACCATCACGATTGGCGGAACGATTATTACCGATACCCTCGTTCTGCTGGTATTTGCGGTATTGTCCAATCTTGTTACAGGAACGCTCGATGCCGTATTTATTCTACGGCTGATACTGTCTCTTACGCTTTTTACTATTGCTGTATTTGTAGGTATCCCAATACTAAGCCGGTGGTTTTTCCGGAATATTGAGGACGAAAGAGGCTCACAGTATATATTTGTCCTTGCGGTTGTATTTTTGTCGGGTTTTCTGGCAGAAATTGCAGGAGTAGAGCCGATTATTGGCGCGTTTATGGCGGGTCTTGCTCTCAACCGGCTGATTCCACAGGCCTCTCCGCTTATGAGCAGAATTGAATTTGTCGGGCAGTCGCTTTTTATTCCCTTTTTCCTGCTGAGTGTAGGAATGGTGGTGGACTGGCGGGTATTTATTGAAGAAAAAAATGTAATCCTGTTTTCTTTGGGTCTGATTATCATTGCTTTACTTACTAAATGGCTTGCCGCATGGCTTACGCAGGTGATTTTCGGATATTCTCCCCTTGAAAGAAAACTAATCTTCGGACTGAGCAGCGCACACGCTGCGGCAACGATTGCAATCATTCTTGCGGGCTTTAATCTGAAAATATTGCCATCCGAAGCCCTGGATGCCACGCTTCCTGTAATCATGATTTCCTGCCTCGTGAGTTCTATCGTTACAGAAGCATCCGGAAGAAAGTATGCCGTTCTTTCTCTGGAAAAACATACTCCCGCAACGGAGGTCAAGGAAAGAATCATGGTTCCTATTGCCAATCCTGACCATATTCATAATCTGATAGACCTGGCGTTATTTATCAAAGACCCCGAAACCGATTCCCCTATTTATCCGCTTTCGGTAATCATGGATGAAGGAAAAATCCATGAAAAAATACAGCAAACCTACAAAATGCTGGAAAAATCCGTGAGTCATGTAGCAGAGACCAAACAAAGGATACAACCCATCACCAAAGTAGATATGAATGTTGCGGATGGAATCTTCCGGGCAATTCAGGAAAACCGGATTAATACTGTTCTTATGGGCTGGAGCAGTTCCGGAGGCGCAAGCGAGTTGCTTTTCGGTACCGTATTTGACGCCGTTCTCAATAAAGTACATCAAATGATTATCGTCAGTAAGGTGCTTTTCCCTTTGCAAACTTTCCGGTCTGTTCATGTAGCAGTTCCGGGGTATGCAGAGCTGGAAATTGGCTTTCAAAAGTGGATAGAATTATTGTACAGAATGCATCGGCAAACCGAAATTGGCATTACTTTTTACGGACAGCAGAATACGCTGCGGTATCTGAATCATTATATTCAAACCCGAAAATGGAAAATGGTGCCCAACTTTCACGAAATGAAAAACTGTTCCGAATTTCTCGAGGTTTCTGCCCGGCTTACCGGAGATTTATACGTCGTTATTTCTTCCCGTAATTTTGGAGTATCCTATAACGAAGACTATCAGTACCTTCCCAATAGCCTGATAAAACAAAATGCCTATCTCGGAACAATTGTGATATATCCTCAGCAAAACGACATTGCACAGGAAGAGTCCTCCCTTTTTCAGATAGACAATATGACATTACCCCAGATTCAGAACTTCACAAAAATCAGAAGCTGGAGGCAATGGATTGACAGGTTAATGGATAAATTTAAAAAAATATGAAAAAGTTTTTATTTGGTTCTTATTACAGGGGTGATAAACGGATATTTACGTATATCATTGCTTTTCTGGTAATGCTGGGCGGGAATCTTATTGCTTCTGTACCTTTGGTTTTGTACGGAGTATCTTCCGGCAATATGGATTCTGCCGGGCAGATGAATTTTGAAGGAGAAGACAAGAATCTGGTTCTATTTATGATGCTTCTTCCTTTTGCAGGTATGCTTGCCGGCTTGTTTCTGGCACAGAAAAAACTCCATTTACGGGATTTCCAATCTTTGATTACCCCTAAGGCAACGATAGACTGGCAAAAAATATTCTTTTCATTTGGCGTTTGGTTTGTACTCAATCTGCTTCTTCAGGGGGCAGATTATCTGATTGAACCTGACCTTGTTTTTCAATTTAATCCTCTCCGGTTTTTCTTACTGATAATCATCAGTGTCTGTCTGATTCCGCTTCAGACCTCTCTGGAAGAAATTTTTTTCAGGGGATATATGCTTCAGGGGATTGGGAACCTATCGGTAAAACCCATTGTTTCACTCCTCATTACTTCGGTTGCTTTTGGAGCGATGCATCTCGCCAATCCGGAGGTGACAGCAATGGGAACGGGGCTTGCTATGGCCTATTATATCGGGTTTGGGCTGATTCTCGGCGCAATTACCCTTTTGGATAATTCACTGGAACTTGCGCTGGGGTTTCACGCCGCAAACAATCTTTTTGCTTCGGTTTTTGTTACTTTTAAAAGCTCTGCTTTACAAACGGATGCTTTACTGATAGATGAAAACATGGATTTTACCCGGATGTTTTTTATGTGGCTGGCGGCTGTCGTTATATACCTTTTTATCATTCATAAAAAATACAAACTGGCGTCCCTCTCTTCTTTATGGCAAAATCAGGAGCGTGAAATCGAAGACTAACCCCTGTTTTTCGGTCTATTCTTTTCCTTTTATTTTACGGATGATGGTTTTGGCCACCATTCGACCGGTTTCTGCGCCTCCGTTCATATAGCCCTGCGATTCGTCTGAGCAATGCTCCCCGGCAAAGTAGAGATTACCGACAGGTTCCATTTCGAGTCCGGAGATAGAAGTCCACTGCCCCACTTTGTAGCAGGCATAACTGGCATTGACAAAAGGATTCTGAGGCCAGTCGGCAACGGCTGCCTTTCCATTATAATGTTCCATAATCCCCGGAAACACCTCATTCAGGATACCCACATATTTACGGGCAAGTTCCTGCTCTGCTCCTCTTTGCACCTTTAATCCGTCCTCTCCACCCAGATAAACCGTATATCCTCCCTCAACAGCTTCATTCAGCGGGTGATTCTGAAACAGCCCGTTGTCCCATCCGTTATGTACCGATTCATTGAATAAATATCCGAAATAGCCGGCATTTCTCCATACTCTTTTGGAAAAACCCATCATTACTTTTGCATTCGTTCCATAACCCAGTTCATCTATACAGATTCTTTTTACTTTGGTCATGCCCTCTATCTGCATCGAAACATTTCTCAATACACTGAAAGGAATACACATAATGACAATATCCGTTTCTATACTTGACCGGTCATTGAATACCAGCTGATAGCGCTTGCCTACCGAATATACCCCTGTAAGTCTCATATCCGTCTGAATATGGTTTTGCAGTGCAGAAGTCATTAGAGTAGTAAGCAGGCCATTTCCTCCCTTTATCTTGTAACGCTCATCACTGATTCCAAAAATCTTAAACTCCGTGGAGGTACTGGTATCAATCATGTCAATAAAATTCAGGCTGGACTGCTCACCCGTAGGAAGCCCGTATTCAGACGTATAGGCGATATCCAGCATTTTGGTAAACCAAGAAGAAGCACCCAGTTTTTCAAGATACTCTGCCAAAGGGGTATAATCCAGACTTTGGGTGGCTTCGTTGGTATAGTTTTCATCGAGAGCGTTTTGAGAAGCCTGAATTTTGGGTAATACCGCCTGAAATTCCCTGACTACTTCTTCCAGAGAATAATGCCTTCCTTCAAAATAATATGCGTCTTTTTTAAGATTCAGCGGGTCTTTAAAAGTATCTATCATCTCAAGACCGTACTCTTTTGCCAGCTTAAACATATCTTTGTGGTAGGTGTCAATGTATTCTCCCCCTACTTCTGTCAACAAGTTATTGCCGATAATGTCTTTTTTGGTATAAATCCGCCCTCCGGTTCTGGAATCTCCTTCATAAATGGTAAATGTATCGATACCTGCTTTTTTGAGATAATGCGCTGCCGATAATCCCGCTATCCCTCCTCCGATTATGGCTATCCTGGCGTTTATCGGGGGCGCCGAAAGCAATTTTTTCGGGAAAATAGAAGACAAACTTACCAATGCTCCTGCTTTCGCTGTATCCTGAAGAAATTTTCTCCGGGTGTAATTCTTCTCCTCCTGCTCTTTCATTTCTATCAGTTCACTTACCTGAGGCTGGTTGGGTTGATTCGCAATCTGAGCAAGTTTTATGGCTTTTTGGATAAAACTTAATAATGGTGTCTTCATAATTTAAAACACTATTTTTTATTATACTGATATAATTTTTCGAAAATTAAAAAACAAAATTACGCATTATCTGCTTATTTATCAAAATTTATTCGTTAATTTGAAAGGTATTTTTCATGTGTATTAAAGCGTCTTTATCACCACTAAAATACCTTCCGGCAAAACAAATATAGTATAAATTTCGTACCAAACCTTTCGGAGTGAAAGTAAACTTTTAATAAAACGTATAATCTTATGTTCAATATCAATGACATTATGGGGAAAATGCAGGAAATGCAGCAACGCTTTCAGGATGCCAAATCCAGATTGGATACGGTAATTGCAGAAGCAGAGGCCGGAGGAGGAATGGTGCGTGCCAAAGCCAATGCCAATCATAAAGTACTGTCCATTACCATTGACCCTGACATGATTGATAAAAATGATATGGAAATTCTTCAGGACTTGGTTACCGCTGCTGTGAATAAAGCGATTGAAAAAGCAGAGCTCATGGGCAAAGAAGAAATGCAAAAAGCCTCTAAAGATATTTTGCCGGATATTCCCGGGTTAGACCTTGGAAAAATCGGATTTAAATAACCCTTTATGAGTGAATTACAATACCCCAAAGTTGCCGTTATTTTATTAAACTGGAACGGAAAGCACTGGCTTGAGCGTTTTCTGCCGTTTGTAACCCGAAGCACTTATCCTGCTTTGGAAATATGGGTTGTGGACAATGCCTCTACGGATGAAAGTGTAGCTTACGTACAGTCGGAGTTTCCGCAGGTAAAAACACTGGTATTAGACAAAAACTACGGGTTTACTCAGGGCAATAATCTGGCTTTGCCTCATATTGACACTCCCTACTATATCCTGCTCAACAGCGATGTGGAGGTAAGTCCAGGCTGGGTAGAGCCTATGGCCGAATATATGGAACAACACCCGGATACAGGAGTGATTCAGCCCAAAATTCTGGCACATCACGCAAAAGATACTTTTGAATATGCCGGAGCTGCGGGCGGCTGGATAGATTCTCTGGGATATCCTTTTTGTAAAGGCCGGGTTTTTGAATTTATCGAAAAAGATGAAAAGCAGTATGATAAAACATCAGAAATCTTCTGGGCTTCGGGTGCTTGCTGTATGATTCGAAAATCAGTAACAGATAAAACCGGTTTGTTTGAGCCTTCTTTTTTTGCTCATATGGAGGAAATTGATTTTTGCTGGAGAGTAAAAAATTATGGTTTTAAAATCATATATCAGCCTCAAAGCGTGGTTTGGCATGTAGGCGGAGGTACGCTGAACAAAACCAATCCCCGGAAAACCTTCCTGAATATCCGAAACAGTCTCTCCGTTCTTGTCAGGAATTTGCCGGCATATCAGATTTTACCCAAGGTGTTTCTTCGGCTTTGTCTGGACGGGGTATTTGCTGTAACGCTGCTGCTGAGAGGGGATTTCCCGAATATCAGGGCTATTTTGCAGGCACATTTTGCCTTTTACGGTATGCTTGGCTATCTGCTGAAATCCCGGAAATCCTTGCTTGTCCCCCCTTCTTCTTTTCCCACTACGGGCACATTCGGAGGAAGTATCGTATTTGAGCATTTTGTAAGAGGAAAAAAAGTATTCCATGAAATCGTAAAGCATTAATAAATAAGGTATAATCCCAAAAAAAATCCATTATGTCTAAAAACAAAAAAAATATTTCTTTGTCGGATTTGGGCGGGCTTGTATATTCTACCGACCCGGATTTTTCACCCCAAACTGAGCTTCCGGAAGTAGAAACCCCTGCTCCTGAAAAGCAAAATCTGAAAATAACCCTGAATAAAAGATTAAAGGGAGGAAAAATAGCTACTGTAATTTCCGGATTTCAGGGAAGTCAGGATAATCTGGAAAAACTGGCAAAACACCTGAAAAATAAATGTGCCTGTGGCGGAAGCGCAAAAGAAGGCGAAATTATCATTCAGGGCTCTTTTCTCGAAAAAGTAAAAGCAGAACTTTCCGCTTTAGGTTATAAATACAAAGTCTCAGGCGTATGATTTTTATTCATACCACTCACTGATTTCCGCTATTGGTTTTCTGTGAATATCCGGCACTTTGGCGTTTTCTTCGGGTAAACCTACCGGAATCAGCAGAAAAGGCCGTTCATTTTTAGGCCGGTTGAGTACTTTTGTAAGAAAATCCATCGGACTGGGAGTATGCGTAAGGGCCACAAGTCCCGCCTCATGAATGGCCATCAGGAGAAACCCGCAGGCAAGCCCAACAGATTCTGTTACATAGTAATTATTGTGCTTGTGGCCATCGGCTTCAGTTTCGTAATTCCGTTTAAATACAACAATCAGATAAGGGGCTTTTTCTAAAAAAGGTTTTTGCCAGTCTGTACCAAGTGGGGCGAGGTCATTTTTCCACTCTTCAGGCATTCTTTCCGTATAGCTGATATATTCTTCTCTTTCTGCCATTTCCCGGATTTGTTTTTTGAGCTCAGGATTGCTGACAACACAAAATGTCCACGGCTGACGGTTTGCACCTGAAGGAGCCGTTCCTGCAACCCGAATCAGGTTTTCGACTACCGCTTTGGGGAAAGGCTTATCACTGATATCCCTTACAGACCTGCGTTTGCGGACTGATTCATATACACTTGCACTTTTCCATAGCATTTCAGCCGGGCTGATTGGCTTATGAGGATAAATTATAAAAGGGTACTGAGACATATACTGATGGTATAAACGGGTTGTATAAAAGCAAAAACACCTCTAAGGAAAAATTTCTTTAAAGGTGTTTTCTGAAAATGCATTTTTATTGGTCTTTTAAGATAGAATGTTCATCCCTGATTTTTTGCTGAAGCGTCATCAGTGCATGAATTACTACTTCCGGACGTGGCGGGCAGCCGGGAATATATACATCTACGGGCAGGAAGGTATCTACCCCCTGAACAACTCCGTAAACGCGATGCATTCCTCCGGAAGAAGCACAGGCTCCCATTGCCATACACCATTTCGGGTCAGGCATCTGGTCCCAGATTCTTTTGATTGCGTGAGACATTTTATAAGTTACCCATCCTGCCACAATCATTACATCGGCCTGACGGGGTGAAAAACGGAACACTTCACTGCCGAAACGAGATACGTCGTAACGGGGTCCTGCAAATGCCATCATTTCAATTGCACAGCAGGCAAGTCCCATTGGCATTGGCCAGGCTGCATTTGTACGTGCCCAATTGGTGAGTGCGTCTAAGGTAGTCAACGCAAATCCTTGTTTAGCAAGCGCCTTTTCGATTCCCATATTGTATCAAATTAATAAGTTCCTTGAAATTTAAAACACGGAATGTATCCGGATTGTTTATTTTTTATGTTTGTTGTTCGTTGAAAATTCTCCGGTAATGAATGTATCCTGTATGAATCGGAGTGATTCCCCTCATTCTTGCAGTTGTCATCAGCTGCCCGGTATGATAGGACGCATGATCCACAAGATGCATCATTACTTCTGAAATATGGCTGGAGAAGAAATCGCCGCTCAGGTTTCTGTATGTCATCGTTCTTTCGTGAGCTGTATCTACTTCTTCGGCCCATAATGCTGAAATCTCCCTCCACTTTACACATATTTCCTGCATTGGAATCAGTTCATCTACCTGAAAAGGGCCGCTGTCTCCTTTTAGCCTTCTGTACCAAACCCACTCTGCAAAATATAAATGCCTCACCAGTAAGTCTAAACTTCCAAAGGTTCCTTCATTTTTTTCGGTGAGTATTTCCGGATTAAACGCAGGAATCCACGCCGTAATCTCCGATACACGCCATTGATGAAATTGCCAGTGATCCTTTAGGGTGATATGCATAGTTTAGTCCCAGTCTAAGCCTCCTTTTTTATATACGTAGATGTATCCTACAAAAAGAATAACGATGAAGGTTAGCATCTCCAGAAAAGGAAACCATCCGAATTTCAGTAATTCCTTGTATTGTACAGCCCAGGGATACATGAATACGACCTCAATATCAAAAAGGATAAAAAGCATCGCTATCATATAGAATTTTACAGAAAAACGCTCCTGAGCAGTACCCACAGGGTCCATCCCGCTTTCGTAAGCCATGTATTTTTCTTCCTGCGGGCGCTTGGGGCCGATAATGCCGGATAGTCCGGTTAGCATCACACCCAGAATTACCGCAATCCCTATAATTAAAAACATTCCGAAATAGGCTACCATAATGCTATTTTTGGATAATTATTGTTTGAATAAATTTAACGTTGTTTTTTCCTTTCATTTTTTCTCATTTTCTGAAAGTTTGGCAAATGTATAGAGAAATCTGAATCGAAGCAAATTTTTCCGGATTTTATAATTAAATTTATAAAAATCATGCGATTTGTTCACTTTTTTTCCCTGTTTCTTTTCCGGATTAAGAACGGAACCCAACGATAGTTTTTCCTCCCTTGCTTTTATCCGGTACTGCGTTTTGTGATTTCAGGGCAATTCGTTATCTTTGCAGAATGAAAACAGTTTTGTAGCCTGAATTTTCGGATGAGGGGTTTCGCTTTGGTGAAAACAGATGTACTAACGATTGCTTCGCAACTTTCGCTTTTAGTATATACGCCCTCTGATTATACTCTCTGAAATAATCCGGAAAAATTAAATTCCTGAAAAAAGGTATCCGGAATCGAAACCGTTTTGTAAAAAAGAAAACACAACTTCATTTATCATTCATGATTGAAAAAAATATATTAGTTCAGAATAAAGAGGTCAAAGCGTATCTCATCGGAATTGCAAACCAGAAAACAACATACGTCAAGGCTAAGGAGTACCTGGATGAGCTTGCTTTTCTGGCAGAAACAGCAAATGTAAAATCAGTGGGGAACTTTATTCAGAATCTGGACAGACCTCACAGGGCTACTTACGTGGGTACCGGAAAATTGCAGGAAATCTCTGATAAAGCCAAAGAAAACGAAATTGAGTTTCTGATTTTTGATGATGAGCTTTCTCCTATGCAGCTGAAGAATATTGAGAAGGAAACCGGGCTGAAAGTACTCGACAGAAGTTCTCTGATTTTATATATTTTTTCGCTTCATGCGCAGTCGGCTCAGGCCAAATTACAGGTAGAACTGGCTCAGAATCAGTATATGCTGCCCCGTCTTACCCGATTGTGGACTCACCTTGAAAGGCAAAGAGGAGGTACCGGAACGCGGGGGGGAGCCGGAGAGAAGGAAATCGAAACTGACCGACGGATTCTGAGAGACCGTATTTCCCTGCTGAAAAAGGAGCTGGAAAAAATCGGGAAACAAAACGACGAACGAAATAAAAACCGGGGCGCACAGGTTCGGGTGGCGCTTGTGGGATATACCAATGTAGGTAAATCCACTATCATGAATCAGCTCACTAAATCGGATGTCCTGGTTGAAAATAAATTATTTGCTACCCTCGATACTACGGTAAGAAAAGTGGTACTGGAACATACTCCTTTTTTACTCTCTGATACAGTTGGGTTTATCCGAAAACTGCCGCATCATTTGGTGGAGTGCTTCAAAAGTACTTTGTCCGAAGCCAAAGACTCGGATATTTTGCTGCATGTCGTGGACGTGTCTCATCCTCAGTTTGAAGACCATATCCGGGTTGTGAGCGAAACCCTGCGGTCAGTAGGCATCGAAAACAAAAAAATCATTATGGTTTTCAATAAATCGGATTTATTGCCTCAGGATCAGCGGGATGTGCTGGAAAAAACCTGGTTTGCCCACGAACACGGAACTACCGTTTTTATCTCCGCAACCCAGCGATGGAATATCGATGAACTGAGAAATATCCTCCTCGAAAATGTAAGAGCTACCTTCAAAACCAAATATCCCACAATTCAGCCGGAATGGGAATTGTATCAGTGGGAGGAAGGGGAGGAAATATAGCCTTCTTTTTCATTTTTTTATTTTCCATAGAGAAAAAAGTTGAGGACTATTCATTTTTTAACTCCCATCAGACACTACCCCTTCCCCGGCGTAAACTTCTCCACTGAATGTTTTACCGGCTTCAGCGTTTTGAGGTAATCATAAATTGCGCCGAGGTCTTCTTCTTTCATCCCTGCGTACATAGTCCAGGGCATAGGTGAATTAAACGCATCGGGGGCTACTTTCTGATGTATCTGAGTACTGTCAGCATAGGCTTTAAATTTTTCGATGAAGGTTTCCCGGGTGTAGGAAGTCATCCCGGTTTCGGCATCCGGGGTAAGGTTGGCAGAGCGGATGATATTACCGTTTGGAAATTTAAATTCAAATCCTCCGGCAAAATCCATTCCGGGTAATTTATTCCCTTTTCCGTCTGTTTTGGTGTGACATTCCAAGCATGCTGAAGCGTTGCAAATATAAGCACCGTACGCCAGTTTGTCCGTCGGGTCGGGCCTCTTCTGAGGAGAAGCGGGTTGTGGGATTGTGTGCATGATAAAGTTCAGCGGGAAATCCGGTACAGACTCAGCCGGTTTATTTTCAATGGGCTTTAGGGTTCGGATAAACGCGATGACAGAATAAATGTCTTCTGTATCCATTTTGTTGTAGTACAGATAAGGCATTACCGGAAAAAGGGGTGCTCCCGATTTACTTACTCCACTCGTTATTGCCCGGTATATTTCTCCGTCAGTCCAATTACCGATACCGGCAGGAGTTATGTTTTTCGAGGTATAAACACCCGGAAAACCTAAGTCATGATTGAAGACTTCTCCTCCTTTTCCGTCAGTACCTGGCTGATAAGGACCCGAAAACTCCGTCCATATCCGTGTACTGTGACAGTCCATACAAAGGCAAACGTTGTAGGCAAGATATTTGCCTCTTTCAATTCGTTCCGGAGTAGCTTCTACTTTCAGGTCTTTTACAGGAATATCCGGCAATGCCGTTTTGACATAGGTAAGCAATCCGGCTACGCCAACGACTACAACTAACAACAACAATCCAAGAATTTTAAATACTTTTTTCATGGTAAAAACAATTAAAAGGTAAAAAATATAACTAAACGTTTAACAATAAGGATAATAGAACATCGCTTGAGGAAACAAATTAAATACAATTATTTTTATCTTCATAATAAATCACGCTGTTTTTTTTAAAATGGTTTTAGTCTATGAAAAAAAACAACGGTAGAATAAAATCCTACCGTTGTGCTATGCAATTATTCTTTGAGACGAATTAGCCTCCGTTTTTTTTCCGGTAAACGGCAACGATAACCTGACCGTTTTCTTTTCCTTTGAGGGAGAGAAATTTTCGGTCAAAAGCAATCACTTCCATTTCTTTTCGATCTTCTTTTAATGCGATTATTTTACCGTTAAAAGTAATCGTATGATAAGCGTCTTTGGCATCGTAGCGCTGAACGATGAGCATTCCATTGGAGAGAAAACGCATCGTCACTTCTCCGCCAAGTTGAGAGGCGGATACGGCAGGGCGTTTTTCCATTTTGATGGAGTCTAACTGCCAGGTACCACAGAGCGAGTCTGGCAAAATGAAATTCTGTCCATAGGAAATCCCCAAAAACATTATAAAAAACAGGGTTAATCCTGCTTTATTTACCGTAAATTTCAGAGTAGGAATCATTATAAATTACTATTTATTCGGGAATATTGTCGTTCTCGGATTTAGTTTTGGACGCAATTGCATTCTGAGCAACGGTAAAAGATGCAATCATTTGTGTCATCAGGTCACTTGCGGTAGAAGGAGAACTGGGAAGCAGAATGACGTTTGAGTTTCCATTTACGCCCATTGCATGAAGCGTATCATAATGCTGTGTAATGAGAATCAAAGAAGACGCTTCCAGTGAACTTATCCCTACTTTGTTCAACAGTGCAACGGATTCTTCAAGCCCTCTTGCAATCTCTCTTCTCTGATTGGCAATCCCTTCTCCCTGAAGTTTTTTGCTTTCCGCTTCGGCTTGTGCTTTCGCTACAATACGGATTCTGTCGGCATCTCCCTGATATTGTGCGGCTACTTTTTCACGTTCGGAAGCATTAATCTGATTCATGGCTTTTTTTACCTGATCATCCGGATTAATGTCGGTTACGAGGGTTTTTACGATACCGTATCCGTAGCTTTTCATGGCTTCTTCCAGTTCGTGTTTTACGGCAATCGCAATATCGTCTTTGCGTTCAAATACCTGATCTAACTTCATCTTCGGCACTTCTGCCCTTACGGTATCAAATACGTAAGAGGTAATTTGCTGATGCGAGTTTTCTAATTTATAAAATGCATCATATACGTTCTCGGGTAATACAAAGAACTGAACCGAAACCTTCAGATGAACAAATACATTGTCCTGCGTTTTGGTTTCCACCTGTACATCTAATTGCTGCACCTTCAGGCTGATTCTACCTGCAATAGCATCAATAAAAGGAATTTTAAAATGCAGGCCTGCTTTCGCTATTTTTTCGAACTTACCTAACCGCTGAATGATTACCGCTTGCTGTTGTTTTACGGTGTACCATCCGCCCATAAAGGTAAAAAATATGATTGCGATGATTACAATTGAAAATATTTCCATAGGAATATCAAAGATTAAAATGTAAAACTTAAGGTTTGAGTGACAAAGTTACTCTTTTTTTTGACATTTGCTATATTTATTTTCGGTTTTATTCCGGTATTTTCTGATTCCCGGTAGTTTTTTATCTGAAAAAACCAGTGAGTCAGGGATTTATTTCATTTTCTGCTTCCATTTTTCTACAATTGCAAAGAGTTTTTTCTCTTCATTTTCCTCCCAGCTGTAAACGGATGAAGCGGTATGGGTTTCGGGAAGAGCCTTTAGTTTCCTGTAAATTGATTTTGCAGTCTCATCCGGATTTACTGGCACTCCCAGATTCCATTGCTGATTTAACCCATTCCAGAACGGGTCTTCGGTAAAAAGCAGGGGCTTTCGCATTGCCAGAAACTCATAAAACTTTGTTGGGATTTTCCCCTGAATATTAGGCGGCAAATCGTATAGTCCCGTACCAAAAGTGCAGTGCTGTATATAGTGTAAAATAACCGGATAGGGGACATACTCATTCAGCCCGACTTTTGTTACCCTATCATGAAGCCCGCTTTTTCTCACAAAATTATCAATCATGGGCAGTACTTCTTCATCAAAGGTAAATCCGGAGAGAATGAGATGAAGGGGAGAAAACTCATTAAAAGCCTGCCAGAGTAAAAGGGTTTTTTTTACTCCCCATGTACGGTTCAGGGTTCCCGTACAAACCATAAACGGAATGGAAGGCAATGGTACATCCGGCATAAAGGTCATTGCTTTTGGGGTAAAGCGGTTTACAAGACAGACCTTTTTGTCGTCGGGAATACGGTGAATTCCGTCATAGCAAAACTCCGCGTACCATACGTGGTCAAAAAAACGAATCCAGAATCTCTCCCAAACGGAAACCGCAAAGGAAAGCAGCTTTTTGGGGGAAGTACCCATAAAAGGATGATGCCTCAGATTTTTGCGGTAATCCTCCAGCACATCATAAACGAGGATTTTGTTTCTGAAAAAAAACTTATACAAAACGGCAATCATCAGAAGCTCCGGAGAATGTACGATGAGTACATCCGGTTTTTTTTGGATGGCAATTTTTAGCAGCCGAAAAGGCCTGAAAAAACGGGTAAATCCTTTTCTGTCAAATAAAGGCAGGGCGGTGAGTTTCACCCCCATCCACTCAGAGGGTGTATTTTTTATCCTGTCGGTACCCACAATTGCCACATCGCAACCGGCATCCCGGAGAGACAGGGCGATTTTGTAAAACAACCGTGTGTGTATTACGGGGTCTAAAACTGATAATTGCAGCACTTTCACCTGTACAAATATTAAATTACAAAGTTAAAGAAATCTATACTACCCTCTCTGCTTTTCCCTGAAACCGGCACCACTTCCTTAAATCTCTTTCGCATTGAGTAAAACCGGTTTATGCAGGGTAACCAAACCAACGCCAATAAAAACCAAAAGAATACATCCCAGTTTGGCAGGGGTCAGATAATGCGCCTTGTCGGGTTGAAGGGCAGTCATAATCGTCGCGATTACCGGTTGCAGATAAACATAAATACTGACATGACCCGCCGGTACGGTTTTCATAGCCCATAAATTCAACAAATAAGCCAGAATCGTGGTACAGACAATAATATATGCAGCACCTGCCAGTACGGTAGAAGGAAAAGTATTCCATTCTGCATTTATCAGGTCATTCATTCCAATCAAGATATTGATAATGCCACCTGTCCCGAACAGAATTGCAAACAGAAAAATGGGGCTGTAACGGGCTACGAGCGGTTTCACTGCAATCAGATACGCAGAATACGCAAGTGCATTGATAATAATCAGAATATCGCCCTGCACCGTTGAGCCTCCGATAGTGAGTTTTTTGTCGCTGACAATCAGTAGTGCAGAGCCGGCAAATGCAATCACTACTCCCAGAATTTTACGCAGGGTAATCGTTTCGGAGCGGGTAAAGTATGCAAGCAAAAACACAAAAATCGGGGAGGTAATCATCAGCACCGCTGCATTGATTTCTGTAGTCTCGGCGAGCCCCCATAAAAAACACAGCTGATTCAGTGTGATTCCGGAAAAAGCACAAAACAGAATCCGGGAGATATCTTTTCTTTCGATTTTTTCCCGGTAAAATAAGAGAGAGAGAAGCCCAAAAAAAATCAAAGCGGAAAGGCTCCGCATCGCAAGCACCCCAAAAGGGGAAATATATTCAAAAACAACTTTACTGATAAAATAATTAAGCCCGTAAATCAGGGCTACGGTAAACATCGCAAGATGAGCAGAAATATTTTTACTGATTAAAGGCATGAACAGATAGGTTTGACGATATTGCTACGCTTCTTCTTTCGCATTAATTTTCTGCCATAAGGTTTCTTTCAGTTCTGTAATCCCGATTTGCGCAACGGCAGAGATAAAAACTTTTTCCACTGCTATTCTCTGTAACGATTTACGGATTTTTTTTTGTGCTTCTTCGTCCGTAAGGTCACATTTGGTTATGGCCAGAATCCGGGGCTTATCCTTGAGTTCCGGATTGTACTGCTGTAACTCATTGAGCAGGATTTTGTATTCTTTCTTAATATCCTCAGCATCCGCAGCCACCATAAAAAGCAACACACTGTTTCTTTCTATATGCCTCAGAAACTGTATTCCCAACCCTTTTCCTTCGTGAGCCCCTTCAATAATTCCGGGAATATCTGCCATGACAAAGGACTTGAAATCCTTATACCTCACGATTCCCAGGTTTGGTACCAGAGTTGTAAAAGGATAATCGGCAATTTTGGGTTTAGCTTCACTCATTACAGATAAAAGGGTGGATTTTCCTGCATTGGGAAACCCAACCAATCCTACATCTGCGAGCACTTTAAGTTCAAGAACCACGACTCTCTCTACTCCCGGCTCTCCGGGCTGAGCATATTCCGGTGCCTGATGCGTCGCTGTTTTAAAAAAAGTATTGCCTTTGCCGCCTCTTCCTCCCTTACACAACAGAAGCATTTGCCCGTTTTCAGTAATTTCTCCGATGAATTCATCCGTTTCGCCATCAATCGCCATCGTGCCTAACGGAACATCGAGAATAATATCTTCTCCGGTTTTTCCTTTTTTCTTTGCACCCTGACCTGAAACTCCGTTTTCTGCGTTGATAAATTTGCGGTATTTTAAATCTAATAATGTCCAGTATTGAGTATTTCCTCTCAGATAAATACTTCCGCCATCTCCGCCATCTCCACCGTCAGGACCTCCTTTGGGTACAAATTTTTCTCTTCTCCAGGATATCTTTCCGTTTCCTCCATCCCCGCTTTTGAAATATATCTTTACGTAATCAACAAAAGGAGTTACTGCCATTTTTATTAGAAATTATGATTGATGTATCCATTCTCTGCATTTATCCTGCAGAAAAAAGAGATTATTATATTGAAAACCGATTAAACGTAGCGGGATAATACGGATTTGATTCTCCCGTAAATTTCGTCAAGGCTTCCCACTCCGTCAACCGAAAAAAGTTTATTCTGTGCCTGATAATAAGTCGCTACCGGCAAGGTTTTTTCGGTATATTCCTTGAATCTTTTTCTTACTGTTCCTTCATTATCATCTGCTCTGCCAGAGGTTTCTCCTCTTTTTACAAGCCGGCTGACCAGCTCATCTTCCGGTACATCCAGACTAACCATGCAGGTAATCGCAGTAGATTTATTACTGAGCAGTTCATCCAGTGCCTGAGCCTGAGGAGTTGTTCTCGGAAACCCGTCAAAGATAAAACCCTGCGCCTGAGGATTAGCATCTATTTTATTGCTAATCATCTGAATTACAACCTCATCCGGAACGAGTTTTCCCTCGTCCATGATTTGTTTTGCATATTTGCCGAGCTCAGTACCGGCCTCTACTTCTGCCCTTAAAATATTCCCGGTTGACAGGTGAACCAGTTTGTAGTCACCGATAATGTATTCTGACTGAGTGCCTTTGCCCGCTCCGGGAGGTCCAAAAAGTACAAGGTTTAACATATTTTAGTTTGAATTAACAAGAAAAAATTATACTATCCGGCTGCAAATATAATACATTTTATTGTAACGGGAATCACAAAATATAATATTCTCTCTTTCCTGATGATTCGCCCGAAAGGCTCTCTTGGTTTGTGTAGCCCCTCCTGTTTTTGCCGCTCTGTGAATCATTCCCGTACGCCCTTTAATAACTTCTGAAGGAATCTTCCCTCACGGCTTTGACATCCTTTATAACCCTGTACAGTTACTTCCCGTAATAAGAAGCGGATTCGTTCGTTCGTTATAATTATAATATCTGAGTATAAAATGAAAAATTTGGTTGTAGCACTCTTTCTCGGGCTTCTGCTTTTTTGTATGAATAACGCTTTTGGCCAGAAAGAAAAGCCTTCGGATTATGGGATTAAATCCAAAAAAGCCCTGGATTATTTTTATGAGGGTAAAGAGTGGACGCGGGCAAGAGATTATCTTAAAGCCGCTGAATCTTTTAAAAAAGCCATTGAACTGGAACCGGATTTCGGGGATGCCAATTTTGCTTTGGGGGAGGCGCTCTGGGCCAAAAAAAAATATCAGGAGGCAATTCCTTATTTTGAAAGAACCAAAAGCTCGTCCCGGGCTGCGATTTTCGGCACGCTGAATTCCCTGCTGGGCGATTGCTACTATTACACAAGTCAGTATGAAAATGCGGCGGAATGCTACAGTATTTTTCTGAATGAACCCAAAGGATTGAAAGTACATCTGGAAAGTGCTCAAAAAAACCTGCCCAAAGCGAAATTTGCAGCGGAAGCCATGAATCACCCCGTAAAGTTCTCTCCGGTTAATCTCGGAAGCAATATTAATTCCGTGGGCAGAGATTATCTCCCTTTCCTCACCGCCGACGACAATACGCTTTTGTTTACTGCCCACAGGGAAGAAACCACAGGTGGGTTTAGTCTGGAGCACAAAGACTATCCTGAAGATATTTATATCAGTGAATACAAAGAAGGAAAGTGGCTGCCAGCCCAAAACATAGGTCCTCCGGTCAATACGCCTGACTACGAGGGTGCGGCAAGTATCACTCAGGATGGAAAAGTCGTATTTTTTGCAGGAGATTACAAAAACGGGCTGGGAAATTATGATTTGTATTATTCCGTACGTGCCAATGGTAAATGGACGACTCCGGTCAATATGGGGCCGGAAGTAAACAGTGACGGGTGGGACTCTCAGCCTTTTTTGGCACCTGACGGCAAAACGCTTTACTTTTCTTCCCGAAGAAGGGGCGGAGTGGGAGAAAAAGACGTTTGGTTTACGAAATGGGAAAACGGAAAATGGGGTAAAGCCCAAAACCTGGGAACGCCCACCAATACCGCAGGCAATGAGCAATGTCCTTTTATTCATGCAGATGGAAGAACGATGTATTTCTCCTCTGATTATCATCCCGGATTCGGGGGAGATGATTTATTTGTAAGCTATCATGATGAAAATGGATGGAAAAAACCGGAAAATATGGGATATCCCCTGAATACAAGTGCCAATGAAGGAAATATATTTATCAATACCAAGGGAACAAGGGGCTATATTAACTCTGACCGCCCCGGCGGATATGGATTGGATGATTTGTATGAATTCCTGCTGGATGAGCGTTTTCGCCCTCAGATTTCTACTTTCCTCAGAGGGGTTACCCGTGACAGTATCTCCAGAGTACCCGTTCAGGCCCGGATAAAATTAGTGGATGTTCAGACCGGAGATACGGTAAGAGCAATGACTTCCGGTAAGGGCGACGGAAAGTTCCTGATGAGTGTACCCATGAACCGGGAATATGCAGCCTATGCCGAAGCCCCCGGATATATCTTTACCAGCAAACACTTTTATCTCAAGGACTTAAAAGAAGATATTTACTTTGACATTGCAATCAATCTGCTTCCTTTACCTCCGCCTACCAAACCGACAGAACCGGTGAAGCCGGCGGCTCCCGTAGTGGTAGTACTGAACAATATCTTCTTTGATCTGGGCAAATATGACCTGAAAAAAGAATCTTATATAGAACTTGCCGTTCTGCTAGGATATTTACAGCAAAATCCCAAAATGAAAATCGAAATTCAGGGTCATACTGACAATACCGGTTCTGAAGAAAGCAACATTACCCTGAGCCAGAATCGCGCAGAGTCGGTAATGAACTATCTTATCTCCAAAGGCATTGACCCTCAGAGGGTGTCCGCCGCCGGGTATGGCGAAAGTCAGCCTTTAGCACCCAACGATACCGAGGAAGGAAGAGCACGCAACAGGAGAACCGCTTTTCAGATTCTGGAAATGTAAGGGTGGTTTTTTTGATATTCGGGAGAGTAAAGGTTCTTCCGTTGTTTTTTTGATTTACCCGTGAGTATTAAATCATAAAAAAGAGGCCGCCTTTTTGGACAGCCTCTTTTGCATTTTAATTCAGCGATAGCCTCATCTGAACGCCTACGCTTCTGAAGGAGTTCGGGAACGAGAGGGAAGTATGGGGCCGGCTGATATTTTCCTGCCAGAATACTTTGATATTCACCCGGTTATTGATGATATAATCGATGGAAGGATTAATATTGATAATGAGATTTCCGCGCAGGTCGGGCGTTGTGATTCCGTCCAGCGTACGGTTTCTTACCCTTGAATCTCTCATCGTAACCTGACAATTAAAGTTTGCACTGTTTTTCAGAGTGATATCTTTCCCGAACAGATTCAGGTTCAGATTTAATTTATCTTTTTTGTATCCCATAGAGAAAGTCAGGTCCTGATTTTTCTCCTCAGTTAACTGAAGGTTACCCATATTGAAGCTCATCATCCGTCCTCTTCCATAAGAGAGGTTTGTTGTCATCCCATTTTTCAGGGTTGCATTAAAGCCAATGAGGGGAGCAAACCGCTCAGTAATCTGAACCATTGCAATATTCCGGATGGGGGCAAAGTTCTCGATATTATTCCCCAAAGGATCCTGACCAATAATCACTGCTGTATCTCCCTGCATATCCCCGTTTCTGTCGATTGCAAAAATATTCCGGTTATATCCCCCTACAGAATACGTTCCCTGATAACTATGCTTTACACTGATTGAGGTAAACGTTTGCTTTAACTGCGGGAAAGCAATTGTAGGATTAAAGTTGATATTCCAGTTTGGCAAAGGCATTTTGGGGAAAGGAGATAATCCTACTTTCTCAGACTTTACAAGGCCGTAACTTCCCAGAAGTGCCGGAATCAGTACATCCTGAGACGATCCGGTATAACCATTCTGGAAACCGTCTCTTTGCCCCTGATACGTAAGCGCAGATTTGGAAGGGTTGAGGTCATATAATCGCTGGGAAACGATTTTCCGGTTTTCAGCAAACTGAAGGAATAGCAGAGAATCGTCTTTTGCAAAAGCCGTATTAGCGAAAATATAGGAAACAGAATATATCCCGCTGAATTGTTTTGCTGTATGTATATAATCATCGGAAGCATTGTCCCAACGGAACATCTCAGAATTATTGTCGGTCGAATTACGGGTTGCATTCAAATCAATTTTGAAGCCGGGTACCGGTTCGAGCGAAGACTTCAGCGTTAGCTGAGAATTGATATTCTGCATAAAATAATTGGAGAGCGTAGAATCCTTGGTAATCCAGGAATTTCTTTCTGCCTGCGGACGTATATCCTTCTGCATTCCCGCAAGGAACCCGAGCGTAGGAGGAATAATCGGGGATTTCCTTCCGGATGTGGTATCGGTATAGCCAAAGTCCAGCCCGAAATTATCCGTCTGAGGAAGATAGCCGGGCAGCGTTGTTCCTGCAGTTTGAGTATAGGTTCCATCCACATTTTTCACACTGAAAACTACTCTCAGTACAGAACGAAGTACCGCTTTTAAGAATTTAAGCTCTTTGGGAGGATTAAGTTTATGCTTATCTTTCCATTCCGGATTGATGACCACTTTGGGTTTTGATGGCTGTCCGGTTTTGTCATCCTTTTTAGGCGCTTTCGGGTCCGGAGTAGTCCCTTTCGGGGGCTGCACAGGGGGTTTGTATGGCAATGGGTCAAGCATTTTTTTCAATCCTTTCCATTTACCATATAAACTGTTAAAGTCTGCTCGCGCGGATCCGTTGATATTCTGTCCGTTGATAATCGTCGCTCCCAGACCCATATTTACCTCAGGCGGGTTCATCCACTGAAAAGTACCGCTGTAAGTAGCATTTCCCGTAATCCAGTTTGTCGGTTTAAACTTACTGAAAGGCAAAGTATAGGCGAGATTGACATTATGATTATATCCGATATTTCTTCCCATGGAAATCATACGGTTGTAAGCCCGGTTATATTCATAGGACTGACCATTGGGCTTAAACCCGTTTGTGGTAATGGTATCCCTTCCGAAGTGCAGGAAATTATCCTGAAGAGAGCCGATAGAATCCCGTTGCCACTGAGCCGAATTTTCCCAGTACCCTTTTACTTCGTCCACCCTTGCATTATTGGCTGCAGTAAAGGTCATTGCAAGACTTTTGGTCAGGTCCCATGCCAGATTATAATTACGGGTAAGCAGGAAGTTTTTGGTATAAACGGGGGTGGTTTTCCCTCCGAATAAAGAAGGACGGTACAAATTTTCAGAAAACTGTCTGTCACCGATAAGGCTTACTGTAACCGATTTCGGAAGAGGAGAAAAATTAAACTCAGAAATAGGGTTTTTCTTTTTCCACTTTTTAAATGGCTGAATGGGCTCACTCTTGATATTATAACGATAGTTAATGGCTCCTCGATAATTGGAATTAAAGTTTTTCTCAATCATATAATTCCGGTTAAACATCTCAGAGTAAGCAAAACTCATATCAAAGTTTTCGATGTCCCATATATGATTTTTGGTATTGGTGCCCGTTTTGTTTTTCTTGATATTATTAAAAGAAATTCCTTTATTCCGGGTATAATCCATAATCTGGGATTTTATCAGTCTTTTTTCTGCCGGAGAAGCCTGAAGATACAGGTCGCTTGTCAGTACGTCAGCCTCCCTGGGGTCAAACTGCGGGTTTTTGAATTGCTCATCATAGTTGATGTGTACCGGCAGAGAAATTCCCCACTTTTCCGGAATAAATTTATGCAGCTGAAAATCGCCCTGTACAGAATACCGGGTTACATCCTCTCTTTTCCGCTGACTTACCCGCTGGTCCAGGGTTCCGAATCCGGCTTTTCTTTCCTGAAAGCTGGCCTGAATTGTCCCTAAGTCGGCAAGCTGAAGATTCAGATTTGCATTAGCCGCCCATGCAGACGCATTGTCAAATTTGGTAAGACTCAGCTCATTTACCCACAATTCCACATTGACCGGGCCTTCATCCGGCGTTTTCGGGTTTCTTACCCCAATCATTATATTCCGGATATCGCTTAATTTAGGCGTTCCTTTAATATAAATTTTATGTCCCAGAGGGAGATTCAGATTATACTCATATCTTTCATCCGAACTAAAGCCTGTATTATTCCTGTCATTTTTTGCCGTTGTGAGCAAATCCAGATCAAAATTAAACTGATTCCTCCAGATATTGGCGGTATCATAAGGTGGAATGGAAGAATTAGGGTCTGAGGGAAGCAACGGAATTTCGTACTCATAATAATTCAGGTCGTTGTCTAATCCTAAACGGATAAATGCTACTGCATCTCCTCTATCATTAAAATTGGAGGGGCTAAGTCCGGTTTCTACTGCTTCTGCATGAACCCACATCCGGAGTTTTTTGAAGTTACGGAAATCCTGATTTACATATTTAAAAATCCCCCTTCCTTCGTCTTCCGGCAAACAGGTGGCCCTGATTACGAGCGAGCGTTCATCCTGAAGGAAGCCCGGCTGCGTATTTCCATTGAAACCCTGACGAAATACTCCGGGAGGAATTACATAGTTAAAAGGCGTTTTACGGGAATTGTCCTGCACGCTCACACTTCCTACATCAAAGGTCTCGCAAGGCTGCGGCTCTGTCTGAAATGTATCCGGACGGGAAGTAAAAATTCCATCGTATTTTCTCCATTGAGTAGCTACTGTCTGAAACTCGGTCAATCTCAGAATCGCTTCGCTTTCAAAACCGGTTACGCACATCCTCATAAAGTTGATTACTTTAAAATTAGGGATATTGTTCACGGGTTTTCCCATACGAATCGGAATCCGGAACTGATACCAGGTGACGGTATCCAGTTTGCTGCCGCTATTGTTGAGTTTCACAGAGGAAGTGATTTTATCCACAATATAATTGGCTCCGGGAATCAGGGAGTCCTTTGAAACCTTGATTCTGTACTCCCAGTATTCTTCCCATGTATTGGGAGTTCCGTTCCGGTTAAGGTCTTCTGTATCCGGATACTGACTTGCCTGCAAGGTAAATCCGTTATTGGTCTGATTTACCGGCGAATTTCCTTCGGTACCAAAAGTACGGGCGTATCTGTCTAAAATTCCGGTTGTATTGTCGTTATATTCTTCCGACAAAAAGTGCTTATAATCATCTGAACTTGGATCTCTCAGGAACTCATCATAAGCGGGCGAGCCTGTACCAAAATTGGCTGAAAGCTTATCTAAATATGGCTGAAAGAAATTTCTTTCTTCGTCTGTGCTTAACCCGTCCAGGCCCACATCCTGCCTTCCCCTTGCATCTGCATTATTACTGAATGCGTTGGAGGGCGGAATCGTGGTCGGCACTTTTCCCCAATCTGTATCCACTACTCCCTGGGCTCCGCCATCTTCCGGAAGGCCGTTTTCAAAAAACTGAAGGTTATCCGGAATGACATCTTCGCTTACATTTCCCAGATGTAAATATAATTCACCTCCTGTACTGTCTTTGAATTTATCAAGAAACGGGTCCATCATCCAGAACTCAATAAACTCTACATTCTGGGCTTCGAAGTCAATATTGGTATTTATCTCAGCCATAATTCCTGCCCAGTTTTCTTTGGGTTTCAGGAATCTTCCCGAAACGGACAACTTGGATGGGTCAGTCTGATAATTATAGGGTCCTCTTTTTGCGGGGAAATAATGAAGGTCAAAAGTAGGCTGAAAAGCAGCTCCCGGCAAAGCGGTTATTTGCGGAAACAACTCGTAGGGGGTAACCGGACGCGTATAGGAACTGTCTTTATCACCTGTGGGGATTTTGGCAATATCCGGATTATACACCTGAGGGTCTATTTGGTACCAGCTTAGTTGTGCCCTTGAGTATCCCATTGCCAGAGAATCATTCGGGAAATCGGTTTCAGGATTGTAGAACCGGTTAGCCGGCTGGAAGCGGGGAAAAGAAGCCAGTTTCCAACGCTGAATTCCCATCATGCTGTAAGGCATTTTGGCTGCCTCAAAATCGTCTATATAGGTAATTCCCTGAAGCGAGTCCTGCATTACCTGACGGGGTTGTCCCGGACGTAATTGCGCCCATTCCCCGGAAAAATTATAGGATGAAGGGGCTTTTGTATTTAATAAAGGAAGTTTATCCAGAATTTTGGTAAGGCCGGGTAATTCCTTCTGAGAGGCAAGGTCAAATCCCCAAAGTGTGTTTTTTACCGGTTCGTCTCCGATAGTGGTCTTAAAATTAGTGGGGCGTTCATTGAGTTGCAATCCTGAAAATCCCAGTTTGGTGTTTTTCAGCGGGCTGTATTCCACTCTTAAACCCGACATGGTTTTGGTTTGCATCTGAAAAGCCTGCTGCTGGTCAAAAGTAACGCTCAGCTGCTGCCCTTGTGCAAGATAGGCCGGATTCTTAATGATTACCTTGGAGCCGGAAGGGTCAATATCATAATCTGTACCCCTGTTCAGGCGCACCCCATTGGCAGTTACAATGACACTTTGGGGGTTTACACCAAAAGCATTCAGCGGAATTTCCGCTGCACCGCCACTACCGGAACCACCGGAAGCAGGACCGCCGCCGCCCTGATATACTCCTTCAAGTGTATATCGGTTGAGTTGGGGATAATACTGAATTGCGTCCTGATAGGTCATATCATACAACGGCTGAAACGCATAGCGCACCGAGTCGTTGGGGCTATTGAGCTTTCGGGACAGGTAACTTCCAAATGGCTCAATATGAGGGAAGATAATCACGCCTTTCTGGGGAATAACGGTGAGGTTATCCACAAAGTCAAAGAGGTTGTCCGGCTCAGGAGCGGTATTGTTGGTCAAACGGTCGAGGCCGCTTAGCTGCAATAACGGGATATTCTGAATAGAGGTGTCTTTTGTTTCGGGAAGGAAATTGATTTTTCCGGCTTTGGTACCGGTTTCATACATTACCTGCATACGGAAGCCCTGAGAGCTCAGGCCATAAGCAATGCTGTATATGTTTTTCATCATCAAATCCCAGACCGGATACGTTTTATTATTGTAGGTCGGGCGAAGCTGTGAAGGGCGAATCATCTTCAAAAAGATGGGATTGCTGTTTTCTGCATTGGCCGGTACGTCATTGGAAAACTCCCCTACCTGAAACGTCTTGTCGTCATACTGATAACTGTAGGAAACAAACATTACATCATCAGACTGAAGCGGAGTACTCAACGATACATAGCCCAGTTGGGGATGATAGGTATAGTCTCTTCCTTCCTGAAGTTTACGCAGATTCACCAGCTGAAAATCCACCCCGTTTACCATCCGGAACTGCCCGGATTCGAGGATATTTGCTGTTTTAGCCTTATCCCTTAAATCGGGATTGTTTTTTAAATATTTATAAAGGTTGTTTGAGCCTTTATCCGGCAGAATTGTGTCATTATCCGAAATCACATTGGGATTGAATAAAACCCCCTGACCATTGGCATATTTTTTATCGTTTTCTCCCATATCTATGAATCCTACCCCCAAACGCAGGTTGCTCGTCTGCGTTACATTCGGATTCGTTACCCAAACTTCCAGCTGATTGATGATGACACGGGAATTAATCTGAGGGACTCTTGCCAGTGCTTCATCAAATTTGGAACGGAAATAATGAGAAAGGAAGAAGTGACGATTCTGATCGTAGTCTGCGATGGATTTTTTGAACTGCGTTTCAATCGTTCCGCCCTGACCACTTCCCTGTGCGCTGATTGTCTGACGCTGTCCTCTGTCCATAGACATCAACCCGATGACATTCACCGGCCCGAATTTCAGGCCTGCTTTAATCCCGAACAGGTTTTGTGCACCCTGAATGAGCGAGTTGCCCAAAGGCATGCTTACATTCCCGGTTTCCAGCCTTTGCAGAATCTGATCTTCATCACCGGTATAGTCCAGTTTGGTGATGTTCTCAAAGTCAAACGTCGCTTTTGTATCCTGACTGATATTTACTTTAAATTTATCTCCGATATTTCCCACGACACCGGCCTGAAGCTGCTGATCAAAATTCAGGTATGTGTTTTTTTGCTGACGAAGGGGAAGGGAAGGATTTTCTATTTTATTTCTGTCCACAGACAATTGCAGAGAAGCACTTCCTGTAGGCGTAAGACTAATCGTTCCCCCACCAAAAACATCATTCAACTGCGCCAGCTCGATAGAAGGAATCAGGCTTTTTTGCTGTTCTTTATTGGAGGCCATTCCCGTTTCTTTGAAATAGGCTGCAATTCCTTGCTTTCTTCTCATTTCGAGATAATCTTCAAAAGAAATATAGGAAGGCGGACGAATATTGATTCCGTTTATTTGTTCATAGATATAATATCCCTTTCCGTCGGGTGCGAGTTCATACTTCGTTTCGATATTGGAGGGATTCTGAAGCCACATGGGCGACACATACTCCTGAGTAGTAGCATCTCCGATACGGTCATTGGGGTTCAGGATAGAATCCGGCGGGTCATTTTTCACCTCGAGTTTGTACTGAGGCGAATCCAGCAGCGTATGATTTTCCACCCTTAAGAGCGGGGATTCGCTTTTAAGAGGGATGATTTCCCCTTTATTTTTGGATGTTTGCTGTATTTCATCGGTCGTTAAGACGGGAATTTCTTTTCTGGAAATTGCGTCCCGCTTAAATGACGTGCCGGGAGTATCATAATAAAAAGAGCAAGCCGCTTCATCCATACGGTTTTGCGTATGTTTTTTACGGACAACGGCATTTTCCGGAATTAAAAATAACGGAATTAATGCTGACAAAAAAATAGATAAACTAAAGTTTGACAAATCTTTACAAATTTAATTTCCTCTGCAAAAAGTTTTCCAACAAAAAAATATGCGAAAAGAAGTTTGCAAAATTAATACAAACTCCGGATTAAATTTACTTTCGTTGAAAAATTCAAAAATAATATTTTGAAATGTAAAGATTTAAATCATAAGCAATGAATGTAGTATTGGTCTTTATTTAAGATTAAATAATTGAATTTCAAACAATAACAGATTAAACGAATATGGGTACTCTCTTATTTCTTTCCCTGAATCTATTTTATTTTTCCCTTCAAATATAATGCAAATATATGCTTTTTTTATTCAAACGCAAAATGGCAAAAATTGTACCCTTATTTTTTAACTATTTTATCAAAAAAAAATACCCCTGTTCTCCGTTTTTTGCTTCACTTTCCGAATATTTTTTTTTGAATCCGGACTTAGGTCTTACCTTTGTGGAAATTTACTTTATCCATAAGAATATGAAATATGTTTTTTGGTTGCTTGTATCTTCTGTTTTATTCAGTTCCTGTAAGCAAATTTGTCATACAAAGACTAATCCTAAATCTCAAAGTGAAGCTATGAATCATAAAGGGCATGAAAAATGGTCTAAAAATGCGGTTATTTATGAAGTGAATATCCGTCAGTTTACCAAAGAAGGGACTTTCCGGGCTTTTGAGTCTCATCTTCCCCGTCTGAAAAAAATGGGGGTGGATATCCTTTGGCTGATGCCGGTTCAGCCTTTGGGTCTGAAAAACAGAAAAGGTTCGGTTGGCAGTCATTATTCGATTAAGGATTATTTGAATGTAAATCCGGATTATGGCTCTATGGATGATTTCAAACACCTTGTGAAAGAGGCTCATGCTCAGGGAATGTATGTCATTATTGACTGGGTGGCCAATCACACCGCCTGGGATAATCCACTGATAGAGAAACATAAAGAATGGTACACCCTCAATGAAAAAGGGGAGCCTAAACCGCCCGTAGATGACTGGACAGACGTTGCGGATTTAAATTATGATCAGCCCGGCCTGAGAGAATATATGATTGATGCGTTAAAGTTCTGGGTGCAGCAAACTCATATTGACGGATACCGCTGTGACGTTGCGGAGATGGTTCCTACGAGCTTCTGGACGGAAGCCCGCAAAGCACTGAATACCCTCGATAAGCCGGTTTTTATGCTTGCTGAGGCTGAAAATCCGGAACTGCATCCTTTTGAGTTTGATATGAACTATACCTGGGAGTTTCATCACACCCTGAATGATATCGCCAACGGTAAGAAAAATGTAAAAGACCTGGATGAATATTTTACCCAAAAAGCCAATCGTTTTCCACCGGATGTTTACCGTATGAATTTCACTTCGAATCATGATGAAAATTCATGGAAAGGTTCTGAATACGAGCGCATGCATTCCGCTGAAGCCGTTCGTTGTATGGGAGTAGTTGCCGCTACCGTACCCGGAATGCTGTTAATCTATAATGGTCAGGAAGACTCTCTTAGCCGCAGGCTTAAATTTTTTGATAAAGACTATATACATTGGGGACATTATCCGCTTTCGGGTTACTATCAGACCCTGAATGACCTGAAGCATAAAAATCATGCGCTGTGGAATGGCTCCTACGGAGGACCGCTTTCAAGAATTCATACAGATAAGGATGAAGCTGTTTTTGCTTTTTCCCGTACAAAAGACAATCACAGTGTGGTGGTGATGTGTAATATGAGTAATACCCCTCAGACTTTTTCTCTTAAAACAGAAAATCTGAAGGGAGTAATGAAAGAAATCTTCACAAAAGAAGACTTTAATACAGAAGAAGTACATGTTTTTACTCTGAATGCCTGGGAATACCGGGTGTTTAGCAGCATATAACCCCTAAAAAAACGATTGATGCAAACTGATTTACAAATCGCTGAGTACTTATTACAGATACAGGCTGTAAAAATCAATACACAGTCTCCTTTTACGTGGAGCTCCGGATGGAAATCCCCGATTTATTGTGATAACCGAATGGTTTTGTCTTATCCGGAAATCCGTACTTTTATAAAAAATGCTTTTGTATCGGCAATTCGTACTCACTTTCCGGAAGCGTGTGCAGTAGCAGGTGTAGCTACCGCCGGAATTGCGCACGGAGCACTGATTGCAGATGTGATGGATTGTCCCTATATTTATGTACGTACTTCTGCAAAATCTCACGGGATGAAAAACCTGATAGAAGGCCGGGTAAACCCCGAAAAATCCTATATTATCGTAGAAGATTTAATTTCTACAGGCGGAAGCAGCCTGAAAGTAGCGGAGGCACTTAAAGAAGCCGGAGTGAAGATTGCCGGGGTGGTGGCGATTTTCAGCTATGGATTTCCGGAGGCTTCGGAGGCTTTTGAGCAGGCGGGTATCAAGGTGATTGCATTATCTACACTTCCCTCTTTATTACAAAAAGCAACCGAAATGGAGTATATCGGACAGTCTCAATGGGAGACGATTCAGGAATGGCAAAAAAAACCGTCGGTTTGGGGGCAGTAATATAAAAAACTCCGATTTTTATTGCTTTTTTTGTCTTTTTTACTGAATCATTCGTTTTAATAAAGACTTGCGTGACAGACTGGTTTCGGGATGCTTTGGATTTGTTCCATGACGGGAGGAAGGAGGCGCGGGATATTTTAAGTAAACCCGTTTTTTATGCAGGTTCTGTGAATCATAGATTCTGTATTTATCGCTTCATAAAGACTAAAGAAAAATGAAGACAACGTATTCTGTTATAATTATAATTATAAGCATTCTGATGAGCGGATGTTTCAGGGTACGTACGCCCGAGCCTCCGGATAATCAGGGAACATCCTGGAATCCTCCTACTTCTCCGGATTTGCTCCTCTCCAATTTTATGATGGCTTTTCAAAGCATGAATGTGCAGAACTATTCCCGTTGTTTTTCGGAGCAATCCTATCGGTTTTCTCCTACTCCTACCTGGTATAACGGACATGAAAGCATCTGGCAAAACTGGAGTATCAATGACGAAAGAACTTATCTCAATAATGTAAAGTCCAATCTGAAAACCGGAGCAGTTGTGCAACTTTTCTGGGAGGAAGCCCTTTTTCAGAATCTGAGTGCTGATTCCGTAAACTATACCGCCAACTACCGGATGGCCGTAGCGCATAAAGACACTACGCTTTCGGACGCTTTTCATGGCAAAATAACCCTGAAAATGAAACTAAACCCGGCAGGTAATATTTGGGAGATAACGGAGTGGGCGGATTTGGAGGTATATCCGGACTCGGCCTGGAGTAAATTAAAACTTACCTATATTCAATAGCTTTTCACAGAGATTCTGCGTTTTTTCTTTAATCAAACAATGAAAAATAAATTATTTTCTCTCCTTTTTTTACTTTCTCTGTGTTTTTATTACATGGGCTGTAACCCATTTGCGCCGGAATACGACCCTGACGGACTGCAAAATATGCAGTCACTGGGCAATCCTGTTTCGATTCAGGGGTATTTTCAACTGTTCAAAAACAGTTATGAGTTAAGGGATACGAGTTTATACGGGCGGCTTTTTGACAGTGATTTTGTATTCGTTTACTATGATTTCGATCAGGGGCAGGAGTTCACCTGGGACAGAGCGACAGAGATGAATATTTCCTACAAATTATTTCAGGCATCCGATCAGATTAATCTGGACTGGAATTTTTTCACAGAACAGGATACCACGGATACCACTGCGTTTATAACACGTAATTTTAATCTTAGTATTTCAGAAAGGGACGGAAATTCCTATACCGGAACGGGACGGGCTAAATTCAGACTTCGGCGTGCCCGCTCAGGCGATGTTTGGAAAGCACATTACTGGTTTGACGATTCGGATTTTTAGCCGGATTATTCTTTCGCTTTACCGTCCTCAATCAATTGCTGACCCATCATAATCAACATTTTACCTAATTCGGCTCTTTGTGTTTTTTCATGGTCAATCCGGTCGAGTTGTTCCTGAAGATATACTCTTGTTTTGTTCAGTTCATTGGAAAGATCATTGTTTACCGCTTCAATCGTAGCGAACAGCTGTTTGTTATAAGAAGATAAGCGGGCTTCCATTTCCGTTCTTGTTCTGTCTATCAGATTACGGATATCTTCTTCTTCCTGCTTGTGGGCACGATTGCTTTCTTCGATTTTCTCATCGAATTTTTTACGATTCTTTTCTATTTCATTTCTTACGTCCTGAATTTGCTGACTAAAGTTATCCGCGACTTCTCCCGTAAGAATATTTTTCAGGGTATCCAGTGCTCCTGACTGGGACTCGACTTTGTTGTTTGTTTCTTTGGACATATTAAAAAAACTATTGGGGGTTCTTTTGTTCTGTATTTTGGTTTTAACGGTACAAAGTTAAACACTAAGTCGATATCTTCCAAATTTATCTCTTAACGATATTATTTAAATTAACTGCAATTTCTTACTTTTGCAAAAAAAAGACATGAAACACCTGAATACATCCCATTTCCTGCTTCTCGTATTGCTTGGAATACTCTGGAGTTGCAAAACGCCTCAGCCGCTGAGCACCGTTTCCAGCGTAAATCTCTCACGGTATGCCGGCCGGTGGTTTGAAATTGCGAGGCTGCCGATTGCTTCCGAAAATGACTGTAATTGTGTAACGGCAACCTATAAAGAAGAGCCGGGAAAAAACTATGTTTGGGTGATGAACCGGTGTCAGGACGGAAGCAGCGGAAATATCCGGAAGATAAAAGGCAAAGCGTTTGTACAGAAAGGGAGCAATAACTCTATTCTGAAAGTGCAGTTTTTTCCGTTAATCAAAGCGCCTTATTATATCATGGATCTGGATACCGCCTATCAGTATGCAATGGTAGGTTCGCCTCAGCGAAATTATTTATGGATTTTATCCAAAGAGGCTACAATGCCTGCCGAAGTGTATGACAGCATGGTCGTAAAAGCCCAAAGAGCCGGATTTAACACCAGTAAGCTGGAAAAAACGAATCAGTCCTGCTCGATGTTTTAACTTCCGGAATGACAAAAATCCGGGAGAAATCCGTTTTTTATAAGGCTTGATTTGGTTGGGGAAAAAATAACCCTTACTTTTGAAAACGAAAACATAAACATTTCGTAGTAACAATATTTGAAATCATCTAAAAAATCTGATATGAAAAAATTTTTGTTAATCTCTTTGTCAATTGCCTACTTATGGATTCTCAATAGCTGTATTACTATTGAAGAGAATTATACCTTCAAGAAAAACGGATCAGGCACGATGGAGTATAAAATGGACATGAGTAAAATGATGGAACAAATGGGGCAAATGATGGATATGTCTCAGATGGAAGGCGGAAACCCGCTCGGAAAATCAGCGTCTTTTACGGAAGTACAGGATAAACTGAAAGGAATCAGTGGAATCTCTGGCGTTAAGGTTACAGACGATAGTAAAAAATATATCTATGGAGTCTCTTTCAAGTTTAAATCCCTTGATGCACTCAATGAGGCAATGAACCTGATTATGATGAATAAAGCCAAAGGAGACCCTGAATATTTTACTTTTGTAAAAAAGGAAGGAAACCGGTATTACTATCAGAATTCTCAGTCTTCCGGCGCAATGCAGGATATCAGCGGAATGTTTGGGGGAGAGATGGATTCAGAGTACGCAATGTCTTCCCTTGAGTCTTTCAAGTATAATGTAACCATGAATTTCCCCTCGGAAGTCAATGCGATTTATTCCGGACTGAATGGGGATGAAAGTGTGTCATCTGAAGGTAAAGTACTGAAAATCACTACAAACCTGAAGGAAATGACGGAAAAGGGAGAAAGCGGAATGAGTACTGCTGTAATTTGTAATAAATAATCTCCTGTATATAAAATCAGGGAGATTTTATCCTGAACGCATTCTGGTCAGATAGCCGGAATGCGTTTTTTATTGCTCCGGTTAGTTTTTTCAAACTATTCTTAATTCCTTTTTGTTTGTGGGGATAGAAAGACAAAACAGACTTTGTCCTTTAATTCACGTAGAAATGAGATATCTAATTTTGTTTTTTACTGTCATTCTCTTTTCGGGCTGTATCAGGGAAATTACGATAAAAAACCCTGCCGAAACCAAGCCTTTACTCGTCGTGGAAGGGTATATCAATCAAACTTATCCACATTTAAATTACGTTGTACTGTCTGAATCCCATAATGCATTTGATACTACTACCGCTCCTGTCTATGTCCGGGACGCTGAAGTGCGGGTAACGGAGGGGATAAAACAAACAGATGGTACGATTCTTTGGGATAGTACCTCAACCAGAAAATGGGTTGAATTATCAGGGGTTTCCTGGATTCCGTCCGCTGCTAAAGGAATTTACGCAGACAGCCTCCTTGCCATAAATCCGGCTTCTTCAATGCTTGGAAAAGAAAATCACTTTTACAAAATAGAGATTCAAAGTGCCGGCAAAAGCTATACGGGTATTACGGAAATTCCTGCTGTCGTTCCGATTGACAGTATCTCTTATGAAATCAAGGAAAATGCAATCAGCGGTAAACGATTCGGGCAAATCACGATTCATTATTTCGACCCTGCTGAGGCCGGAAACAATTATTTTTCGGCTTATGATTCTACGGGGTATGAACTGCTCGCCGGCTGGGGCGCAGTGGTGGATAAGAGAGTGTCTGATGACCATACAATCAATGGTGTTTACCGTAACGAAATCCGGTTTACCCGCTTTCCAGTGGGAGATACCGTAAATTATTATGTGAACAGCATAAGCCGAAGCACTTTTAACTTCTGGCAAAGCCAAATCAATAATACGGGAATGCCCAATCCCTTTACGAGCGGGGCACCCATCGTTTCAAATATGCAGGGAGATGGCGTTACCGGATATTTTTCAGGTTTCGGGGTTTCCCATAAAAGAATTATTATAAAAGAATAACCACCTTCAAAAGCCGGGAGTCTTTTCTGGTTTTTGCTTATTTATTACAATAAAAGCATGGATTTTTTAAAAGATTTTTTCCATTTTCTCATGGAGCGCAAAAAATGGTGGCTGGTACCCGTCATTCTTATTTTGCTGATAATCGGTTTTCTGCTCGTTGTAGGAGGAGGAAGTCTGCCTTTTGTTTATACCTTATTCTGATGATATATCAGGTCAGGAGAAACTTCCTTAAGCTCAAATCCTTCTTTTCTGAATAATCCGACTGTGTGCTGCTCAAAATCCTCAATACTATTGGCCGGGAAAAAGTTACCGTGGAATCCGGATGGTATCAGGTGGGGTATCTCAGACCTGCCCAATTCTTCAAAAGAAATGGCATCCAGCACGAGCAGAAAAGAAGTTTTCCTGCTCAGATCTCTTACTACAGACAGTAATGCCCCGTCATCCTCTGTTTTTCCGACTGGTTTTTTTACAAAAAACGGTTCTTCAGGATACATACCCTCTTCATACCACGTTTTTGTACCGCCTGTGAGTTTGTCTAATTTTATTATCTGATTATAAATATCTTTAGGGGTAGCCGGATTTAGTCCCAAACCGTAAACATAGCGGTAATCTTTACAGGCGTGCGTCTGATTGGCAAACTGAGGCATCTCCAGAATTGTATCTGCATACCGTCTTTTTTTCACTTCCTTTCTGCTCAAATCCACCTCAAACCTTGTGGGGTATGAGTTACAATCCGGCTTAACCCCGTTAACTAAAAGATTATCAATATCAATACTACTCTTAAAGTCCACATCATTCTGACTGCATACATCCACTACGACTTTTCCCTTGTCTTCAAATGCATTGATTGTATGATAAAAATAGAAAGCCCCTGTCGGGACTGTAGTTACCTCTCCGGTTTTGCGGTTCACAAGATGAAACTTGCTGTCCAGTTCCGGTCTCCATTTCAGTGCGTCAAAAAACAACTGATAATGAAGCCTTACTTTTATTAACTCCCATAAAGGAGCTTCAAGCGGGCACTCTATCAATACAAAATAATTGGGGGTTAGAGCAGCAGAATGCATGATAACTGCCGTTTTTCTTTTGATTCTGGCAAGTTCTGTCTTCTTTCCGGTTTTGACATCCAGCCTGATAATCCGGAAATAAGTATTAAGACCAAAATCGGTAATGAAATTAAAGACTTCTCCTGTATCATCATCTATACAGGGATGAGCCGAACTCATAAAAACTTTACTGCTTGTATTGTCATCATGAAACTTAAAATCCCCAATCGTTTCCAGATCAGTGAGATTAATTTCAGTAAGTGTATCGTAATCAGAATTTGCAAAATAGCGGTTCTGAAAAGAGACTACATTAATATTATTGTTGTCCATTACCGCCGGGACAAACACTCTTTTTAGCCTTTCCAGCAAAGAGTGCCCATGATTTTTAGGCGCAACGGTAGAATACGAAGTCAGTGCTTCTTTGGAGTGATCGTTTAAAAAATTACGGGTTTTGAGAAAACGGTTAATATAATAAACCAGTCCTTCACACAACATTAAAGTCTTGACTTCGTCCTGAAAGGCGAAGTCAAGACTTTGTTGAACGAAGCCATTGGTTGACCTGAATATTATGGGGATTGAATACAGTTTTGGATGTATTTGGGGATTTGTGATAG
>JAIBAH010000030.1 GCA_019695295.1 Bacteroidia bacterium | reverse complement strand
TACAGACACAACCCACCCAGGGCGTAACCAAAGGCAAAGCCAAACTCCAGAACCAAACCATTGCCGAAACCCTCGTATTCGCATCCAAGCTCAAAGCCTACGCCATCACCGAAGACCTCTCCGACCTTGAAGAAAAATACACCCTTGCCAAAACCGACCTTGAACTCCTCAGAGACACCGAAATTCACGCCAAAGCACTCTCAACCCACAACGAAGCACTCGCACTGCTTGCCAACCTCGCGCCCTACAACGTAACCGCCCTGTTAGTCACCGACTTCAAAACCCTCATAGACACCTACGCAACCGTAATGCAAGCCCCCGAAAACCGCATTAACGAAAAGAAAATCGCAAAACAAAACCTCAGCCTAAAACTCAACCAAAACACCCAAAACCTCAAGACTCTCGACGGGCTGATACTCCAGTACCGTACCACCGCCACCCAGTTCTACAACGAATACACCGAAGCACGCAAAATCATAGACATCGGACACCGCAAAACCCGACTTGGACTATTCGTCGAACTCGAAGACGGAGTCGATTCCACAGGCGTAGTAGTCATCATCACCAAAGGCCTCAAAAACTACACCCAAACCGTACGCTCCACCGACCACAACGCCTTCTTCGATTCCATCCTTATCGGTACATACACCATCACCATCAACCACCCCGGCTACCAGCCCTGGACAGCCACCATCAACATCAAATCCGGAATCCTCAACACCGCCACCGCAAAACTAATGCTGTAAACCACCCTGTAGAGGGAATTCACGAATTCCCTCTACTCTCCCCAAACCCATTCCCTGAAATCTTCGTAGGGACTTCTTTTCCCAAAAAAAAACCATAATTTACCCTTAAATTGGCAATATATTCAACACATCTTCTTACATTCGCAGCAAAATATTCAACGCTTATTCATTCCTTCATTATGAGCATAAAAACATCCGCACGATTCCTCCTTTGCTGGGTAATGTATTATTTCCCCATTCAACTATCAGCTCAGGTAACCCCCGCCCCGGGAAAAACCCTGAATAAACCAATCCTGTTCCAAAACGCAGTCATCCATACCGGAACAGGAGAAGCACCCATCATAGGAGACCTGATTATCAGCGAAGGCAAAATCATAAAAGTCGGCAGCAGAGGAAATGCACAAAACCCCGGAAGTATGACAATAGTGGATTTAGCAGGAAAACACATTTACCCCGGATTCATCGCAGTAAATTCCGATATCGGCCTCGAAGAAATAGAAGCCGTAAGAGCTACCCGCGACGCACAGGAAACCGGTAGTATCAACCCCAACGCCCGCTCAATCATAGCCTACAACGCCGACTCCAAAGTAACCCCTACCCATCGCGCCAACGGAGTACTTACCGCACAGATTGCCCCTAAAGGAGGAGTATTTTCAGGCACTTCCTCCATCGTTCAGCTGGATGCATGGAATTATGAAGATGCCGTAATCGTAAAAGAAGACGCCGTTTACCTCAATTGGTTTGACACAGAGCCCTCCTTCTCCCCTTCCGCCCCTCCCCTTGAAGAACAAAAAAAGAATATCCTTCAGGCCGAAACAGAGTTGCACACCTTTATGAAAAATGCGCTCGCCTTTGCATCTGAAAAAGGAAGCGAAAAAAACGCCCGCCATAACCTCCTTTACTCAGCAATGATACCAGTACTCAAAAAAGAAAAACCGTTGTTTATCAGGGCATCTACAGAAAAACAAATCCTTTCCGCAATCGCTTTTGGACAACAGTACAACCTGCGGATTGTCATTGCAGGAGCTCAGGAAGCTTATACTCTCCTCGATTTATTAAAAAAATCCAACATTCCGCTCGTACTCTTCAAACCCCATCAACTGCCCTACAGAGAAGATGACCCCGTAGATTTGCCCTACCGTTTGCCGGCATTACTGGAAAACGCAGGAATCCCCTATTGCTTCGATATGGACGTATTCTGGAATGAAAGAAACCTGCCCTTTCAGGCAGGAACGGCGGCAGCATACGGCATAAACCCCGAGCAGGCCCTCAAAGCACTCACCCTTTATCCCGCTCAGATTCTGGGTATTGAAAAACAAACCGGAACGCTGGAGCCGGGCAAGGACGCAACCCTTTTTATTTCCGAAGGAGACGCACTCGACATGCGCACCTCCAAAATCACCGACGCCTTCATTCAGGGAAGAAAAATCTCTCTGGAAAACATTCATACCGATTTATTCCGGAAATTTCAAAAGCGGTACGAATAGATTTTTTGTAAAATTTATATTTTATCGTAACTTTGTTGTGAATTTGCCGGAAGTCTGCTTTTTATATCAATCTAAAAATACTGACTTGGGTAAAATCATTAACTATTTCTTAATGTTCTAAGCTTAATATAAATTATGGGATGTGGCACATGCGGAACCGGAGGAGGATGCAGCACTGGAGGGTGTAATAACGGCTGCTCGTCTGGAGGATGCAATAAACTAAATAGCTTTGACTGGCTTAATAATATGCTTCCACCTTATCTGAGTGAAACAGATAATATTTATGAAGTCCGTTTTAAAAATACCAGAAAAGAATTTTACAGAAACGTAAACGGGCTGAGGCTCAATATCGGCGACTGGGTAGTAGTAGAAGGAGACAGAGGCGGTTTTGATATCGGAGAAATTTCCCTCGGGGGAGTCCTCGCCAAATTACAGCTTTCCAAAAAAAGCCTCAACAGTCCTACTATCTCCAAACTGTATCGGAAAGCCAGTGAGCAGGATATGGAAATGCTCAGAAACGTCAGGCTTAAAGAACCGGCTACCATTCGCAAAACCAGAAATATCATCAAATCCCTGCGCCTTGATATGAAACTCAGCGATGTGGAATTTCAGGGGGACTCAACCAAGGCTACCTTCTTTTATATTGCAGATTCCCGCGTGGACTTTCGGGAACTAATCAAAATCCTCGCAAAGGAATTTAAAGTAAGGGTTGAGATGAAGCAGATTGGCTTAAGGCATGAAGCCGCCCTGCTCGGAGGAATAGGCGTATGCGGAAGAGTGCTTTGCTGTACTACCTGGCTCACTGAGTTCAAAGTGGTAACGACCTCCGCCGCACGCTACCAAAACCTGTCCCTGAATCCTGCCAAAATTTCCGGATTGTGCGGGCGACTCAAATGCTGCCTCAACTACGAACTCGATACCTACAAGGACGCACTCAAAGACTTTCCCAATGTGGAAAGACTCGATACGGAAAGAGGAATGGTATATGTTCAGAAAACCGACATCTTTAAACACAAAATATGGTTTGCATATGAAGGAGAAACCACCTGGTACCCGCTCGATATCGAAGAGGTAAAAAAATATATGCAGATGAACCGCAAAGGAGTAAAAGCACCCACCCTTTCCAACGAAATCATTGACGAAAGCGGAAACGATAACCGGGAACTCGGATTCCTTAACGTAGTGGCTCAGCACGACCCCGAGGCAGAAAAAAGAGCCAACAGAAAAGAACGGGAAAAAGAAAAAAATAAAAACAAAAAGAAACCTCAGATTAAAACCCAGTCTCAGCAACAGGCAGAAACCCTCTCCAACAGTGAGGGTTCTCCTACTCTGAAACCCCGGAATCCGGAGGACGGCCCTAACCCCAAAAAGAAAAAGAAAAGAAAACCCCGGAACCCGGAAAACAGAAATCCGGAAAACAGAGGTCCGGAGAACCGGAATCCGGAAAACAGAAACAATCCGGAGAACCGGAATCCTGAAAACCGGAATAAGCCAGAAAACAGAAATCCGGAAAACAGAAACAGACCGGAAAACCGGAATAACCCGGAAAACAGAAACAAGCCAGAGAACCGCAATAACCCGGGAGAAAGGAATCTGCAAATCAATAAAAACAATCAGAACCGGAACAATCCTGTCAACAGGAACAACCCGGAATCTCCCAAAAATCCTCCTCCCCAAGGCGGAGAATAAAAAATACTGAATGAGTGACACAGCGTCCGGTTTGTAGCCAAGTACTTTTACAAACCGGACGCTTGTATTTAACGACCACACAAAAAAAGGAATCATTATTATTTGGAAAACCAGTAAATCTTATTCATTTTTGCCAAAATTTATATGGATATGTACCTTCGGCTTATTCGTCCTTTCTTATTTTTGTGGGATGCAGAAAAAGTGCATCATTTCACTTTCCGGATTCTGTCTTTTATGCTTTCAGCAGAGTGGGTAAAAAATATTTTAAGAGAAAAATATGTACTTCAGTCACCCTTTCTGGAAAAAGAAGTTTTTGGAATCCGGTTTCCTAACCCCGTAGGGCTTGCAGCCGGATTTGACAAAGACGCAAAAATTGGTACAGAATGGAAACATCTGGGATTTGGTTTTGTAGAGACAGGAACAATCACCCCCCGGCCTCAGGCAGGAAACCCGCCCAAAAGACTTTTCCGGCTCAAAAAAGACCAGGCTATCATAAACCGGATGGGGTTCAATAACGGTGGGGTAGAAGTTGCGGCGGAGCGGCTCAGCAAGATGGACAGACGCGGAATTGTACTCGGTGCAAATATCGGCAAAAACAAAGACACCCCCAATGAAAAGGCAGTGGACGATTATCTGATTTGCTTCGAAAAGCTATTTCATTTCGTAGATTACTTTGTAGTCAATGTGAGCTCTCCCAATACCCCCGGGCTAAGAGAACTTCAGGAGAAAGAACCCCTTACCCATCTGCTAAAACAACTGGTTTATAAAAACAATTCCTTCTCAACTCAGAAGCCCATCCTTCTCAAAATCGCTCCGGATTTGACCGACTCTCAGCTTGATGATATCGTGGAAGTGGTAAAAGACTCCGGAATTCAGGGAGTGATTGCAACCAATACTACCATTTCAAGAGATAATCTTCTTACCTCCGGAGAGCAACTATCCCGTATCGGAGCAGGAGGACTAAGCGGCAAACCCCTGAAAGACCGCTCTACTTATGTCATCCGGTACCTGTTCAAAAAAAGTAAAGGCGCTTTTCCCATCATCGGAGTAGGAGGCATTATGACCCCTCAGGATGCAAAAGAGAAACTCGCTGCCGGGGCCAGCCTGATTCAGCTTTATACGGGATTTGTGTACGGAGGCCCTTCTCTTGTACGAAGAATCCTCCACTCCCTTCTCTAACTGGTATGATCAGAAATAATATACCATTTCCTATTCATTCTCTTAAAAATCAGACTGAAATATCCGCCCACATCCCCGATACTGCGAAACAAAGTCCACCTTCCTATCACATGAACGGCATTTTTGCCCAGAGACTCCGTTTTTAAAATATCAAACTTCAGTTTTCCCATCGTCTCTTTATCGGGATAGCCTTTTATATAACCGTCACGGGTTGCCGTCCAGCCTTTTTTTACTCCGTTTTTTCCAACAAAGGTAAGGGAATCCGAGTGCCAGTAGCCTTCCATAAATGCATCAATATTGCCCTCATTCCACGCTTTTTCCTGAGCAGAAAGCACTTCAATTACCTTTTGAAAATTTTTAGACTGCTGCGAAAATAAGGCAGAAATCCCCGTTAAAAAAAGTATCAGTAGTATCGTTTTTCTCATTATTTAAAAAATTTATTTTCGGACTTTGATTCTGATTGCCCCTTTGTCACCGGGCACAAGCGCAAAATTCACTATCGGTTTTATCGGTTCTTTTGAAACCATTTCTATATCAAAGGACTCAAAAAGAATTGCAAGAATAATGATACTCTCTATCATTACAAGGTGATTCCCGATACAGTTTCTGGCTCCGGCTCCAAAAGGAAGATATAAATACTTATGTCTTTTTTCCACTTCTTCGGGCATAAATCTTTCAGGAACAAACTCATTGGGATTTTCCCAGAAATCAGGGTGACGGTAAAGCACAAAAAAAGGCAGAAGCATATTGGTATCAGGGGCTACATCATATCCCATCAGTACATCTTCCTTCGTCGCGCTTCTGTCCAGCAGCCAAACCGGAGGATACATACGCATAGACTCATAAATGACCATAGAAGGATACTGAAGCCGCATAAAATCTTCCGGCGAATCCGGACTTTTCCCCAAACCGCTGATTTCTTCCCTCATTTTTTCCAGTTTATCCGGATTACGGCTAAGCTCATACATCGTCCAGGTAAGCATTGCAGAGGTAGATTCATTACTGCCGGTAAGCAGTCCCAGTATTTCGGATTTAATCTGATCTTCCGACATTCCTATTCCGGTTTCTTCATCCCTTGCGTCAAGCATAAGGTCAAGCAAATCATTTTTCCGGATATTTCCTTTTTTTCTTTCTTCCATAATGCCGGTCATCGCTTCATATACTATTGCTTTTGCATTCAGATATCTTCTCTTGCGGGGGGTAGTGATGATATTGTCTATGGAAAAAGGACTGGAAATCCGGTAGTTGGCATACCAAAGCAACATCGCTATCCCCTCCCGGATTTTGGTGCTTTCCGTAAAAATATCATTGGAAAACATCGTTCTCAGGGATATTTTTAAGGCCAGAAGCGCCATCTCGTCATGGAGGAATACCGTTTCTCCGTTTTTGGCATACTGAAACCACCGCTCTTTTGTTTCATTTACAGTATCAATGATTTGCTGGGTCCAGAGCATTACTTTCTGCCGGTGAAGGGTAGGCGCTACCTTTTTACGGGTTTCGTGCCATATTTCCCCGTCAGCAGTGAATAAATTCAGGCCAATCGCTTCTTTTACAAGCCGGTTGAAAAAAGCAGAACGGGGATAATTTTTCTGATTGGTTTTCATAATCTGCTCGATTCCGTCAGGATGCCCGATAATCCAGGAAGTAGCCATTCCGGGGGCATACCGTGCCCGGGAAACGTAACCATATTTTTCGACGATTTCAGGAAATACCTCCAGCGGACGGCGAAGTACATCCATCGCTAAACCCATCAGGGGCGTATTTTTGACATAGGGAGGAAGATTGGAAGACATATTGGTTTGTGATTGACTGGTATATAAACACCTTTTCTTTTACGTTGTGTTCAAAATAATGCAAAAAACCTGAATTATGCAAACCTGTGGATTTTTTTTCACACAAAGCCGCCGGGAACGGAAAGAAAGAGCGATTTTACCCAACCCTTAGCATTCTAAGTCCTATAAGGTTTCAAAAACCTTATAGGACTTGCTTCTTTAGAACTTCCTTTTGTGTCAGGTTTTTTATGGTCAGTTACTTAAAATTAGAGTAAGATTTTGGCTTCGTTCATTCTGAGTCCTGTAAGGTTTCAAAAACCTTACAGGACCTGCTTCTTTAGAACTTCCTTTTGTGTCAGGTTTTTTATGGTCAGTTACTTTGTGAGAGACTGTTCGATTCAGGCATTTCCGTATTGAAACCAAAAAAGGGAAACCCCGTTATCCGGAGTTTCCCTTTTTATTATGAGAGAAAACCACTTAAGTTATTTTACAAAAAAATGATAAACCGGCATCAGTGCAAATAATAAAGGCACAAGCACACAAAGTGCAAATCCGGCTGTCTGAATCAAAGGGGTATATTTTTTATGGACAAGGCCAAGCGTTCTGAAAGCACTCTGAAATCCGTGCTGAAGATGCAATGCCATTAAAACCATAGACGCAAGATAGAACATCACAATCCACCATTGCTGAAAAGCATCTGACGCAACTTTATACATAGATACTGCCATTACCTTTTGTCCCTGAAGGGCTTCAGCTGCTTCTCCGGTAAGAAACTCCCCTTTTGGAATAGTTACAGCATTGTTGTTAATCGTTACACTTACGGGCTGCGTGAGTTTCCATACTTCTTTGAAGGCGGTTCCGGCATCTACTGACTCTCCCGCTCCGTAATGATAGATTCCGTAAAACATATATAAATGTACCCCTAAAAAAATCAAAATTACACTCCCTGTGATACCCATATTTCTGGACATCCAGGAACTGCTTTCTCCATCCTTCTTATAATGGTATTTTTCAGGACGGGCAGCATTATTGAGCGTACTTAATCTCACTGCAAAATAAATATGCAGTAAAAAACCCGCAATCAGAATGAACTCTGACATTTTTATGAAAGGACTATGGGTCATAAAACGGGTATATTCATTAAACGCAACCGGATTTTCGGTAAATAATTGCAGGTTTCCGCTCATGTGTACGATAAGAAAACTCACTAAAAACAAACCGGTTAATGCCATTACTACTTTTTTTCCGATAGAATAGGCAAAAAATGCTGTCGCTTTGCTCATAATTTATTTAAAAAATTAATATTTTGCTGCTCTGATAAATTAAGATTACATTGTTTCGGATTGCAAAGTTAAAGCTAAATTCAAAAAATCAAATTAAAATCATCTATTCTTTTTATCTTTTTTAATTTCTGCTTTATTCCACCGTGCATACAGTAATCCTGAATCCTCAAAGTGCTTTTTTGATTGTATTTGTATGAAAAACAAGAATTGATTTTGTTTGTTTGAATTTAAAAACAAAATAATACACAAAACACTGATTATTATCTGTTTAAAATATTTATTCTATTTTTTTTCAAAAAAAAACAAAAAAAGTAAACCATTTCAATGATTCAGCGTTTAAACACTGAATTTTAAACCATAATAATTATTTACTTAAAACATGAAACATTTATTCTTAACTTTATCAGTAATTTTAATGATTTCTTTTGCCGGATGTGGTAGTTCTTCTGAAGCTAACGAGGCAAAAACCGGTGAGGCACAAACTACCACTGAATCAAAAGCAGGGACAAAGATGCTGAATGTAGATGCAACTACAAGTAAGGTAAACTGGACCGGATTCGGAGTAGGCCACAATCATACTGGTAATCTTGTTATCAAAGAAGGAGCGGTAAATGTTGAAAACGGAAACATCGTTTCCGGAAAATTCACATTTGATATGAAGCAAATCAATGTAACTGACGGTACAAGCGGAGACGACCTGAAAAAATTAATGGGTCACCTGAGTTCCGGCTTTTTCAAAACCGATTCATTCCCTACAAGTTCTTTTGAAATCACAAAAGTAGAAGCACTTAGCGGAGACCCCAAAGCCACTCATACCATCACTGGTAACCTGAACCTTAACGGTGTCACTAAATCTTTGTCTTTCCCTGCAAAAGTAGAAATGAACGGAGACAATCTTTCCACTGCAGCTACCTTTAAATTTAACAGAACCCTTTGGAATATTGTAGAGAACTCTAAAACCAATAAGTTATTTGACTTAAAGAAATTCGCAAATGCGGCTGTTGAAGACGACATCGAATTGAGCCTTGACATCAAAGCTGCTGCAACTGCAACTGCTTCCAAATAAGCCTTTTTCATTTATTTTCTATATACAAAAGGCTGCAACTTTCGGGTTTGCAGCCTTTTTCTGTTTTATAAAAATAGGGTTGGAGCAACTGATATTTGATTCATGGCCACATCCTGCCTTGCATAATATAGTAGTATTCAGGATAAACCTCAGTAGTTACAGCAAAATTTCATGTTTTATCCAATCATTTGCTCCGGCACTACGACCTTATCAAATTCCTCTGCGGTGAGGTATCCGAGCGAAATCGCCGCTTCTTTCAGCGTAGAATGTTCTTTATGCGCTTTCTTCGCAATTTCTGCTGCCTTGTAATAGCCGATATGGGTATTAAGGGCAGTTACCAGCATCAGGGAGTTATTCAGATGCATTTTGATTCTTTCCTGATTGGGCTCTATCCCGGAAGCACAATGCTCATTGAAAGACTCGCAGGCATCACCAAGCAGGCGGGCAGATTCCAGCAGATTATAAATCATCACAGGCTTAAAAACATTCAGCTGAAAATGACCGTGAGTACCGGCCACAGTAATTGCTGCGTCATTTCCGATTACCTGAGCACACACCATTGTCATGGCTTCAGCCTGAGTGGGATTTACTTTTCCGGGCATAATGGAAGAGCCGGGTTCATTTTCAGGAATCAAAATCTCACCAATACCACAACGGGGACCTGAAGCCAGCATTCTGACGTTATTGGCAATTGCCATGAGGCTGACGGCCAATCTTTTTAATGCTCCGGAAGATTCCACGATGGCATCATGCGCAGACAGTGCCTCAAATTTATTTTTAGCAGTAACGAAAGGAAGGCCCGAAATAGAAGCGATATGTTTTGCTACGGTTTCGGAATATCCCTTTGGAGTATTCAGCCCTGTACCTACGGCGGTACCCCCCAGCGCAAGCTCTGCAAGGTGAGGAAGACTGTTTTCAACGGCCTCGATACCATACTGCAACTGTGCGGCATACCCGGAAAGTTCCTGCCCCAGGGTTAAGGGAGTAGCATCCATGAGATGCGTTCTTCCTATTTTTACAATATTCATATACTCCTCAGACTTCTGACGGAAAGTTTCCATTAAAGCCCTTACTTTGGGGAGCGTATAGTTTACGATTTTATCATATCCGGCGATATGCATAGCCGTAGGAAAAGTATCATTGGATGACTGGGATTTGTTCACATCATCATTGGGATGAACAGGGCTTTTCTCACCAAGTGTTCCTCCGGAAATCACAAGTGCCCGGTTGGAGATCACTTCGTTTACATTCATATTGGACTGAGTACCCGAGCCTGTTTGCCATACAACGAGCGGAAACTGATCATCGAGTTTTCCCTCCATAATTTCATCACATACTTTTCCGATTAAGTCTGCTTTATCCAAAGACATACCCGCCAGTTCAGTATTGGTAATGGCAGCGGCTTTTTTGAGGATAGCAAACCCACGAATCACTTCCAGCGGCATTCTGTGACCTCCGATACGGAAATTCTGAATAGAACGCTGAGTCTGTGCAGCCCAGTATTTGTCAGCAGGGACTCTGACTTCTCCCATGGTGTCTTTTTCAATACGATATTCCATAATTCAAATTTTGTTGTTTTTTATGATTATTGTATATATATAAACCGATTCATCAGATTAATCCCAGCGATTTCCCTGTATAGTTACACAGCCCCCAAAGTACTCTTGCGCCTACATTTGCGTCCCATTCATCTTCCCCCACCCCTACTTCATTGAGGTCAAAACCTATAATTTTTTTCTTTTTTTCCACGATTTTTTCAATCAGAAACATTACTTCCTCAAAGCGGAATCCTCCGGGCACAGGCGTACCGGTATTGGGACACAGTGAGGGGTCTAACCCATCTATATCAAAGCTGATATAAATATTTTCCGGAAGCTCATCCAGAAGGTCATCGGCAATTTCGTACCAGCTTTTTCCGCTAAATTGTTCTTTTCTTATCGCTCTGTACTCATAGATTTTTACTCTGTTGTCAGAATTCTGAGCCAGTTGAAACTCCTGCTCACAAAAATCCCGGATTCCTACCTGCACCAGTTTCGTTACACGAGGGTTTTGTAAGGCATTGAACATAATGGAAGCATGAGAATACTTAAAGCCTTCATAGGCATCTCTCAGGTCGCAGTGTGCATCAATCTGCAATATTCCAAAATCGCCGTACGCTTCGCCCATTGCATCCATCAACCCGAGGGGAGTACTGTGGTCTCCTCCAAGCAAAGCCACTCTTTTCCCTTTACCAATCCAGTGCATGGCAGTTTTACGGATATATTCCCGAAGTATATCTCCTTCTTTGTTGATTTCTTCGTACAAATCCTGATATTGATTTTCGTCTTCACCCTCTGACAAAGCATTCAGAATCACTTCCGCTTTTTTTCTGAGATGATGGCTTTTTTCTGCAATTTCCTCAGGAATCGGAAGCATTGCCACGCCTAATTTCCACGCATCCGGAATCTCACTCTCAAACAAATCCACCTGTTTTGATGCCTCCAGGATAGCAGAAGGAGCCGCCCCTGTACCTGTACGGTAAGAAACCGTTACCTCCCAGGGAATCGGGATGATAATCAGTCTTGCCTCTTCCGGTTCAAAAGGAAGGCCGAAAAGCGTTTCCCCCACTGCCATAGCGTTGGGGTCAAATGATTCAATTTTGGATTCCAAAGACATATAGTATAAATTTGTTTTATAATTATAATGAATGACGCAACTGGTTTGCAGTCAGAAAATCTACCTTTGTTCGACTCATGGTTAACAATTATCCGAAACCGGCTGCAAATTTAAGGAGAATTTTTACGTTTCGTACTGTAAATCTGAAATTTATTCCATCAAAAGAGAGAGATTCAGGAGAGAGTCATTTTCCAGGAACAAAACCAAAGGAAAACCGCTTTATAGAAAATGATTTCCTGGCGGATGGATTTATGCAAAAACCGGGGGGAATTTATTTTATAAAAAACCAAAATCTGTTACCTTTGTAGCGGTAATGAAATAAAATTAATGACTTACAAAAGGTTTTATCCGGTTTTTATTCTTTTAATGCTGCTTTTGGTAATCACCGAGCAATATTATTTCTGGTTCAGGAAAGCATGGTGTACTGATAGTGATTTCAATGCTATACTGATTGCAGCCCTCGGAATCCTTACCGGGATTGTATATATTGTTGCTTCCTCCGGAATTTTTTCTGCGATTGAGCCGGAAAAAGCGGTTTCTTCTACGGGAAATAAAAAAGGGATATGGATATTCTGGGGAATACTAAGTATCGCAGTTTGCTACGAAGAGCTAAGAAAACTATTGATGACCTATCCGCCGGACCATAATTCAGATGTACTTTTTGTAATGGAATTACAGGCCAGAAAATTTGCCAGCGGTTTATTCCCGTATGACATCGTTAATTTCCGGAACTCCTATGACGTGTATCCTCCCTATCTTCCGGCATTCTGGATACCTATGCTGATTCCTTACGCAGCCGGGCTGGACCTGAGATGGGCCTCCTACGCAGTTTTTGCGGTTGTAATGGGCGTTTTTGGGTACTTTTATGCCTCAAAAAAAAATCATCCTGCACTGAATTTTTTGGGGATAGGATTATTCTCCACCATCATATGGAGTTTATATTTTCTGGACGATGAATTTACGCTGACCTGTACCTCCGAAATTCTTATCGTTGCCTATTATCTTTTACTGATGATTGGGATTTACTATGACAATCTTCCGGTCATTATTATTTCCCTGATAGCCTGCCTGCTTTCAAGGTACAACCTGCTTTTCTGGCTGCCAGCCGCCGGTATTTTATATTTCAGAAACCATACCCTGAAACAAACGATACAACTGATACTGTGGGTTTCAGCCGGAGTGATACTTCTGTATCTTCTGCCTTTCGTATCCCAGAGGCCTGACATTCTCACAAATGGCTTTAAACAGTGGCTGATTGCAACGGAACAGGGATGGATCAGGGGAGCGAAGCTGGATAAAGACACCATTTATTTTTTTAACGGATTAAGTCTGAATAAATACTTTTGTATGCATTTTCCGGAAAGCAGTTTCCTGGAAAGGATTCAGTTTATGCAAAGAATACAAATGTATGTTCTTCTTGGTTTTACCCTTTTGATTACGCTTCTGTATTTTTATTTTCACAAAAAACTAAACCCCGGATATTATTTAGCAGGTACACTGAAAATTTATTTTGCTCTTTTTTTTCTATTCAATCCGATGGTGTATCCTTATTATCTGATTCCGGCATTTGGCATGAGTATTTTCTTATTTGTACAGATGCTTAGTCCGGCCCGGCCTTCCTGATAGCAACCCAAAATCCGTTTCTGCTATCCTTTTCCTCAAAAATAAAAACAGACTGCCGGGTTAACGACAGTCTGTTTTTGTTTTATATTCGCAGATAAACTGCGGCTCAAAATCATTCCTTAAGGAACTACCATCCAAGCGGCATTAGTAGTTTCGTTGTTTGACATCCCTGACTTTCTGCCCGGAGTATTACCGGAAGGTCTTCCGGAAGAAGGAGCAGGAGTGGAGGATCTGGGTGTTGGCTGGCTCGCTTTAGGTGCCGGCTGGTTTCTTCCCGGACCTTCAGACTGAGGGCGTGGTGAATAATTAGCAGGAGCCTGCTCAGTTCTGGGTCTCACTACCGGTTGCTGACCGGAGTTGGAGGGGTAGAATTGTCCGTTTTGCGCTGCCCCTGTCCCGGATTGGTTGTTCCTGGGACGGTTCTGTTCAAATCCGGGTTGGTTTGACGGCCTGCCGTAGCTTTGATTAGCATTGTTGTTAAAACCTGGGTTTTCATAATTTGTTTTTGGTTGAGAATCCATTGTTTTTGGTTTTACAGGTTCCGTTTGGTAAGCGTTGCTTCTGGGAGCAGGCGCGTTCCAAGTTTCATTTTGTGTGGGTCTTGGTTGATTCTGAATGCTGTTATTTCTGGGCGCTTCAAAATTTTCCTGACGTGGTCTTACGGGTTCAGTGTTGAAATTTCCCTGATTATTATTTCTGGGCGAATTATCAAAACCATTGTTTCCGTTCACATTTCCTTTTGGAATAGTCGTAGAAGGAGTTACTTGCTGTGATTTTGGTTCTGTATTCCACGATTGATTTCTGGGTCTGGGCTCAACGTCATTTCTTCCGGGTTCCGATGCATTTCCTTTTACCGCTCCTCCCTGATATTGTGACTGAGAGTCCCATTTCGGTCTTGGAGATGCAGGAGTGGATACAGGTTCAGCGTTATTCCGGGGATTAGCAACAACCGGGCTTGCATTCTGAGAGTTAAATCCGGAATTAGGATTAAGGCCTATATTACTATTCTGATTATTTCTGGGGATACTGTTTCCGGGGTTACTTACGCTTTGTACACCGATATTGCTGCCTTTGGGAGTATTGGTTTGGTTTTCTTTTCTCCAGTACCACCAATCATCACCGTATCCGCCACCGTAACCATTTCCATATCCATTTCCGAATCCGCCACCATTTCCGAATCCCTGATTGTATCCGGCCCAGTAACCCTGATTGAATCCGTTATTGTATCCGTTCCAGTAGCCATTATTATATCCATTCCAGTAGCCACCACCATGAGGATGCCATCCTCCGCAATATCCATAACCGTAGTATCCCATTCCGCCTCCATAGAAACCGCCTCCGTAGGGATTATAGTATCCATAATTAAAATATGTCGGCGTATAGAAAGCACTCGCAGTGAAAGCCCACCACCATGGCATACTTACCTGCACTACAGGCATTGCCGGCTGATAGTAGAAGTAGCTGTTCCACATGGGAGTACCGATTGTATAGTAAACATTGGAGGTAAAGTACGGGTCATAATAGCCCCAGCTTGAATTTCCTCTGTTTGTACTTCCGTTACGGTGAAATCTTCTCAGTTTGCGGGAATACTGGAACTCATCTTCATCATCCCAGTCATCCCAGCCCATTTTCTGTACAGGAGCGAGCGTTGTATTGTTTTCAGTAACTACTGCTACATCGGTACCATTTTCGCTATTCGCGGTTTCCGTGATATTTTTTTCGATATTATCAGCAAACAACATAGTTCCGAAGAACATTAAAATTGCTGACAGGATGTATTTTGCTTTCATGACTTTAAAAAGTTAATGTTTTAAATTTAATACTTATTCTTTCGTAAAATTGAGAAGAATGTTCTTAATTTTCTAACGGTAATTAACATACGTGTAATAAGTTTGAATATTGGTGTAATTAATCCAATAAATCATTCTCCGTCGTTCAATCTTTAATGTATTTTGTACTGAATTGGTAACCGGTTGGCGAAAGAAGCAGTAAGTATTTTCGCCTTTATTGTTTCCGGTTAAAATAACCCCAATGTGCCGGGATTATGATGGGGGAAAGTCGAAATACTTACATTTTCAGCCGTCCTGTTTTGAACAGAACTCATACATTTAGTATATGTGTGACTGATAATGATCATGTAAGTTTAATTTTTTTTATTTAGTTCAATAGTTTAAACGCAGGCAGCGGAAAAAGGGTTGCAAAAATTTGTAATTTTTTTTACTTTTTTTTCGTACCGTCAAAACCTCCCCAAAACGCAGAAAAAGGCACTTTGTATGTGTATCCCTGAAAGAGAGGATTCTAAATCAATTAAAAAAGTTTTTTTGAAGCCCGGTATCCTGCCCATATTATAATGAATAATAATGGGAAAAGAAACATCATTCTGTATTTTCCGGGTAAAGTCCAGGCTGAATAATCCTCTTTGAGCATTTGCTGATAAAACACCTCCCGGTCATTTCCTTCCGATTCGCTGATTTCGCCTTCCCCTGTAACCCTGATGGTTTTCTGGGGAAACACGAGGGAATCATACCGATTGAGCTGAGTATTAAAAAAGTACCAGCTGATGCTGCTTAGGGTGTAATCTCCCGGGCGAGAGGGATATAATTCATAGATAAACTGACGTGTGCCTTCTACTCCTTCCTGTGAAGAAGAGAGATTAGTAAGTGCAGCCGGCTCATTATAATAAAAAGACTTGGGAATCCTGATAAAAGGTTTGGGAATCTGAGCGATATTTCCTTTTCCGGTGATGCTTACCTTCAGGGTAATCATATCTCCGGTATAGGGCAAAGTATCGGAAAAATCTACTTCCATCCGGAAATTTTTTCCCGGAAGAAATGCATTGAGCAAATCTGTTGAGGGCAGATTATTGACATTCAGGGAAAACGGACCGGAAACTACCGTATCGCTTTTGAATTTAGCCGATTTTTTTTCTGCAATCTTGTCGTTATTTTTCGGGGTATTTTCTGTGTGGATTTTATAGGGAATCTTTAGAGCAGGAACCTGAATTTTACCGGATTTTTGGGGAAACCAGAATCCATGATACAATTCAATCCACCGGCCATGAACAGAATGCAAAAGGGTATCTTTTACGCCATAGGCAGCGGGGTCTTTTTTTTCTTCCCAGCATTCAGGCGGTAAAAGCATCTGCCGGAATGCAACAAAATCGTTTGCTTCAAAGGTACAGGTATTTTCGTCCTTTCCGGGGATAAAAATACCGCTGACTACTTTTACTCCTTCCCCTTTCAGACAAACAGAAGGCAATACTTTCACGACGAGCTCGGGTTTTCCGGATTTAGGAGTACTGCTTTTGTTTTCATCCTGACTAAAAGCGGAATGAAAGGCAAAAACAGTACATATAAACAAAAAATACCTGAAAATACAGAGCATAAATGAATCGTGATAAAGATTGCAATATTAAATAAAAAAAACCAAATTCCAAAAAATTGAAATTCTTGTGAATATTTGATAAAATTACTGAAATTAATTCAAGTTTTTTTTAAAAATCCATTTTTGTAGCTAAATTTGCCCCCCGATATCGAATATATCTTATTTAAAAATGGAAGCATCAAAATGGTTTAGTAAGAAAGTGGTACTTTTAGGGCCTCCTGCAGCAGGAAAATCATCTCTTATAAATCGTTTTGTACACCATAAGTTTACTGAGGAGTATCTTTCTACCATAGGTCTGAGCATCGTAAAAAAATCAATGAATATTGAGGGTGTGATTCTGGATTTAATCCTTTGGGAGGTTGCAGGGCAGGAAAAAATGTGGCAAAATTATCTCAAGGGCAGCGAAGGCGTTATTTATGTGACAGATATTTCTGACTTCCAGAAAAACAGCGGGCTTGAGGCGCAGATTGAGGGGGTAAGGCGGATGGTTCCGGATATAAACCTCACAATCGTTGCCAATAAGGCGGACTTATTATCAGAGCAGCAACTCCTTACCGTAAAAGAAAGCATTAAACCCCAGCCTGATTTTTATACAAGTGCCAAAACCGGGGAAAATGTAGAGGAGTTTTTTCTGCATGTCGGCAAACAACTTTTAGCAAAGCATATTTAATAATAAAAAGATTTTTCACGCACTCAATATTATAACAATGAGTATATTAGTAAATAAAAATTCGAAAGTAATCGTTCAGGGATTTACAGGTAAAGAGGGTTCTTTTCATGCTTCTCAGATGATAGAATACGGAACTCAGGTTGTAGGAGGAGTCACTCCGGGCAAATCAGGAGAGTTTCATCTGGACCGCCCGGTTTTTAATACTGTAGAAGATGCAGTAAAAGCAACCGGTGCAGATGTGTCGATTATCTTCGTGCCACCGGCTTTCGCTGCTGACGCTATCATGGAAGCTGCTGACGCCGGCGTAAAACTAATCGTTGCCATTACTGAGGGCATTCCGGTAAATGATATGATTTATGCAAAAGAATTTATCAAAGACCGTAATGTACGCCTGATTGGTCCAAACTGCCCGGGGTTAATTACTCCGGATGAGTGCAAAGTAGGGATTATGCCCGGGTTTATCCACAGAAAAGGTCGTGTAGGAATTATCAGCCGCTCCGGTACGCTTACCTATGAAGCTGTAAACCAGATTACTCAGCTGGGCTACGGACAATCTACTGCTGTAGGAATCGGCGGAGACCCCGTAAACGGCTCTTCGCATCTCGATATTATGCGCCTCTTCAATGAAGACCCTGATACCGATGGGGTTATCATGATTGGAGAAATCGGAGGAAGCAATGAGGAAATCTGCGCTGAATGGGTGAGAGATAATATGAAAAAACCGGTAGTGGGTTTTATCGCCGGTCAAACTGCACCTCCGGGAAGAAGAATGGGACACGCAGGAGCGATTATTTCCGGTGGAAAAGGAACTGCCGCTGAAAAAATGAGGGTTATGTCAGCTTGTGGCATTGAGGTAGTAAAATCGCCTGCTGATATTGGTATCGCAATGGTGAGTCTGCTGAAATCCAAAGGCTTAGTATCTGCATGATAAATATAAAAGATGTCTGAAAGGACATCTTTTTTTTAATATGTCCGGGTATAATCTGGCTTTCATTCTATGCTCAGGACAATACTCTCTGAATAATTTGCTGAGAGCACTCAAAATCCGTAAACCCCAAAAAACTGAATACAGACATTACGATTGAAAAAAGATTATGAAATATATTAACCGGCAACCTGCTTTTCTGCTCTCAGAAGATGGAACCTTTCTGGAAGGGTACTCTATCGGAAAAAAAGGAACTACAACCGGAGAGCTGTGCTTCAATACGGGAATGACCGGATATCAGGAGGTATTTACCGATCCTTCCTATTTTGGTCAGGTTCTGATTGAGACGCATGTTCACGTCGGAAATTACGGCGTTCATAAGCAGGAGTATGAAAGTCCTTCCGCAAAAATTGCAGGATTAATTGTAAAAAATTTCTCCCGTATCTACTCCCGTCACGATGCCGTTGAGTCCCTGGATTCTTTCCTGAATCATAATAATGTGGTAGGTATCTCAGATTTGGATACCCGCAAACTCGTAAATCTCGTCCGGAATAAAGGCGCAATGAATTGTGTGATTTCTTCAGAAGTATCCACAAAGGCCGAACTGAAAAAAATCCTGAATAAATGTCCTGATATGAACGGGCTGGAGCTTGCCTCAAAAGTATCGGCTCAGTTACCTTATTTTTTCGGCGAGCCTGCGGCAAAATTCAAGGTGGCAGCACTGGATTTTGGGATTAAGAAAAATATCCTTCGTCAACTCGCTCTCAAGGGTTGCTATGTGAAAATTTTTCCGGCAAATACTTCCTACGAAGAGCTGAAGTCTTTTGAACCGGATGGTTACTTCCTTTCGAATGGTCCCGGCGACCCGGCCCCTATGAAGTATGCCATCAATACCGTCAGGCAAATTCTCGAAGATGACTCCCCGCTTTTCGGGATTTGTCTTGGACATCAGATTTTATCGCTTGCCTGTGGAGTAGGTACTTACAAAATGCACAACGGACACAGAGGGGTAAATCACCCGGTGAAAAACCTGATGACCGGAAAAAGTGAAATTACCTCCCAGAATCATGGATTTGCTGTTTCCAATGACGAAATCCGCAAGTCCCCGAATGTGGTAGTTACGCACCTTAATCTCAATGACCAGACGATTGAGGGGATAAGAGTCCGAAACAAAAAAGCGTTCTCTGTGCAGTATCATCCGGAGGCTTCTCCCGGCCCTCACGATAGTCATTATCTCTTCGATGAGTTTGTGAATCTGATGACAAAACAGGAAACCATTACCCTATAAAACGTCATTAATTCAAAAAAGAGGCTGTCCTTTTGGGGAAACAGCCTCTTTTTTATTGATTTTTCATTCTAACCGGTATTACTCTTGTTTTGGCTGACTGATAAAAGTCATCATTCTACGGTTAAAAACAAGGAACCATGCAGCGTAGCCTAAGAAAATCCCGCTATAAGCCATTGCAAGCTCTGCGTTTTTCCCACCACTATCGGGGCCAAAAAACATGGCTACCGAAAAAGGAGTAAAAACAATCAGTAAAGAAAGGGCTACTTTCCGGACAAGGTTAAACCGAACCGTATTTCTGGAGGAGAAAGCCAGTACCGCCGAGACAATCCAGCTCAGAAAGTAAAAGAATCTCAGGATTTCATCCCTGACGCTGTAATGAGACATCTCGCTTACAAAAACGGAAAGAAGCACAATTCCAAAACTGGTAACTCCTGAAATAATGGTAGTCCGTAAATCTGTACGCAGGAATACCGTCAGAATCAATCCTGCCCATAATAAAAACAGGCTCCAGATTTTAGGAAGTTCATCGTTAATTCCAAAGAATGAGTAAGAATCATACGTTTTTGCGATACGGGAAATATTTCTTATTATATTATAGTTATCGGGATTATAACCGTACTCAGAAAGAGAGAGCTTTTCCAGATTCACATCATTCTTCAGGCTGAAAGGATCAGGATTATACTTGATGATGGTTTTTTCGAACTTCAGGAGATAATCCAGTTTTTCAGATTCACTTTTAATGTTTCTCTCCCCCCATTTCAGGCATTCTTCCTTGCTCATTACTTGATTAGTATAGGGAACAGGGTCATTAAAATACACGTCTATCCAGTTTTGCAAATACAGATGTACATTCTCACTGTCTTTTTCAGGCAGAGGAAACATCAGCGTGTGACCTGTATTCAGGGTATTGATATCCTGAACGAGCTCTTCCGGAGAAATCAGTGTTCTGATTTTTTTATTCAGTGAAATTCCAAAAATTACGGGACCGGAAAACAGGAAAAATATTCCTAATAAATAAATGAGTACATTTCTGTTCTGAATAGACGTATTCGTTTGTCCAAAAACGGCCTCGGCTTTGTGTAAAGACATTTTATACACCCATGCAAGAAAAGCAATGAGTACAGGAATTACAGTAAGAAAGGAAACCTCTTCTGTGTGAGGCACATCATTCAACTTTACCGGATACCAGAATCCCGCAAATATCAGCAACCCGTTCAGGATTGATCCCCAGAAAAGGAGATGATGAATCTGAGTGGACCAAAGATTCGGACGATTCAGCAAAAGATATTTGTCCAGTTTCTTTAAAAAAGGAGGGGTAAGATTTTCGAGAAAACGCATATAAATGATTTTATTATATTTTTAGATAATAAATTACTGATTTTTAGGTCGTGCCATCAACCGGATAAACATAGGATTATAGGCCAAAAACCATAATAAGAAGGAAACCACGATGGAGAGGAAAGGGAAAAAGCTATTTCCTCCTGTGTCATGATTTTTGAATAATACCAAAGTCAGGAGAGGGGAAGCCGCTACGAGCAGTGCCAATCCTGCTTTCTGAAGCAGGAGAACGCGGGCATGATTTCTTTTTGTAAATACAAAGAACCCAAGCATAAAATATGCGGAATAAAAAACCACAATATACAATTCGCCGACAATATAACCCGTCATTCCTGCAACAACATTCAGGAGTACTCCCGCGATTGCGGCCAGAGCAGCCTCTCTGATGCTTGTCCGTTTAAAGGCCATGAAAACCAAAGTAATCCAGCCGGTAATAAACAAAAAAAGACTGAAATCCGTATTTTTATACAAATTTACCAATGGCTTATATGATTCTCCTATTTTTCGGATATTGTCATTCACTTCATACGTTACGGGATTCGCTGTAAAGACATTCTCTGCTGAGTAATTTTTGTAAAAAGTCGTATTCAGCAATTCATTTTTGAGAGAATCGGGTTGTTTGGAAAAGAAGTATCCGGTAGAAAGCAATGCCTTGGGATAATCAAAAGGAGACGTACGGTATTTATTGGCTGTATGAATAAATTCTTGAATGTACCGGTTTTCCTCTTCTGTATTTTTGATGGCTGACACAACTGCACTTAACCCTTCTTCATCGAGTTGTTGAGCCAAAAGGTCAGATGGCAGTCCCGCATTTATTTCATAAAAATAATTAGGGGTTGATGTTCCTCTCCCCAAATACTTTGGAAACAAAATCGTCTGACCAATATTGAGGGTATTTACATCCTTTACCAGTTGTTCCTTCGTTATGAGCGTACGGGTATTCAGCTGAAAACCAAGACTAAAGGCAAACATCGCCAGGGAAACCGAAACCACTCCCGCCAGGCTGATGAATACATCCAGGGTTTGTAATTTACGGGTAAAGTGTCCGAAAGCCTGTTCCAGACCCCGTATTTTTACATTGTACACCCAGTATAAAAAAACCATTGCCTGTGCAATGAAGATAAAGAAAACTGACACTCCGGTATTGGGTTGATTATTCATCTCAATCGGATGAAATCTCCCCCATAGAAAACAAATAAAATTCAAAATGCCTGCCCAAAACACAAGATGATGAATCCGGGAAGCCCAGATTGTGGGGTGATTCAGCAGCAGCCTCCGGTCTGTATCTTTAAGAAAAGGAGGAGTAAAAGACTCTGTGATACGCATCGGAATTATCGGTTAAGGGTGAGGGTTTCTTTAAATAACTTGGAGGTGGAAGTAGAAATATCCCTGAAGTACTGTACTTCGATTTCTTTTTCACCCAATTTAGCCATGAATCTGGCGCTTGTCAGGGAAAGGGGAGCGTGTATGATTTTGATATGACCTACATCCGCAATTTTAAATCCCTCATAGTCCGCAAACAGGGTTTCCAGTTCATGGGCTCCTGCCGGGGTAATTATCTCAAAGATATTTTCATTTCTTTCTGTTCCGAATGCTTTCATTTTACCGTTATACATCAACTGTCCATTTTTGATAAAAATGATGTTATCGGAGACGCTTTCTATCTCATGAAGATGCTGAGAACTGATAAACACTGCCATCGGATGCTGAAGACTGTTTGTCAGGAAGCGTAAATCCTGAAGAAATAATTGCTGAGCATTGATATCGAGGTGAGCAAGCGGTTCGTCAATAATCAGGAGCTGAGGCCTCCATACGAGGGCTTTTGCTAACTCAAACCGAAGTTTATACCCACCGGAAATTTCGCTCCAGGTGGCATTTTCGTATTTGGAAAGCCCAAGGCGATGAATGATAAAATTTACCTGCTCCTCGTTTTCTTCCCCTTTTATGCCATGCAGTGCCGCCGTGAAATGCAGATTGTCTTTCAGGTATCCGTGCCATTTGGCAACGTGCTGAGGAATATAGGCAATCTTTGAGCGGAATTCGTACCAGTTTACCGGCACACCACCAAAAAGCGGGTAAGATAAATCTCCGCTGTCAGCTTCCAGATCACCGGCAATCATTCTGAGCAGAGTGGTTTTCCCGTTTCCGTTCTCCCCTACGATTCCGGTGATTTCGCCTAATCTCAGCACTAAATCTACGGGCGGTAATTCAAAAGTATAGGAAGGATTATTAAACCGCTTGGTGATTCTGCTGGCTCTGAATACCTCTTTTTCCCCGGTATATTCGCCGGAAGAGACAGGAGATTGGTTAACCGGATACTGAATAGATTCCGGCTGTATTTCTCCGGATTGCGCCTCGTCAGGCATTAACTCCTCCTGAATATTATCCAGAAGTGTCATAACCCGGGCTTTCCAGTCGTTGACGGACTGAGCGTGCTCTCCGGTAAGCTCTTTGGCCACGAGGTTCATATTATATTCGGCCCTTAAAGCAACAGCTTCAATTTTCCACTTTCGGGATATATAGTAGTCCAGAAATAAATCCAGAATCCGGCGGGTAGCCAGATTATAGTCTCCGGTTTCGACCTGTCTTCTTATCTCTTTAATTCGAACAGCAATGGATTGCATATATTATATGATTATGTTTTAATTTGTACGAATGCACAGAAGTAATGTTCCTGAATTCCTGTATTATAATTGCTGTTTTTATGAAAGATACAAATTTTTGCACTATATCCCGATAATTTTACCGGGTTTTCAGGAAAAAGGGAGGTAGAATTACATTTTCACCCACTTACAGGTAAATCCGTTTTTGGTATCCTGAAGCAGGTAGATTCCGGGAGCAAGATTTCGGGTATCCGGTTCCCATTGATTGATTCCGGAGGGAGAAAGCAGTTGTACATTTCCGCTCAGGTCAGTAAGTCTGAAAGTGGAAGGAATCGGGGATTTTAGCCTCAGTGCATCGCTTCCCGGATTAGGAAAGCAGGAAAAAGCCCGGGATAAAACCGGAGAATCTGTTCCTGTATTTTTATCAAAAGTCAGGAGCCATACATCTTCCACTCCCTTTGTTCCCGGAATATCTCCATCCATAGAATTGGTCCATCCCAAAACGGTGAGTACTCCTGAAGGGGCTGCGCTGATATCGCAGAACTGATCATACAGGCTACCAGCAACGCGTCTGCTCCATAGCTTGCTTCCACTTGTATCCCACAGGGCAATCCAGGCGTCGTCCCACCCGGCATTGCCTGAAAGGTCGCCGTCCTGAGACCGTGAGAATCCGGCTCCGGCAATTTCTCCCTGATGGGTAAGGGAAAGGGAACACACCAAATCATAACTGCTTCCACCAAAGTTTTTTTGCCATTGGATATTTCCGTATGTATCCGTTTTTATAATCCATGCGTCCACCCCTCCGAGGTGTCCGGTTACGTCCCCGTCCGCAGAGGCAGTCCATGCAGCAACATAATACTCGCTGTTAGCGGTAGCTAAAATCTTATATGCGCCGTCGGAACCGGTTCCCCCCATCATTTTTTGCCATTCTATATTTCCGGAGGCATCCGTTTTGACGAGCCACACATCCCACTCTCCCTGATAACCGGAAGCATCTCCGTCCGCTGAGCGGGCTTGTCCTGTCATCAGAAACCCGCCGTCTGTTGTATGGATGATATCATATCCTGCATCCAGATTGCTTCCTCCCAGTGTTTTTTCCCAGATTAAATTCCCGAGTGTGTCTGTTTTTACCATCCAGAAATCCCAGCCTCCGTGATGAAAGCCGATATCCCCGTCCTGAGAATCGGTAAAGCCCAGCGCCACAAAGTTGCCGTCCGGTGCCTGAACTACGGAATTGAAAGCTTCCATCCCGGAACCTCCGAACAATTTTATCCAAAGCAGTGCGCCATTTTTCGAAATGCGGGCAATCCATGCGTCTCTTGAGCCATGGCTTCCGCTCATAAGACTGTCGCTGGAATCAGTCCAGCCGGCGGCAATACATCCTCCGTCAGGCAGAGCCTTCACTGATTTTGCTTCATCAAGGTCAAATCCCCCGACTTTCAGTTGCCAGTCTATTGTTTTCTGTGGGGTAAGTTTGAGAATCCAGGCGTCGTTGTACTGATGTTTGAGCATTGCGTCTCCATCTTCGGACTCACAACTGCCTGCCAGAAAGAAGCCTCCTCCGGGAATTGTGTCCATCGCAAAACCTTTGTCCTCGTCACTCCCTCCAAACGTCAGTTGGTTGCTGAGGTTCCATTGAGCACAAATACTTTTGGCGCAGCACAGCAGAATTAAAAAACAGTATCTTTTTATCATACTGAATAAAATAAAAAAAGAAGACGAGGACTGAGCGAAAAGGTTTAACCTGCCTTAATGACTCCAGAGATAGCTTTCAAACTCTATCAATTCCTGATAGCGTTTCTGGGATTCGTCCATTGTCTGAATTGCGTTACCCGAAATATTGACAGGAAACCCATGATAAAGGTGTAAGTCCAGTGCCTGTCTGAGATTCAGGTTAGGGGTGTCATTCCACTTCGCTTTCCATTGCGCTCTTTCCAGTACAGGCATGATTTCCTTATAGTCGAAGTTGGCCAAAACCCTTTCAGGCAGCGTACCGGTAGGGTCCACCCATACAATTTGAATGTATTGGGTATTGTAGCGCATTGTACTGCTGTTTTTATCAAAAATCCAGTCGTCCACAAGGATAATCGATTGCTCAAAGGGGGTTAAATCCATATCCCAGTGATTATGGCTTTTCTTTTTGTTATAAACATCAGTGGTAAACATACCGTCCGCAGGCATTTCGGTAACTGAAGCACTCAGCATATTTTCTTCCTCATCATCCGGAATAAAGACATTGTCCCAGAAATCGGCGGTCGTTTTCTCCCCTTCAAGGTCATTTCTCCCTTTATTCCAGGCCTGAGCGAGGTATTTCATCCTTTGAATGATTTTATTTCCGGGCAGTGGCTCCCATGTATGCGCGTCATACCCTCCGATTTCTCCGGACTTCACCGCATTCAGTATTGCCATTACGATTCCATTGGTTTCCGTAAACCGAAAATCTCCGGATTCATTTTTGTCATGATACTTGAAAGGCATATTCATTTTTTCGTTGAGCTCTACCCTTACAGCTACCCTTCTTCTCCAGAAATGATCTTCCGGTCTTACATCAATCTGAGCAAGGCATTCGCTAAAAAATCCTGATAAAACGAGTAAAAACAATAATTTTTTCATACAGAGGAAGAAATATGACGCAAATTACGAATATTTTCGTTCATTACGATTAATCCGTATGTTTTAGTACAAAATACAGGAAATTATATTTTTTCAGTATTGGGGTTAATCCATTGGGAGAATCCGGAAGATTTCTGTAAATTTGTTGTAAAAATCATCTCATCCCCCCAAAAAAGACATTATGAAAAAAGGACTGTTGCTTCTATTTTTGTTTATTTCGACAGCGGGTTTTACCCAGAATATTCTATATAAAAACTGTATTAACTCCCGGACAAAACCCGGGGAAGACTCGTGTAAAAAGGTAATGCTTTCGAGAAATGAGGATTTAAAAATGCTGGAAACTCTTGATTCTGACAGCAGACTGATACAAAATTCCGGTAAAGAGTGGGTGATTACGCCTTATGGCGATGATTTACGGAGTATGCAACTATATTACCTGAGTCCGGACTCTGTATTGCTCCAAAAACAATCTTTTGAGATACAGGAAGTTCCCGCTCCGGACTTTGTTGTCAAAAAATCTGATGGAAGCCCTGTGGAAGGAAGGATTGCCGCCGGTGAGGTTATTTATATAGAATCCTCTTCTGATGCTCCGCTTACTACAATGGACAATCGTTTTCAGTGTCAGTTTGCCAGCATTATACTTTATAAGGAAAAGGGAGATAGCACAAGTAGTAAAAGTATTCGTCTGGAAGTATCAGGATATGGCAATAAACTGTATTTTTATACGGGGAATATTCAGGAAATGAAGGCTTATCCGTACGGGAAAATAAAATTAGAAAACATTTTCAGAAAAAATTTCAGGAATAAAGTGTTGCCTTACTCCGGAGTTGTTTTTGAGTATCCCTTTGAGATTGTCCCTCAATCCGTTAATGCTTTGCCGGAAACCCAGGAATCAATTGCGCAGTTTTCGTACGGAGGCTCTTATTACCTGCCCAGTAAGTTCATGCCTTCCGAAGTGCGTCCCGAGCCGATAAACATGGATGAAATCAGAAAAAAAATTGGTTATCCTGTAATCGCAAGAGAAGCAGGCATTGAAGGCGATTTTACGCTAAGGATACTGGTATCTCCTGAGGGAAAAACCGAAGACTACCTCATTGTGAAGGACGTACATCCTGTCCTTGCCGATCAGGTGACCAAAGTTATCCATACCCTTCGTTTCACTCCGGCCAGGTTGTCAGGGAAGAATATTTATTATTGGGTAGTAGTGCCTTTTAAGTTTCGTTTGGGATAAAAAAATCAGGAGATCGGGGATTTACCGTTCTCCAAAACATCAGTCTGAGAGGAAATAAAAAGAGAAATTCGCTGAATCAGAACCCGTTGAAGGATTAAATTTCAAAAGGCTTGTTCATCCATTTTTCTGTTTCAGGGGCAGTGTACTCACGCATTTTTTGCAATAATCTTTCTGCGTCCTCATCTACAATGATTAAATCCATGAGTTCGGGTTTCAGGAATCCGTTGGTGACCATATTATCCACCATCTGCAATAAAGGAGTAAAATATCCATTTACATTGAGCAGCCCGACGGGTTTTGCATGTAATCCCAGCTGCGCCCATGTGATAATCTCAAAAAGCTCATCGAGGGTACCAAATCCGCCCGGCAATGCAATAAAGGCATCAGAAAGTTCATACATTCTGGCTTTCCGCTCATGCATACTACTGAGAGAAATCAGCTCCTGCGCACCTTCGTGAGCCACTTCCTTGTGTCCGAGAAAAAAAGGAATGATTCCAATGACATAGCCCTGAGCGGAAAGGGCTGCATCAGCAACTTTTCCCATCAGCCCTACTTTTCCTCCTCCGTAGATGAGGCGGATATGATGTCTGGAAATCATTTTACCGACGGTTTCGGCCGCTTCTGTAAAAACCGGAAGGTTACCGGAATTGGCTCCGCAAAAAACACAAACAGCGTTAATGGATATCATAATTGAAATACTCTGAAAGATATAAAAAATTTAACCGGGCATGAGTTTACTCAGTTTTTCCCTTGCGTATTCTTCTGTAACGGTAAAGGAAGTCTCGTTGGAATCGGGAATATCATACATTAAGTCCAGCATAATGGTTTCGATAATTCCTCTTAGTCCCCTTGCACCGAGTTTAAGTTCTTCGGCTTTGTCCACGACGATGTCCAGTACCTTTTCATCAAAAGACAAATCCACCCCATCAAGTTCCAGCATTTTTACATACTGACGGATGATGGCATTTTTCGGTTCAGTAAGAATGCTTTTCAGGGCTTTTTTATCGAGTGGGTCGAGGAAAGTAATGACGGGCAAACGGCCAATAATTTCAGGAATCAGCCCGTATTTACGGAGGTCAATCGGCTGAATATAGCGGTAGATATTTTCCTTTTCTCCGGACTGATTATTTTTGCCTGCAAATCCAATCGTCTGGGAAGCGATTCTTCTGGAGATGATATTGTCAATCCCTTCAAATGCACCACCGCAGATAAAGAGGATATTTTTAGTATCAATCTGCACCATACTTTGCTCGGGATGCTTTCTTCCGCCTTTGGGGGGAACATTGGCGATAGTCCCTTCCAGCAGTTTGAGCAGAGCCTGCTGTACGCCCTCTCCACTTACATCCCTTGTAATGGAAGGATTGTCGGACTTACGGGAGATTTTATCGATTTCGTCAATATATACAATTCCCTTTTGTGCCTGCTGCACATCGTAATTGGCTTCCTGAAGGAGTCTTACGAGCAGGCTTTCCACATCTTCGCCCACATATCCCGCTTCGGTAAGTACGGTTGCGTCGGCAATACAGAAAGGCACATTCAGTATTTTGGCAATGGTTTTGGCGATAAGGGTTTTTCCTGTACCGGTTTGTCCCACTAAAAGAATATTACTTTTGTCAATTTCTACCTCGTTGGAGCCTTCTGCTACATTCTGCAGTCTTTTATAGTGATTATATACGGCTACGGAGATTACTTTTTTGGCATCGTCCTGACCGATAATGTATTTATCAAGATGTTTTTTGATTTCTTTCGGTTTGGGGATACTTCCAAGAGAAGATTCCGGTTTTTGCTCGGCGGATGCCTGATCTACTACAGACTTGGCCTGCTTTACACATTCATCACAGATATGCGTATTTCCCAAGCCAGACAACAGCACATTTACTTCACTTCGGCTTCTTCCACAAAAAGAGCAGGATATATTTTTTGCCATTTTTTAAATTGAGATAGATAAAACGGATTATTCTGCAAAATTACAAGAAAATCTGAGAGGTTGCTAAAAATAGCGGAATATTCTTCCTTTCCGCTATATCTTTTAATAGTATTATAAAAGATTTCCCAAAAGTAATTACCTTCGGGAAACCTTTTAAGAATGATTATACTTTTTTAACAAGAATTGCTTACTGAGGATTATTCTGATTATAAGAGCCTTTACTTTTACTTACAAGTACTTCATCCACAAGTCCGTAAGCTTTGGCTTCTTCTGCTTTCATCCAGTAGTCACGGTCGGAGTCTTCCCAGATTTTTTCGTAGGTTTGTCCCGTATGGAAAGCGATAATCGTATAAAGTTCTTTTTTCAGTTTTTGAATCTCATTGTGAACGATTTCGATGTCAGAAGCCTGACCTCTTGCACCCCCTAAAGGCTGATGTATCATAATTCTGGAGTGATACAGGGCAGAACGCTTTCCTTTAGCACCGGCACACTGGAGTACCGCACCCATTGAAGCGGCCATTCCTGTACAGATAGTGGCAACATCAGGACTAACAAGTTGCATTGTATCATATACTCCAAGGCCTGCATAAACTGAGCCTCCCGGAGAATTGATATACATATAAATATCTTTGGAGGAATCCGTAGATTGCAGGAACAACAACTGAGCGGTAATAATATTTGCCACATAATCATCGATTCCTGTACCGAGGAAGATAATCCTGTCCATCATCAGACGGGAAAATACGTCAAGGATAGCAGCATTCATTTTACGTTCCTCCACGATATTGGGAGTCATGCCATAAATGTTGTCATTGAAATTGTTTACATAATCATGCATTACCATACTATTTATTCCTAAATGTTTGGTTGCATATTTTTGAAATTCATTTGGATGAATCATTGTAACTTTTGTTTTAAATGTGAAATGAGAAATATCAATGTTTCTGAAATTGGTAAGCAAATTTCGGAAAATATTTCAAATATGCAACAAAAATATTGCCATGAATCATAAATAGACAATTTGTCATATTAATATATGACACAGAAGATGTCTTTCAGCCGGATTTTACTCCGAATAAGGGAAGTTTCTTGCCATTTTTCTAAAAACCGTGAAGGCTACTTCCTTGGGAGGGTTGTTCCATTGAGTGTCCCTTTTTACGCCCATTCTCCACAGAACTTTGCTGTTTTTACCGTCCACAATAGCGCAGGTTGTTCGCAGGGTAGCTGTACGGGGAGAGATTCCGCCGTAAGGATAAAAGGCGGGCGCACCCCAGATTATCGCATTGGTTGCGGCAGAGACATTCATGGCCTGTCTGTCTGACATGTATCTGACCTGTTCGATTTTGGTTCTTACCACCGCATCTACTCCAAGCATCTGAGCAAGTCTGGATTCATCCTCTGTCCAGATATCCTTCACATCCAGCCGTTTATCTTTCAGAATTTCCATTGTATTGTCAATTGACTGAATTTTCACGCCTTTGGTGGTACGGAATTTTCTAAGCAGAGCCTCATACATGAGAGACTGATAGATTTCGCTTTGGTCAGTTTCAAATTGTGTAATTTTGTCTTCGTCCCAGTCTTTCGGATAGTCTTTGCCTTTGAGCACAAGTTCTACGGGTAAAACAGCAATGGTTTTATGGGTTTTAAACTCCACCGGCGCATCAGTTGCAGTATATCTGAGGGTGGAACCACAACTACTGAAAAGCATTACAGTAATTAAAAGGAGGGATAAATGATAAATCGTTTTCATGGCTTTTATATGATTAATAAGTTTAGTAAACCAATATTTTATTTTCAGAACCTGCATAAAAAGTGATTGCGCAAGCTCTTACTGTAAAAGTCGTAAATTATTCATCAATGGTAACAGCCATGTGTTCAGGAGTTTAATATACGTGAAGAAAAAAGCCTCAAACGGGTAAAATTTCCTGCATGAGGCGTCCTGCAAAAACCAAATAATAAGTATTCTTTAATTATTTTGTTAAGAGATATCTGGTTATAAAAATCCCCTGAGGATATTGCTCATTAGGGCTTTGCGTAGCAGAATTGACTGATGTAATCTTCCAGCCTTCCCCTGAATATTTATTCATGATTTTCACAATACTTACATCATTGCTTTGAATATTTTCAAGATTTATTCCGACCATGCTGTAAAAGTTTTTCATTTCTGAGTCTGTCTGCTTTCCCGTTTCGTCGGTTACAATCATTTTGGAGCGGCCGAGTCCTCCCGGAATAATAGACTCAACGGTGGTAATCTGCATGACTTTGGTTTGTGCAAAAGCGCATGAAGCCACTGCTAAAAACAACAAAGTAAGAAAATTATTTTTCATAATAAATTGATTTTTAATGATTAAAACAAATTTTTATATTTTTATTTTCATAAATTATTTATAGTAGGACTGATTTTATAGCCCTTTAAGATAATACGAAAACGGGATTATCTTATTTTCATTGATTTCGTTTTTTCTTTTTTCATCTTACAAACAAAGATAGAAAAAATTCAGGATAATGCCTGAATGATGACGAAAAAAAAGATATTTTATTGTCTTATTTCTTACATCTTATCAAATTAGCCCCGATTTTTGCTTAACTTTGCGGTATTATTAGTTAAACATTTATTTATATTATTTCTATACACTTGCAGTCATTTTAAAAATTGAAAAGCAATAAACTAAAACGGGGGGTTGATTACATATCAGGAATATCGGAGGGCATTTCTTCGGATGTTGCTATTATTAACCTTGGGCTGTTTTATATTAGTATATTGATTGCATTTTTGATTGTATTCAGTTTCACGTTTGTACATACCGGATTTGAAATGGTTAATGTAAAAATGCTGATATCTGAGGCCGGGCTAATCGGAACCTATTTTATTTCCCGGTATATGAATAAGCCTTTGCTGTCCAAAATACTGATTGTGATTGTGAGTTTTGTCAGTATAGGGATGTTTTGGTTTGAGGCGAACGGGATATTAGGTGCGATGCCTTTTTATCTTCTGCTTTTCATTACGGTTTCTCATACTATCTGGGAATCTTCCTATCACAAAATTATCGGCCTGGCCACTGTCAGCTTTGCCATACTTTTTATTACCCTTGAATTTATATTTCCGGAGTGGGTAAAGTCTTATCCCAGTGTTTTTGCAGAAAAAGTAAATACTACTGCATTATTATTGGTGATTGCGATGGCAAGTAGTCTTGCGATGCGGTACTTTAAACACATGAATGAATCCAATCAGGAAGCACTGGAAAAACAAAATCAGGAACTCATCGAAAAAAATAAAGAGCTGGATCATTTACTCTATAGTATTTCCCATGATTTAAGGGCCCCGGTTGTGTCGCTTCAGGGATTAATGGAACTTCAAAAAGCTGCGGCAACAGAAGAAGAAAAAAAACAATATCTGGATTTACAGGAGCGTTCTGTCAACAGACTGGATAAGTTCATCAAAGACATGCTGGAATACTCCAGGGCACACCGAAGTGATGTAAAGATTGAGCCCATCAATCTTATGGAAATTCTGGAAGAAATCACTCAGCAAATGGAGTTTTATCATTCCGATAAAAAAGTAGAAGTCTTTATCGAATATAAACTAACCAAACAGGTATTCTCAGACCCGACCAAAATCCAGTTGATACTTCAGAACCTGATTACCAATGCGGTACATTACGCAGACTTCAGCAAAGAAAAGCCCTACTGTAAAGTGATGCTAAAGGAGTACAATCATTCCGATATCCTGATTCAGGTCGAAGACAACGGTGTGGGGATTGACAAGGAGCATGGAAACCGTATTTTCGAGATGTTTTACCGTGCCAATAACGACCGGAAAGGAACCGGAATCGGGCTGTATATCGTGCAAAAATCGCTGCAAACCATCAGGGGAAATATCACTTTCTCGTCGAGAAAAGGAGAAGGAACTACCTTTGAAATGGTGATTCCCAATCAAATCAATTTAAATTAAATTCTTCTTTAGCCGAATAATTCCATCTGACCGGTCTCGTCTATCTTGAGTGCGTCTCCTGTCCATTCAATATGAGAGCCAACGGAGATTTTTTCTTCTGAAGACTCTTCTTCTTTTGGTTCCGGCGGAGTGATTTCCCTGAGCGAAAGCACTTTATTTTTAGCATCCAGTTTATTGCCCAGTGCTTTCCATCCTTTCACTTCAATAAAGGAAGAAAGCTGAACCTGAAGCGTTTCCACTGCTGCCTTTTTGTCATCTCCTTTTTTGAATTCGTATTCTATGACCGGTTCCGGATCAGTGGATACAAAAAGGAGTTTAGATCCGGGTTCAGGAGAAATAAAGGAAAAGGTTTTGCCTTCTGTAGCGGTTTCAATCAGGAATCGTTTGACAAAGTGAGATTTCGTTTTACCGTCGAGATAAACACAGGAAACTACTGCTTCCGGGTCAAATGCCTCCAGTTTGAGAATTTTATCATTGTCATAACGGTTAGTCAGCTCAAAATTAGTGATTTCGTAACTTCCGTCCTTAAAGATAACCAGAATCTTATCGTTGGTATCAAACTCCCCAAGATATCTTCCCCGGTTATCAGTATTCAGCCTTCCTACCGTTTCGTCATACCATATTTTTCTGCCTCCCAGTGTTGAAGCCCCGAGTGATTTTCTGACGATTTTCCGGATAGGATATTTCGTAGCGATATTTCCCTGAGAATCCCGCCCCTTAATGGCGAGGTCGGCAAAATTATAGTCAAAGGTTTTGAGTTTTGCTTTGCAGCCCTGGGTCAGGAAAACGCCGATGATTTCGGTTTCTCCGTTAGGGTTTGCAGAAAAATACAAAATCCTTGAGCCTTTGCTTCCTTTGGTTACGTCGTATTCCCTGTCGCGGGTAATGGCGGTTACATTAAATCTTTTGGCGTAATTGATACCCGAAGCGGCATCACGGTAAACCGCATGATAAATCATCCGCTCGTTATTTTTTCTCCATACATCCAGATGAATGATTTCTTTGCCAAAAAAGGCTTTATCTGAAACTTTGGATATCTTATATTTGCCGTCGGCCAAAAATACGATTACGTCATCCATATCCGAGCAATCGCAAACAAACTCATCTTTTTTGAGTCCGTACCCCACAAATCCTTCTTTACGGTTTACATAGAGTTTCTGATTGGCTACTGCAACCGTTTGCACTTCGATGTTGTCAAAGGTTTTGATGATAGTCTTGCGGCCTCTTCCTTTTCCGTATTTTTCCAGAAGTTTCCGGAAGTATTCGATAGAATAATCAATCAGATTTGCCAGATGAAACTCCGTTTTCGAGATTTGTTCTTCCAGACTTCTGATGAGTTCGTCGGCTTTAAAGCTGTCAAAACGGGAGATTCTCTTAATTTTTATTTCGGTAAGCCTGAGAATATCATCCGTAGTAATCTCTCTGTAAAACAGTTTTTTATAAGGCTTAAGTCCGGTATCAATCGTTTCAATAACGGCTTCCCAGGTTTCACATTCCTCTATTTTCCGGTAAATCCTTTTTTCGATGAAGATTTTTTCGAGGGAAGAGAAAAGGAGTTTTTCTTTTAACTCAGCAAGCTGCAATTCCAGTTCTGCCTTGAGAAAAGCCACCGTATTTTTGGTGGAAAGCTCAAGGATTTCATCTACGCTCAGAAAATAGGGCTTGTTGTTAATAATCAGACAAGCGGAAGGAGAAATGGATACTTCACATTCAGAGAAGGCGTATAAACCGTCGAGCGTGACATCCGGAGAAACTCCCGCCGGAAGTTCTACCACAATCTCCACATGCTGAGCGGTATTATCGGTAACTTTTTTTATTTTGATATTGCCTTTATCATTGGCTTTAATGATAGAGTCAATCACACTTGTGGTGGTAGTTCCGTACGGAATACTCGTTATTACAAGGGTGTTCTTGTTGGAGACTTCTATATTGGAGCGAAAGCGGATTTTTCCTCCTCTTTTTCCTCCGTTATAATTGGTGACATCAATCATTCCTCCGGTAATAAAGTCCGGCAGAATCTGAGTGGGTTTTCCCTGCAAAACATCAATGGAAGCCTCAATCAGTTCACAGAAATTATGGGGGAGGATTTTGGTGGAAAGTCCTACGGCAATGCCTTCTACTCCCTGCGCAAGCAAGAGGGGAAACTTCACGGGCAGTGCCAGCGGTTCTTTTTTTCTGCCATCATAGGAAGCCTGCCACTCGGTAACCTTGGGGTTAAATACTACCTCAAGGGCAAATTTTGACAAACGGGCTTCGATATAACGGGGAGCTGCAGCCGAATCGCCTGTACGGATATCGCCCCAGTTTCCCTGTGTTTCTATCAGTAATTCTTTTTGGCCCAGATTTACAAGTGCTTCTCCGATTGCGGCATCTCCGTGAGGATGATATTGCATCGTTTGACCGATGATATTGGCTACTTTGTGAAAGCGGCCATCATCCATTTCATACATAGAATGTAAAATCCGGCGCTGAACGGGCTTTAATCCGTCCAAAAGCAGGGGAACCGCCCTCTCAAGGATTACATACGAGGCGTAATCCAGAAAGTAGTTTTCGAATAACCCTGATACCATCAGATTTTTTTCTTCTTGCTGCATTTTTTAATGAAAGGCTTTAATTTTTGGCAAAGATATATATATTTTTGCAATTCACTGCAAAAGTAAAATATTTTTATCTGAATTAAAATAAAAAACTACTTTTTTTTGCTTTTTTTGAACCAAAATACTCATTTTGTTTGCTTCACTATGAGCCCCGACGGAAAATATTCTTTAGTTTGATGATATGAATTGGCAAAAAAGTTTCTGTATAGTTTACTTTTGTATTGATAGCCAACAATTTATAATTGCTGGCTAAAGTTATCTTTAACATTAAATTATTGCTTATCAATACATTGTCATGTTTATTTAATTCAAAAAATATTCAGAATCAATCAAAAGTCAGATTTCCTTGTAATAACTGCACATTATTATTATTATTTTGACTAAAATCTATAAAAAAGTTTGGTAATTATACTAATTTACTATAATTTTGAATAAAATTTGATATTAATTATAAAATAATGATAGATATTACTAATAAATTTTGGCAACTTTGCCATCATCTAAGACATGATGGCGTGGATTCGTCAGACTATATAGAGCAACTAACTTATCTACTTTTTTTAAAAATGGCAGACGAGAAAAAGCTCCTTATCCCTAATGAATGCGGTTGGCAAACGCTTAGTAATACTCCAAATGAAGAGTTAGTGAATAGATTAAATCAAACGCTTAATACACTCCAAAAAGAAAATGGTTTATTAGGCGCAATTTTTCAGGAACCTGTTTCTCGAATTACAAAAGCAGAAAGTTTACGCAAAATTATTCAGTTGATTAATACAATTGAATGGTCAAAAATAGATGCAGATGTAATAGGAATAGCCTTTGAAGAGTTGATTGGGAGGGTAGCAAATGATGGAAAAAAAGGTGCAGGACAATATTTTACGCCACGCCCATTAATTCAGATGATAGTGAATGTAATGAAGCCTAATCCCTTCAAAACCAAGAACTTTAAGCTGGCAGATGTCGCAGTTGGCACATCGGGTTTCTTGACTATCTCTGCGGAATGGATAAAACAAAACTATCCCAAAGAATATGCTCAAAAACAGGAAAAATATCAACATCATACTTTTTATGGGCAAGAATTAGTGAAACGCCCACACCGTTTGGCTTTAATGAATTTATTTCTACATGGGATTGATGGCAGCGAAACCATCATGCTGGGTGATTCTATCGAGGAAGACAAAATGCCGAATGATTTAGATATGATTATTTCTAATCCTCCTTTTGGAAACAAAGGGGCTGCACCTGTCAAAAGAAAATTTCCTATCAAAACCAGTGATAAGCAACTTAACTTCCTACAGCTTATTATAGAAAAGCTCAAAATTGGCGGAAAAGCAGCCATCGTTTTACCCGACAGTTGTTTGAGTAGCGAAGCCGCAAAAAAAATCTGGGCATACTACTTGGATAAAGAAAAAAGCCAAGGTTCTGTTTGCAACCTTCACACAGTTATCAAATTACCCGAAGGTATCTTTGCAGCTTATGCCAACGGCGTAAAAGCCTGTGTCATCTTTTTAGACAAAGGTAAAGAAACCGAAAATCTCTGGATGTATGATGCCCGCAAAAACGTCCAAAAGGTTACTACTAAAAGCAACCCTCTCACATCAGAACATTTTGCTGATTTTGAGAAATGTTTTTTTAAAAGAAAAGAAACCGATAAATTTAAGTCGCATAACCTTTGCGAAATTCAGGAAAAAGGCTTTGATTTGTCGTTTAATGAGATTGTTCCATATATAAAGCTGCCACATTCTAATTTGATTATTGATGAGATGATAGCAGATTTATATAAACAAATTGATGTTTTACAAAAAATGAAGGTGTAAAGACCTGATTACTAAGTATATTTTTATTCATAAATATTTATACTATGGAAGTTAATATCCCTAATCATTGGGTAAAATATAAACTAAATGAAATTGTAATTTACCTAATAGGAGGTATTTGGGGAGATACTCCCACTAATACAAATTCTACTCAAAATACATTAGCTGGTGTAATAAAAGCAACAGATTTCAAAGAATGGTATAAAAATAAAGCAAGCAATGCTACTCTTAGAAGTATAAATAGCCATGCTTTTTCTTTAAGAAAGTTAGAAGAAAATGATATTGTTATAGAAATATCAGGAGGAAGTGATACTCAACCCGTAGGAAGAACACTTTTGATTGACAAAGAAACAATAGAAACAAGTCCCTACCCATTAACATGCAGTAATTTCTTTCGTTTGTTAAGGTTATCTAAATTTGTATTTGCTCCATTTGTAAACTATTACTTAAATTTTGAATATTTAAAAGGAACTTTTAATAAATATCAAAAAATTTCAACAGGATTACGTAATTTTCAAATATCCAATTTTTTAGAAGAATTTGAAATATATCTTCCTTCTATATCTGAGCAAAAACGAATATCAGAAACTATAAACCAAAAATTGACTAAAAACTCATCCTTATTAGAAGATTGTCAATCAAAATTAGCGCAACTGAAATTATATAAACAAGCAAAATTAGAGGAGGCTTTATCGAATAATGGTAATTGGAATGAATATGCTATTGGAGATATTTCTACTTTTATTGGGAGCGGGACAACACCCATAGGCGGGCAAAGTAATTATTTAAAAAATGGAATTCCTTTTATTAGAAGCCAAAATGTGTTGGTAAATAAAATTGAAACGCAGAATGTTGTTTATATTTCGGAGGAAATGCACAATTCTATGTATAGGACTCACGTAGAAAGTGGTGATGTATTATTATGAGGTGGTTCAGTTTTGCCGCACAGTTTTCTCCATAAGATTAAAAAAATAAGAACTTTTTTGTGGGGCTTGGATTAGAAGACAATGCACAGGAGTGAGAGAAAAAAGGGGGTTTTGAGGCTGCC
>JAIBAH010000160.1 GCA_019695295.1 Bacteroidia bacterium | reverse complement strand
GAACTGTCTGAAAAACTATGCGTACCAACTAAAAAAAACGGTGTACGAAATCAAACATTCTATTTTAGATTATGCTATTTCAATGGCTTTGAAATATCCAAAGTTTAATTTTGCGTAAGTCCTAATATTTATTATTGATAAACCTGTTTGTTTTGCCGATTGCCCTTGGAGGGAAGTTATTGCTCGGTTCTTTTCCGGTAAATGCAGATACTTACGTACTTGCCCTTCCCCTTCAGCAGGGAAACGAATTTCTTGCAATCCTTACTTACATAGGAGGATTTTCGGCAGCTACTTCCATGATTATTGTTTCTACCATTGCACTAAGCACAATGCTGAGCAACAATCTCATTATCCCTGTACTTGCCGGACCGGAGCTCATGCAGCTTTTTCCCAAACGCCTCATGAAGATACCCGTTTATATCCGTCGTTTTAGTATAGTGATTGTACTGATGAGTGCTTATTTATATGTCAAAACAATTGCTCATGGCTATGCGCTCGTTTCGATTGGATTGGTATCCTTTGCCGCAGTTGCACAGTTTGCGCCTTCGCTTTTAGGGGGATTATTCTGGAAAAAAGGGAACTATAAAGGCGCTTTGACCGGGTTGCTCGCGGGCTTTTTTATCTGGTTTTATACGCTGATTGTTCCTTCTTTTGTAAATGCAGGGTTTATTTCCGGAGATTTATCCACTTACGGGCTGCTTCATATCGGATGGCTAAGGCCTTCGGCTCTCTTCGGACTTGAAGGCATGGATTATTTATCCCACTCTCTTTTCTGGAGCCTTGGGCTTAATGCCGGTTTGTACATGCTGATTTCGCTTTTTTCGAATCAGACAACCACCGAACGAAATCAGGCGGAAATATTTGTAGATATTTTTAAATACTCCAAAGTATATGAAAATGCCGTCGTTTGGAAAGGAACGGTGTATCTTCCGGACATTCACTCGCTTATGAGTCAGTTTTTAGGAGAAAAAAGAACTACAGAATTACTCAATAATTTTGCCCGTCAGTATCAGACAGACCTCAACGCTGAGGGGGAAGCCGACGGAAGGCTCGTCGCTTTTGCTGAAAAAATGCTGGCAGGTGTGATTGGAACAGGGTCGGCCAGAATTATGGTGGCCTCTGTAATTCAGGCGGAGTCTCTTAAAATGGATGACATCGTGGATATCCTGCACGAAACGCAGCATGTAATGGAACTGAATAAAAAACTGGAAGAAAAGTCCGAAGAACTTCAGAAAGCCACAGCTCAGCTGCGCCGGATAAACAATCAGTTAAAACAGGCAGACCTTCACAAAGACGACTTCCTCTCGACGGTTACACACGAGCTCCGGACACCCATTACCTCCATACGGGCACTGAGTGAAATCCTCCTCGACAATCCCGAACTGGAACAGGAAGAAAAAAACAGATTTCTTGAAACCATTGTAAAAGAATCAGAGCGAATCAGTAAATTGATTTCCCAGATTCTGGACCTTGAAAAATATGAGTCCGGCAAGTTTTTACTCACGTTGCTTCCCTTTGATCCCGAAAAAATGATAAACGAAGCAATAGCCCCGCTGATTCCGATTGCAAAAGAAAAGAATATTGAAATCCGCCTTATGATAGATTCCCGAAGAAAAGAGATTTATGCAGATGAAGGTAAAATCACTCAGGTAATCAACAATCTTGTGTCCAATGCCATTAAGTTTGCCTATCATCTGATTGAAATCAAAGCAGAAATCAGAAATGATAGTATGTATTTTTCTGTAACAGATGACGGAAAAGGCATTTCGCCTGAGTTCCACTCGCTTATTTTCGATAAGTTCTATCAGGCCCGGAATCAGTCAACCCGTAAGCCTTTGGGGAGTGGGCTTGGACTCGCTATTTCCCAAAAAATTATTCAGCTTCATGAAGGAATAATAAAAGTGGAAAGTGCGCCGGAAAAAGGAGCTAAATTTACCTTTTCTATTCCTGTAGCCAGAACCTTTAGCTGATTTTTTTAAAACAAACCCGGAGGCAAAACTTCCTTATTTGCTAAAATTGATATAATTTTACTTCCTTTTAGCCAGAAACCTGTTTTTTATATTAAAATTATGGTAAAAATTCTAATCGTTGATGATGAACCTGCAATCCTGATGTCCCTGGAGTTTCTGATGAAAAAAAATAATTATCATGTATTTATTGCCAGAAACGGAGCAGAAGCACTGGAAATTGCAAAAAAAGAACAGCCTCAGGTTGTTTTACTGGATATCATGATGCCTGATGTGGACGGGTATGAAGTATGCCGCCAGATTAAATCTGACCCAATACTCAAAGAAACAAAAATTGTTTTTCTCAGTGCAAAAAGTAAAGATGCAGACATTGCAAAAGGATTGGAGACGGGTGCTTCTCTGTATCTTACCAAACCTTTTTCGACCCGGGACTTATTGAATAAAGTAAAAAGCCTTATGGAAAATCAGGGCCCTCATGAATAAATCCCGGCCAAAGCATTTTTCATTCTCCCAAAGATAACGCTTTCGGAGAACGAAGTTTTTTGTGGATAAATCTTTTAGAAAACAACCATTATGAATACTTATTTATCGGATTATCAACTCAGTATTGAAAAACCCACCGTATTCTGGGAGAAACAGGCCCGGAATATTGACTGGTTTACTTTCCCTAAAAACATATTATCCCCCGACCATAAAGGCTATCCGGCATGGTTTGAGGGAGGAAGCCTGAATATGGCTTATTTATGCCTTGATTATCATATCGAAAACGGCAGAGGCAATCAGCCTGCATTAATTTATGATTCTCCGGTTACCAATACCACGCTTACTTATACCTACGCTGAGCTTCAGGATAAAGTAGCCCGTTTTGCCGGTGCTATGCAAAAAAACGGAGTGCAGAAAGGGGACCGGATTGTGATTTATATGCCCATGATTCCGGAAGCAGTGATTGCAATGCTTGCTTCTGCACGAATCGGAGCAATACATTCTGTGGTCTTTGGCGGTTTTGCTCCTCACGAACTGGCTATCCGGATTGATGATGCCAGACCCAAACTGATTATTTCTGCCTCGTGCGGGATAGAGTTTGACCGGATTATCCCCTATAAACCCCTGCTGGATCAGGCACTCGAAGAATCCGCATGGAAACCGCAAAATGTCATTTTTTTTCAGCGTGAGATTTTCAGGGCAGAAGCTGGCGGTGAACTGGAAATAGATTTTATGGATTTTATGAATCAGGCGGAAGCGGTTGCACCTGTACCCGTAGAAGCCTGGGATCCTTTATATATACTATACACATCCGGTACGACCGGCAAACCCAAGGGGATTGTAAGGGATACAGGAGGATATGCTGTCGCTTTGAAGTATTCTATGGACAAAGTCTATAATACAAAAGCGGGAGAAGTGTACTGGGCTGCTTCAGATATCGGCTGGGTCGTTGGCCATTCCTATATTGTTTATGGTCCGCTGATTCAGGGGTGTACTACCATTCTTTTTGAAGGAAAACCCATCAGAACGCCGGATGCAGGCACTTTCTGGAGAGTAGTCAGTGAACACAAAGTGGCGAACCTGTTTACTGCCCCTACCGCAATCCGGGCAATCAGAAAAGAAGACCCTGATGGGGAATTTATCCGGAAATATAATCTTTCCTGCCTCCGGAACCTGTTTCTTGCCGGTGAAAGATGTGACCCGCCTACCCTCGAATGGGCACAGGAACAACTCAACATACCGGTACTCGATCACTGGTGGCAAACGGAAACCGGTTGGGCGATGGTTGCCAATATGACCGGTTATGAACTATTCCCGGTAAAACCGGGTTCGGCTTCCCTTCCCGTATGTGGTTACAATATCAAAATTTTATCCGAAGAAGGCAAAGAGCTCATCCCCAATCAGGAGGGTTATATTACAGTAAAACTTCCCCTTCCCCCGGGCTGTCTTCCTACACTCTGGAATGAAGACCGCCGTTTTTATGAGTCTTATCTCAATCAGTATCCGGGATATTATCTTACCGGAGACGGGGGGTATAAGGATGAAGAGGGGTATATCTTTATTATGGGGCGGATTGATGATGTAATCAATGTTTCCGGTCACAGGCTTTCTACCGGAGAAATGGAAGAAATTGTGGGTGGACACGATGCCGTTGCAGAATGTGCTGTAATTGGTATCGAAGAAAAAATCAAAGGACAAGTTCCACTGGGGCTTGTTGTCCTTAAAAGTAACGTCAGTGTAACCGAGGAGTTGCTGGAAAAAGAAATCGTAGCACTCATCCGGAATAAAATCGGTGCACTTGCTTCTTTCAGGCAAGTAGTTGTAGTGAAGCGGTTACCGAAAACCCGGTCCGGAAAAATTTTAAGAAAAACGATGCAGAAAATTGCGGATGGAGTACATTATGCCATTCCTTCCACGATTGATGACCCCGTAATTCTTACCGAAATTCATGACCGGCTGAAAGAACGAAAAATAGGAAACGCATTTGAATATTAAATCCTTAATCAATGACTATTTTATTTTAATATAACTTTTTTCTGTTTTATTTATTACCATTATATCCGTTTATAAAATTATGATAAAGATTCAAAATCAATCAGAGTACGAAATAGCTTATCGTAAAAGCGTAGAAAACCCCGAAGCGTTCTGGGCAGAAGTGGCAGATAGTTTTGTGTGGTATCAGAAGTGGGACAAAGTCGTGGAATGGAACTTCCTGTCGCCGGAAATAAAATGGTTTTGCGGTGGCAAAACCAATATCACCGAAAACTGCATTGACCGGCACTTAAAAGTCCGGGGCAACAAAATTGCATTGATCTGGGAACCCAACGACCCCAAGGAACGTTACATTCGGCTTACTTACAGAGAGTTGGCGGAAAGAGTCAATCAGTTTGCCAATGTATTGAAAAACAATGGGGTAAAAAAAGGAGACCGGGTGAGTATTTATATGCCGATGATTCCCGAACTGGCAATTTCTGTCCTTGCCTGTGCAAGAATCGGAGCGATTCATTCCGTGGTTTTTGCGGGTTTTTCCTCTGCTTCTCTTGCAGACCGTATCAATGATTCCGAATGCTCCGTTGTGCTCACTTCCGACGGACTGAACAGGGGGGAAAAACAAATCCCCGTAAAAAGGGTGGTGGACGAAGCACTGGAAAGTTGTCCGAGCGTCCAAAAAGTAATTGTTGTGGACAGATTGGGATGGGCAATTCACATGGAAGAAGGAAGGGATGTATATCTTCATGATGAATTAAAAAACGCAGAAAAATATTGTGCTCCCGAGCCGATGGATTCGGAAGACCCGCTTTTTATTCTCTATACTTCCGGCTCTACGGGAAAACCCAAAGGGGTTGTGCATACCTGTGGCGGCTATATGGTGTATGCGGAGTACTCTTTCCGGAATGTTTTTCAGTACGAAGAAAGCGATATTCACTGGTGTACTGCGGATATTGGCTGGGTAACGGGACATACCTATATCGTTTATGGCCCTTTGCTTGCGGGGGCAACCTCTGTCATGTTTGAGGGGGTTCCTACCTTCCCTGACCCCGGCAGATTCTGGCAGGTGTGTGATAAATGGGGCGTTACGCATTTTTATACCGCACCCACAGCCATCCGTTCCCTTATGCAGGCAGGCGAAGACCACGTTCTTGCCTATAGCCTCGACTCTCTGAAAGTGCTGGGTTCCGTAGGCGAACCCATCAATGAAGAGGCCTGGCACTGGTATCATACTCACGTTGGCAAGGGGCGGTGTCCGCTCGTGGATACCTGGTGGCAAACGGAAACGGGCGGAATCATGATTTCTACGCTTGCGGGAGTAACGCCTATGAAGCCGGCTCATGCTACCTTTCCGCTCCCGGGAATTCAACCCGTTTTATTAGACAGCGATGGAAATGAACTTGCCGGAAACAATGTTGAAGGGTATTTATGTATCAAGTATCCGTGGCCTTCCATCATTCGTACTACCTGGGGCGACCACGAAAGGTGTCGAATTAATTATTTTGCCACGTACAAAGGGTATTATTTCACGGGAGACGGAGCCAAAAGAGATGAAAACGGAATGTACCGTATCATTGGAAGGGTAGATGATGTAATCAATGTGTCCGGGCACCGGTTTGGAACGGCTGAAATCGAGAGTGCAATTAATCAAAACAGTAATGTCGTAGAATCGGCTGTCGTCGGATTCCCGCATGATATCAAAGGCCAGGGCATTTTTGCGTATGTAATCTGTAAGGAAGCTCCGGAAAATGCAGAATATACCCGGGCAGAAATCGTAGAAACCGTAGTAGCGCAAATCGGCAGAATTGCAAAACCGGATGTAATTTTGTTTGTATCCGGTTTGCCCAAAACCCGCTCCGGAAAAATCATGCGCCGAATCCTCCGTAAAATCGCCGAAGGAGAATACGAAAACACCGGAGATACTTCTACGCTACTCGACCCGCTTGTGGTAGAGGAAATCATTGGTCAGGCAAAACAGGTAAGAAACACATAAGATAAAATCCGCCGTCGTTTTGTGCTGGGAAGGACGCCTTCGCTTAAGTTGGAATGCTTAAAGTGAAGGGGTTCTTTGGGTTATATTGACGAAGGGGATAGCGCCTCCCGGTTTAACGGATACCTGCTACCCACTTCGCCTAAGATTCCTGCGGAATGACTGGAGGGGGAAAGGACGCTCCGGATGACCACTCCCGTAACCCACTTCGCCTAAGATTTTTCCATTTATCCTTTTCAGTCGCAGACGGAAAAGTACGTCTGAGCCTGAGTTCTTACCTCTTTTTCCAAAGCCCCAAAGGAATAGCGATAAGGCTCAGAATCATGGCAATGCCTACGATAATCCACTTCAGTACGCCAAATGTACTGGTCCATGAGGCCATGAACATCCATTTTTCGGGGTGAGCGAAAAGAAGGGCGAATACGCCTATGTTTTCCAGGTAATCCACATCGGCGGCTAAAAGCGGAAGGATGTTGATGATTTTGAGGGGGTTGTTCGCGGAAATCACTCCGGCAAAGCCCCAACTGATTGTGAGGCTGAGAAGGACAGCATACACGAGTGGATAAAGCAAATCCACGCATTCTGCCATTTTATAATATTGAATTCCCTTATCGGTAAATTTATCGAGGTATTGAGTATAGACTTCCTCTGCACTATAGCCAAAACCAATATCCAGTACTCCCGCATTCTGAGATTCTGCCTTTATGTAATGAGAACAAAAACCGAGAATTACCTGAAAGGCTATGAATACAGCGAGTGCAATCAGGATATTTTTACCTGAAGCAAATCTTCGGATAAAATCGGAATACTGGTACAGCATATTCGAAATAGTTAATTTTACACACCGATAGTTTCTCTCCGCATCCCATGACGCGGGGCTTTTTTTCTCAGTATTTTTTAATACTCCAGTAATTCTTCCAGTTTGTCTTTCAGTCTTGCGCTGGCAAGAAACTGTTTTTCCAGCACTACATTAAACGGTACCGGTGTATCCATTGAACCTAAGCGCATTACGGGAGCGTCCAGATAACGGAAGCAGTCTTCTCCGATTCTTGCAGCGATTTCTGCACCAAAGGCACCGGTTTCTGTATCTTCATATAAAACGAGGGCTTTCCCGCATTTTTTTACCGAAGCATAAACAGTTTCTTTATCCCAGGGCAGAAGTGTACGAAGGTCTATGACTTCGACATCGGCATTCATTTGGCTTACCGCTTCCAGTGCCCAGTGCACGCCCATTCCGTAAGTAACGATTACCGCGTCATTTCCGGTTTTTACCACTCTTGCTTTTCCTAAGGGAATATTATAGTATCCTTCGGGTACTTCCCCCTGAACGGAACGATACAGGAGTTTATGTTCAAAGAAAATCACCGGATTGGAATCCAGAATAGCGGTAGTAAGTAATCCTTTGGCATCGTCCGGAAAAGCCGGATACACCACTTTCAGCCCGGGTGTATGCGCAAACCAGGACTCGTTGCTCTGAGAGTGAAACGGCCCTGCCCCCACACCCGCACCCGTAGGCATACGAACCACTACATCCGCAGCATGATTCCAGCGATAATAGTTTTTGGCAAGGTTGTTAATAATCTGATTGAACCCACAGGTAACAAAATCTGCAAACTGCATTTCTACTACTGATTTTTTGCCTGCAAGCGAAAGCCCAAGTCCGGCACCTACAATTGCCGATTCACAAATCGGGGTATTTCTCACGCGGTCTTTTCCGAAAAGAGCGACAAACCCGTCGGTAATCTTGAAAACGCCTC
>JAIBAH010000159.1 GCA_019695295.1 Bacteroidia bacterium | reverse complement strand
AACTTGACCGCTTCCCATCAAAACTTGACTGCTTACACTCAAAACTTGATCGCTTCAAGTCAAAAAATGACCGCTTACAACACTCAGTTTACAAGAAGAAAGGGAACCAAAACATAGAAAGACTTAGCCCAAAGGCGGCTATTCCGGAACAGAGTTAAATTTCAGAATTCCCACCCACCGATTTTTTTTCTATCTTTGGTACAGAGCAAATATCTTTGCATTTTATTTCGCCCTTACGGGTGTTTAAGTACAGCGACACCAACAGGCTTCCTTCTCCCTACGGCTCAGGGAATCAGCCTTCTCAAATGCTCCATTAAAGCCCTTTCGATATTTTGTTTGGATTCAAATGACCAGCCACCAATGTGAGGGGTAAGGATTACATTTTTTCTTTGAAATAAATTTTCATAATCGGATTGCTGTTGGGAAGTCAGGGTAGAGAATTTTTCATTTTCCAGTACATCCAGCCCCGCAGCCGTTACGATTCCGAGGTCAAGCGCAGCAATCAAATCCTCCGTAACCACAATTTCGCCCCTTGATAAATTCAGAAAAGTAATTTTTTTATGAAAACCCTGTAAGTATTTCAGATTTATCATACCCAAAGTCTCTTCCGTAAGGGGAATATGCAGACTCAGGATATCACACTTTTCCATCAGTAAATCCGGGCCGGCTTCCTGAACCTGCTCCGAACCAAACCCTCTTTTGTATTTATCATAAGCCAGAATTTCACAGCCAAACCCCGAAAGTTTTCGTGCAAACGCACTGCCTGTGTGGCCATATCCGATGATTCCTGCAGTTTTTCCTTTCAGTTCACAGCCTCTGTTTGCTTCCCTTTTCCACTCAAATTTTCTTACCTCATCAAAGGAACGAAATATATTATGTCTCAGCCCCAGTAGCATTCCGATTGCGTGCTCCGCCACCGAATCTGCATTGGCACCGGCAGTAATAAAAACCTGAATCCCTTTTTCCGCCAGATATTCCATATCAAAATGATCCGTCCCTATACCAGCTCTGAGAATATATTTTAACCGTTTTGCCTGATCGGCCATCTCACGGTCTATTGCTACTTTACTGTTCATTATCAGCACTTCATACTCCCCGATAATAGCTGAAATTTCTTTTTTTCTGGCTTCGGGAAAGTAACGGAAATCATAGCCTTTGGAGGTCATGGAAGAAATAAATTCAGAAGAAAAATCATCAATTAATAAAATTTTCATATTTTAGTGCCAAATTTAAAACAATAGAAAACGTACCATTTCATGAAACGAAATCAGATTGTAACTTGTTTATTCTTTTTATCCTGCCTGATTGTCCTGAACGGATGTAAATTTACTCCCATAGATGAGAGTGACTGCGGCAAAGAAATTACCAAAAATGTAGTTTTCAAAGACAAAGGAGATGGGGTGGATTATGTACTGAACTGTATGCTTGTAGTCAGTGACTGTAAACTCAAAATCGAACCCGGAGTACACATTCAGTTTGAAGGAGAGCAATCCGGAATCTACGTAAAAGATGACGGAGAACTGGACATTGTCGGCACTTCCTCCAAAAGAATCATTCTCGAAGGGAAAAATCCGGTAAAAGGTTCATGGTCAGGAATAGTAATCGGCTCGGACAAAGACAATGAAATCGTCTATACCGATATTCTCAATGCCGGAGGATTTCAGCATCAGTGGATGTACGAAAAAGCAGCCGTTGGCCTGGGCTACAAAGACCAAAACCCTAAACTTCGCCTGAGCAACTGCAATATCCGGCTTTCAGGAGGGCATGGATTATACCTTTCCGCTTCTTCTTCCAACCTCGTCCGTTTTAATGATAACCTGTTTGAGGAAAACGACGGATACCCCATTTACATTCCTTTCTCAGAAATCGGAAGCCTCGATAATGGAACGGTTTATAATAACCCATCCAAACCCAATACGCAGGAAGCCATTGCCATTTACGGAGAAGATAAAGGCGGAAATTTCTCGGATTTAACCTACAGCGAAAAAATCAGTGATACCGGAATTCCCTACCGGGTAATGAATCCCTGCATTGTGGACGGAGGGCACCTTACCTTTGAACCGGGGGTAATTATGGAGTTCATGCCGGATGCTTTCCTTGCCGTAGTAGGGGAGGACTCCGCTTCCTCTATCGAAGCCATTGGTACTGAGAACAATCCCGTTACTTTTACCAAAGCCACCAGCGACCTTCAGTCAGGATGGTCAGGATTGTACTTCGCCAATACCGCACCCCGCAATCACCTCAGAAACTGTGTCATTGAATTTGGAGGGAAAACCAATCCTTACGGTTCTTTGGGCACAGGAAACGTCGTCATTGGAGGGGATTACTCCAGAGGGCAGGTGGAGATAGAAAACTGTATCATCCGGAATAGTGCTGCCTATGGAATTCATAAACGATTTGACGCTTTGTTTTCCGGAAGTGGGAATTATTTTGGGGGGAATGCCTCGGGAGATGTTGGCAATTTTTAGCGTATTCTACTATTGAAAGATAAACCAAGACCAGAGAAATCCCGTTCTGTTGATATTGATAAATTCCTTTCTGAAAAAGGGGGAAAATAATCATACTTACTAATGATGTATTTTGACTAATTAAGATGAAAAAAAAAATATTATTTTCTCTTTTACTACTGACTGAAATTTCCCTTATTGCTCAGGAATCCCTTTCCTCAAAAGCGCTGCTGGCATCCGCCCGGAAAGACGTTGCATTATTATGCTCCGGAAAATTTGCAGGAAGAGGCTATGTAAAAAACGGGCATACAATCGCAGCGGATTATATCGCAAGGCGTTTCCGTCAGATTGGTGTGAAACCCTTAAATAATGGAGAAAATCCCTACTTTCAGTATTTTACCCTCAATCTGAATATCATTCAGGAAGCTGCCGTTTCCATTAACGGACAAAGCATGCAGATGGGCAAAGACTTTATTTTGTCCCCCTCTTCTCCCTCTTCCTCCGGTACTCAATCCCTGGAAGACGCCGGATACGGACTTACTGCGGAGGGTTTACCGATGGGATGTGCCTTGCTTTTTAGAGATGGCCTGCCTCCTGAAATCGCCGGTGACCCCGCCCAGAAAGAAAAATACAAGGATTATGCTTCCCTCAATGGAAAAATCAGCGTACTCGAACCCCTTAAACCGGAATTGCTGATGCTTAAAAAAAAGAAACTCACCGCCAGTTTTTCCGCAGAGCAGGACGCATTTCCTGTGGTAGAATGTGTGGAGGATTCGTTGCCGGAAGACCCCGTTCAGGTGAAATGGGAGACTCTCGCTGCCACCGAAAATATCGAAACCCAGAATGTAATCGGTAAAATTACCGGCACCATCAAAGATACTTTTATTGTAATTTCTGCTCACTATGACCATTTGGGGCAGGTAGGGGAGGCGGTTTTTACCGGTGCCAACGACAACGCTTCCGGAATCGCCCTTATGCTTTCCCTTGCGGAGCACTTCGCCCAAAAACCGCCGAAATACTCCCTCCTTTTTATCGCATTCGGAGCAGAAGAAACCGGGCTGATGGGCTCAAAGTATTATGTGGAAAAAGACCCCGTGATTCCCCTCAAACAAATGCGTTTTATGCTCAATCTGGACCTGATGGGAAATGGAACCGATGGAATCATGGCGGTTGGAGGCGTTGAGAATACCAAAGAATTTGAAATGCTCACCCGGCTCAATGAAACCGAAAAAGCCGTACCCATTGTTAAATCCCGTAAAAATGCCCCCAACAGTGACCATTATTTCTTTTTGGTGAACGGTGTAAAAGGATTTTTTATATACACCATGGGCGGACCTCAGTGGTATCACGATGTGTTCGATACTCCTGAAAATCTCGAATTCTCCCGGTATCCCGAATTAAGGAGCCTCTTTATTCACTTTATCGAAGGAATATAACTACAATGCAAAAAAAACCGGATAGGGAAATCAATCCACAAAACCTGAAGAGTTCCGGAGGAAAAGCCCGAAAACTCCCTTTAGGGATTGTCCTGTTTTGTATTGTAGTCTATCTGTTTTTTCCGGTGGTAAACTCTACCATTGATGCGTGGTACTATGCCGCCGCCATCCGTCACGGACACGCACTCTTTCTGCCCCACCACCTTTTATACAATGCCTTTTATTATTCCTTGGTGAAAATAGCAGCGTTTTTTTCAGTGAAAACAGACATACTTGCTTTTACCAAAATCCTCAATTCACTCTTTGCGGGACTTGGGCTGCTAATGCTTCAAAAAATCCTGGAACGAATGCAGATTCTCCCCGCTTTTCAGGCTGTCGCATTGCTCATAACCGGATTTTCCTTCGGATACTGGCGATTTGCCATCGAAAACGAAACCTATGTTCTCCCGCTTTCCTTTTCCCTCATAGCCAGTTTTTGCTATCTGCAATTTCTGCACTCCCGCCGGATTTCTCTCCTGATACTTAGCGGAGTCCTGGCTTCCCTCGCTGCCCTCTTTCATCAGATTCATATTGCGTGGTGGCTCGGATTGGCGGCAGGACTTTGGATAGCGGAGAAAAAAAACGAAAGAAAAAACCTCCTCTTTTTCGGACTCACCGCCTTTCTGATTCCCTTAGCGTATCTTTCCGTATGGGTATTCTATGAAGGCAAATCACCCGGACTACAGCCGCTCCTCCAATTTATTCTCCACGACTTCACCACCGGAGAAGCCCGGATTCAACCCGGAATCATGCCCTTTTTACTGACTCCCGTAAACCTTTTTCGCTCCTTCTTTCAACTGCATGGAGACACCCTTCCAATGCTGAAAACCCAAAAAACCGCATGGCTGATTACCGGACTATGTGTTTGCCTTACGATTGCGGGAGTATATCTTTGGAAAACCACCCAAAATACGCCAGCCCCCCCCTCAGTAAAAGCGACAATCCCCGATACTTTCCGTAAAACCCATATCATGATTTTACTGCTACACATCCTGATGATTTTTATTGCATCCGGCAACGCAGAATTTACCGCCATGATTCCTCCTTTATTTTTCATCCTGCTCACTCCCGCAATTCAAACCCGAATTCCTTTATCCTCAGCCCTTACCCTGAGCCTGATTCCCGCAATATGGAATTGTTACTTTGGCATACTTCCACGCCAAAACCCCATCACAGAATACCTCCTTACCCAAAAAGCAGCCTTTATCCGCCTTCATCCCGACGCTCTTTTTATCCTCAACGACAAACCCCTCATCGAAAACCTGTTTTACTACGAAACCGGAAAAGAAAACCAATACCATATCGAAAACACCCCGGCCGTATTACAACAAAAAGGCAAATCCCCCGACAGCCTCTACCTCAAAATAAAGCAAAACACAGAAAACAGAAAACCCATCTTCACAGACCTCCCCACCCAAAAAAACACCCTCTCCCGTCACACCTTCGCCGGAGATACCCCTCCCTTTCCCAAAGAATATACCCTGACTCCAGTCCCAAACCCATCCGGAAATACGATTTTATGGGAGGTGAGGTGATAAGATGAAGGCCATCCGTTTCATTAAGTGGCGACATTCTGAATACTTAACAATTAATTACTCAACTTTTGCTGTTTAGAGAGAAAGTATCTATATTTGTGGTGATATAATAATGAAGTGTACAATTTTGGGGTTTTATGTTCAATCAAAGCCCTCATCATACAAAAGATTGACAGTATCAAAACTTACAAATCTTTTATTAATTTTGAAAAAAAAATATTACATATAAAAAATGGAAGATAAACTTACAGAAGATTTTAGCATGGAGGACATTCTTGACTACATTTCAAAAAATGGAGTTCAACGAAATATAAAACCAGCTTATAAGACAGAAAATTTTGCATTATATAATGACGATAGTTTGGAAGTGATGAGCAGATTCCCGGATAATTACATTGATATGATTTTTGCAGATCCCCCTTATATGCTTTCAAATGACGGATTTACTTGTCAAAATGGAAGAATGGTAAGTGTAAATAAAGGCAGGTGGGATAAATCAAATGGCTTTCAAAACGATATAGAATTTCACGAAACTTGGATAAAAGAATGCAGAAGAATTTTAAAACCAGAAGGAACAATTTGGATTAGTGGAACTTACCATTCAATTTATCAATGTGGATTTTTGCTACAAAAATTAAATTTTCATTTACTTAACGACATTTCATGGTTCAAACCCAACGCATCCCCAAACTTGAGTTGTAGGTTTTTTACAGCTAGTCATGAAACCGTTTTATGGGCAAGAAAAGACAAAAAAGCAAAACATTATTTTGACTATGAAGCTATGAAAAATGGTAGATTTCCTGAAGATAATATCAAAAAACAAGACTTACAAATGCGAAGCGTTTGGAGCATTCCAACACCGCCACCGAGTGAGAAATTATTTGGTAAACACCCAACTCAAAAGCCATTAGCACTATTAAAAAGAATTGTAAAAGCATCAACAAAACCCGGTGATATCATCTTTGACCCATTTAATGGTGGCGGTACAACAGGTATAGCTTCAACAATTATTGGGAATAGAAAATATATTGGTTGCGATTTGAATAGAGAATACATTGATTTGACAATAAAACGTTACGAGGATTTCATTAAAAAACCTAATCTTTTTTATGAAACAAAGTAAAAACGATAAACTAATATCTTACATCAATAAAAAAGATTGGTGGAGAACTTCTTTACCCTCATTAGAAGATATAAATGCTCGTGGTTTGTTTTTTGCTTCATCGTTCAAAGAAGCTGAATTTTATGGCAGACCATTAGATACTTCTTTTAAAGTAATAATTACATCTCCTCTTGTTGGCGATAATGATTTTATTGAATTATCATTATTTGGGGAAATATTATCTGAGAATTTAATTTCTACTGTAGAAAGATTTGAACTAGATAAAAAAATGAAAGAAGCTGCATTAAGTTTAGGTTATGACTCAATAGTTTTAATGAGTAAAAAAGGGTATTTAAAATATACAGAAACCTTCAAAGTTCCAAGAAATTTAGAATTAAATATCCTTATCCCCCAATTTGAAAAGACGGTTTTTATGTTAAAAAAAATTTAAAAATGGTAACAAGAGTAGTAGCAGTCAAAAATTTAGAAAAATATATCGGACAAGATTTATCAGAACTTGCAAAACAATATGGAGTAACGACTTACCTTAACGGCAAGCAAAATAAAGGCTGGAAAGGCTTGACACTTGAATATTTGGCCGGCCTTTCAAACGATAATAAACAAGCACCTAACGGGCTTGGTTTCGAATTAAAATCAACAGCATTTTATAATGTGAAAGGTCAATGGCGACCCAAAGAAACTTTTGCAATAACGATGATAAACCCCAACGTTCTATCGGAAACGCCATTCTTTAAAAGTCATTGTTGGGAAAAGTTGAAATCATTGGTTTTTTGCGCAGTTTCATGGAACGGGAGACACAATGCAAAATCTGAACTACTGCAAGTCCAATCATTTGATTTTTTAGAAAGCGAAACTTTGATAAGGGAAATCGAAGCAGACTATGAGTTTATAAGAAATAAATCAAAAATAGATGGCTTTGGCGCGTTAAGCGGTAAATACGGAAAGTGGATACAAGCAAGAACAAAAGGAGCAGGACACGGATCAACAAGTAGAGCTTTTTATGCCCGAAAAGAATTAATAAAGGAGATCATAAAACTCTAATCCCCCCACAGGCCTCCCGGTTCCCACCCGTTCCCGCAAGTCTTCCGAAGGGTGACTTGCGGGTAATTATAAAAGGAAGTCTACATGACTTTTCCCCATCATAATGAACAGGAAAACCCCTCAATTCCCGGCTGCTTTAGCTGCCGGCCAACCAAAAATAACCTATAAAAAAAGAAAACCGAAATAACTCGCCTTCCCCGCCCTTCTGTCAAGTATTTAGCCGCAGGCGTCACTTAACGGAACTTATCAATGCAATTCTCCCCCCCGTTTCGTTAAGTGTTAAGCCGAAGGCGTCACTTAACGAAACTTATAAATGCAAGTCTCCCGACTTGCCTCTTAAGTAAGTGGACAAAAGAAAACCGACATTCAGCATTATAGGATGAAATTCTGTAAATCATATTGTTTTCAAGAAACAATTTGTATCAGGGTTTTTTATAGTCAGTTACTTAAAATTACATTAAGATTCTGGCTTCGTTCATTATGAGTCCTATAAGGTTTTTGAAACCTTATAGGACTTGCTTCTTTAGAACCTCCTTTTATATCAGTTTTTTAGGGCCAACTACTTATTCTCAAAATTCAGGGGCGTAGCCCTGTCATCTTCGTAGCAGAATTCACCCCCCACATTCAT
>JAIBAH010000158.1 GCA_019695295.1 Bacteroidia bacterium | reverse complement strand
CCGTTGAGCTCCATTTTCCCCATATTTCAACTATTTTCTCCCATTTTTCCGTTAAAATACCTCATTTTTAACAATTTTTTAACTAAAATTTAACAATTTATAGCGGGCTTGCTGCAACTTGGGTTAAACCCCAAATCACCAAGCCATACAAAATACTTACTCCAATCCATAAAATGAGTTTATCTTTAAACCGGTTTAAAACAAACAGCGAAAGCAAAACCCAGAAAAAAGCCGGAAACGAAAAATGCTGAAAATCAGTTTGCCCCCTGAAAAGCACCGGAATACTTAAATGAATACAAAGGCTTAATATCCCACCGGTAACCGAGGCATTTACAAAAAGCAGAATTTTTTTTATTGCAGGATTCTCCTGAGTTTGTTCTATCAGGGAAGCACCTGCAAAAATAAAGTAAAAACAGGGAAGAAAAGTGTAATATGTGGTAACGAGTAAACCCAAAGCCCCCATTCCAACCGAATTTCCGTGGTGATGATATCCGGCCATAAAACCCACATACGCAAGTACCATAATGAGCGGCCCGGGAGTCGTTTCGCCTAATGCAAGTCCGTCAAGCATTTCCGCGCCCGAAAGCCACTGCATTTGGTTTACACTGACCTGAGATACGTAGGGTAAAACGGCATAAGCACCGCCAAATGTGACCCATGCGGCTTTGCTAAAAAACAGAATCAGGTTTTTCCAAAAGGGAAAATCCGTACTCCGGAAAGAGAATAAAAGGAAAGGAATAACCCATAATATGATAAAAATTCCGGTTTGTCTAAAAAAAATCCAAAGATGTGAGCCCGGTAAAGGGACTGTTTTTTTTACGTTGGGTGAAACGGGAGGGGTTTTAGTATTTTTTGATTTCGTTCCGGTGGATTGCAGAAGCGAAAGGTCGGGCAAAAAGCGGTTTATCATCCAGGAAAGAAACATTGTCCCAATAATTATCACCGGAAAAGAAATATTGAAATAAAATATCGCTACAAAAGAAACGCACGCAAATAAAATGTGGAGCGGGCTGAGAAGCGATTTTTTTCCGATTTTGAGGAGAGAAAGTATGATAATCGCAATGACTGCAGGCTTTAAGCCCAGAAAAGCAGCAGAGACCCAGGGCAGGTTCCCGAACGACACATACACTATGGATAGCCCCATTAAAATAAATACAGAAGGTAACACAAATAAAATCCCGGCGGCAAGTCCTCCCTTGGTTCCATGTAGTTTCCATCCGATATAAGTAGCAAGTTGCTGAGCCTCAGGCCCGGGCAAAAGCATACAGTAATTTAACGCATGCAGAAAATCACTTTCCTGAATCCATTTCTTTTTTTCAACCAGAAATTCGTGCATGATAGCAATCTGACCGGCAGGTCCGCCAAAACTGATGAAACCCAGTTTGAGCCAGAAGGTAAGCGCATCTTTAAAAGTAGGGTAGGGATGCATAGGATTTGGATAAACGGGTGAAAAAATGGATAAATGATTATAAAATTAACAATAAGCCGCTTTCTTTCAGTTCCTGAATCGGTTTTCCATACCAGAAAAGTTCAAAGCCACTGAGCCCGGAAGCTTCAAAATGGGCTTTAAGCGTGCCATACTGAAGCGTTTTGGGTTGACAGACGGAGGCAAGCGTCAGCATTTCCGAAAGCCAGTCTGCATATTCCACAGGGAGAGAAACCGTAAAAAATCCTTTCTTTTTATGAAAAGTGAACTCCGAAAGCCTGACTTCTTTGCCTTTTTTTTGTTGAATTACCGTTTTAATCCGGGGTTTTTCTCCCAGCCATACAATTTTAGAAGAAGGCTTCATTTCAATGAAAGGAAATTCATTCAGGCAATTTTCTATATAATTTTTAGGAACTGTAGTTTTGGGTACTTTGAAGTCAAACCATTGCTGAAGCGGGAAATCCATTCCGATTCCATGCATATAATTAAAGAGCGATTTTTTCAGCCCGAAGCTGAATTTTTCGTGATTGCCTCCTTTTGGGTCGGTATAGACGAGGTCATTGATTGCAAAGCCTGTTGTTCCGGTTTTTTCCGGGAGGATACTGAACTTCTCAGGATACATTCCTGCGGGACTGTGAGCCGTAAGAGCAAACTGATGCCAGAATCCTGACTGAAGTACTCCTTCTTCAAACATTTGCCTTACCATTTCCAGGGAATCAATGGTTTCCTGGTCTGTCTGGGTTGGGAAGCCATACATCAGATAGGCGTGTACCATGATGCCCGCTTCTGTAAAATTGCGGGTAACCTGAGCAACCTGTGATACTGTGACCCCTTTCTCAATCAGGGCAAGCAGCCGGTCAGAAGCCACTTCAAGGCCGCCGGAAACGGCAATGCAGCCCGAAGCCTTGAGTAAAAGGCATAAATCCTGTGAAAAGTTTTTCTCAAACCGGATATTGGTCCACCAGCTAACGACGAGTTTTCTTCTGAGTATTTCGAGTGCAAGTTCACGCATTAATGCCGGCGGGGCCGCTTCATCCACAAAATGAAATCCGGTATTTCCGGTTTGCTGTATGAGGGTTTCCATCCGGTCACACAGAAGCTTCGCGGCGACAGGCTCATACACTTTGATATAATCCAGAGAGATATCACAAAAAGTACATTTACCCCAATAGCAACCGTGCGCCATTGTGAGTTTGTTCCATCTGCCGTCACTCCATAAACGGTGCATCGGATTGGCCACTTCCAGTACAGAAATATATTGGTCAAGGAGCAAATCACTATAGTCAGGCGTTCCGGTTTCAGACTGCTTGTAATCCTGGGAGGTACTGTTATTAAAATAGGTCACTACCCCTTCTTTGAGTCCGAAAGTCCTCTTCAACTCTTCCTGCTTTCTTTTCCCCTGAATATACTCAATCAGATGCTCGAAAGGGGCTTCTCCGTCATCGAGGGTGATAAAATCAAAGAACTGAAAAACACGGGAATCGGATACGGACCGGAGTTCTGTATTGGGAAATCCCCCACCCATTACCGTAATAACCTCCGGATAATGCGCTTTAATCCACTGAGTACAACGGAATGCACTATAAAGATTGCCCGGAAAAGGAACAGAAAACCCTACAAGATCAGGTTGAACCTGGCTCATTTTTTCTTTCAGAATTTCCAGCAGAATTTTATCGGTAAAGGAAAAATCTCCCTGAAGGACTTCATATAACTCATCAAAACTGTTGGCAGAGCGACCAAGTTTTTCAGCATACCGGCTAAAACCAAAGTGTTTGTCGGTCGTTTCCTGAATAAAATCTGACAAATCTTCCAGATATAAAGTAGCAAGATGTTTGGCTTTATCCATTATCCCGAGCGTTCCGAAAGCCCATTCCATATCGGTTTTCTGCTGAAACCTTCCTGCCTCAGGCAGGTAATCTTCCTGTACAATCAAATGGGCATAAGAAGGATTTTTCCCCTGTAAGAAATGAATTACGGAATCAATCGATTGAATATAAATCTCTTTCAGGCTGAAAATACGGGCTGCATTATCAGAAAAACCTGATTGGGCTCTCTCTGATTCCTCAAATAAGCGGGTTAATCCTTCCCGGGAAAAAAGCCGGAGAATTACCTCAATTCCTAAATCCGCCTGAAAACAAGCTATGTTTTTGGTATTCAGAAATCCTTTCAGGTAGGCAGTGGCCGGATACGGAGTATTCAGCTGGGTGAAAGGGGGCGTTATCAGGAGAACGGTATGAGCCATTGCGTAGATTTTGGCTGTAAAAATACAGGTTTTTTTGAAGATTCTGTTTACCTGAGGTGAAAATACTTCATTTATGCAATCCCTATATAATTTCACCTGAAAAACAAAAAGTGAACCCCTCCCGGAATTCACTTATGTTTTTCTCTAAATAATAATTGGCCAGTTGGGTTATTCTGTTTGTTTCTCTGAAGTTTTTCTCTCTATTGTAAAGTGTAAGTTTCTCTCTTAAAAATTTTTACAAAGGTAAATAAACTGAAAGTATGAATTACAGGAAAAGTGATGAAAGTGCCATGTCTGTTAACGAACGTAGGATTTGAGTGAGTAAACGCTATAATTTGCAACAGTAAGAAACGCTGTTTATTGCCGGGATTTTAATTTTTTTTGGCATTAAAGTCAGGAAATTCAATAAAAACACTTGCGGGTATTAAAATTCTTTCTAAATTTGTGTGTTCATTTTTTTGATAAACTTGATTTTACTAAACTAAAAATATAATATGAGTTGGTATAAAAGAATTTCAGAGAATATCCTTACCCCTACGAGCGAGAAAAAAGAGGTGCCTGACGGAATCTGGACTCAGTGCCCGGGTTGTAAAACAGCTATTTCCACCAAAACGATTCATAAGAATGCCTATGTTTGTACTACTTGTAATCATCACCTTCAGATAGGAAGCAGGGAGTATTTTGAAATCCTCTTTGATGAGAATGAGTTTACGGAGATGGATGCCAATATGATTTCGGCGGACCCTCTTGAATTTAAAGATACCAAGGCTTATCCGGACAGGCTGATCGATTCCATTAAAAAAACAAAACTGAAAGATGCCGTAAGGACAGCACATGGAAAAAGCAACGGTTTGGATTTGGTCGTTGTCTGTATGGACTTTTCCTTTATCGGAGGAAGCATGGGAAGTGTCGTGGGTGAAAAAATCTGTAATGCTGTGAAATTTTGTATAGAAAACCGCTTTCCGCTGCTCATTATTTCAAGAAGTGGAGGGGCGAGAATGATGGAAGGTGCTTTAAGTTTGATGCAAATGGCCAAAATCAGCGCCAATCTTGCATTGCTCAGCCAAAACGGACTGCCTTATATTTCTCTTATGACTGACCCTACAACCGGTGGAGTAACAGCAAGTTATGCAATGCTGGGGGATTTAAATATTGCAGAGCCCAATGCACTGATTGGTTTTGCCGGACCCCGGGTCATAAAGGAAACTATCGGACAGAACCTTCCGGAGGGTTTTCAAAGGTCTGAATTCCTGTTAGAGCATGGTTTTCTGGATTTTATCATTGACCGGAAAGACCTGAAAGACAAGCTTTCTTCCTTATTGAAGATTATGCAGAAACTACCTTCGGGAGAGTAAAAAATCAAGAATCAGACGGAATATTCTGTTTTTCCAGTTTTTATAAAATTTGCGGGAATAAAATCAATGAAAAAATTACTTTTAGTGGCAGGAATGTTGTTTTCAGTATTTCTGTCCTGTGCTCAGCCGGACGATTTCGACGTTTTTCTTGAAGAAACTCAGATTCCGGGTCTGGAAGGTATGCACTCCTATGCCTTTGCTCAACATCAATCACAGTGGCTGATTGCCGGTGGCAGGCTCAATGGGCTTCATGCCTATCTTCCTCCTACGGCTTTCCCGATCTATACTCAGAATAACACTCTTACGGTAATTGATGTAAACACACAGCAATTCTGGGCTTCAGACGCAATTGTATTGCCGGACTCTGTGAGAGAACATATTACTTCTTCCAATATGGAGTATCATCAATCCGGAGATTATCTGTACTTTATCGGTGGATACGGCTGGAGTACTCCCGACAGCGATTTTGTGACTTTTCCGAAAATGACGGCGATTCAGGTGCCGGGACTGATACAGGCTATCAAAAACCAAATGGATATCACTCCCTATTTTCGTCAGATTACGGATTCTGCGCTTGCAGTTACCGGAGGGCAGCTTGCGAAACTGGGGGATACGTACTATCTGGTTTGGGGGCATAACTTTAAAGGAAGATACAATCATACGAACGGACCTACTTTTACGCAGACTTACAGCTATCAAATCCGAAAATTTGAAATAGTGGATGACGGTGTCACGCTTTCTCTCTCCAATTACAGTGCAATTACTGATTCGGCCAACTTCAGAAGGAGGGACTTTAATTTGTCTCCTCAGATTTTTCCGGATGGCACAGAGGGACTCAGGGGATTTACGGGGGTTTTTCAACCTCAGAGAGATATTCCCTACCTGAATTCTGTAGATATCACCCCTTCCGGATATACAGTCAATAACACTTTTCAGCAAAAACTGAATCAATATCATACCGCCCGTTTACCGGTATATGATTCGGTGAATAATGCGATGCATACCGTATTTTTTGGGGGAATCGGTCAGTATTATCCTGACAGTCTCAATCCCAATTTGTGGGTGGAAGATACCCTTGTTCCATTTGTAAGAACCATCAGCAGAATTACACATTATAATAATGCAACTTTTGAGATGAGCCTGCCTTTGCAAATGCCTGGCTTTATAGGAAGCAATGCAGAATTTATTCCGCTGGAAAGCAGTATTTTCAGAAGCAACGGAATCCTTCGGCTGAATGCACTCGATACCACTAAAGTACTTATAGGGCATATTTGGGGAGGGATAGAATCGCCCCGTAAAAATATTTTTAAGGGAAGTGAGTCCGAAAGTTTTGCTTCTCCCAGAATATTCGAGGTGTATCTGAAAAAAAGCGGTCAGATTACTAATATTCATCCGGTTACATTACTCTCTGAGTTTAAGGCCTATCCCAATCCCGCAAGAGGAAAAATGCATATTACTTTCTCTCTTAAATCGGCGGCAAATGTCAAAGTGTATATTACAGATTCCAACGGAAGGACAATAGAAACACTGATGCCTGTGCAGGAAAAAGAAGGGGCAATCTCTCTGCTTTGGAATAGTCGTCCTTACAGTGAAGGTCTGTATTTTTGCAACGTACAGATTAACGGAGTAATGCAGGGGTTTCCGGTTATTGTCAGGTAAACGGAGTTTTCCTCCCTGTTGTAATAAGCTAAATAAATATTCAGATAGAATAATTCCTTAAAATGAATTTTTTTTAATTATTATATATAAAAAATTGGAAAGTACTGATAAGTTTTATACCTTTGTTTCGGAAATTTATTATAATCAACCTTATGTACTCTCGAATCAACCATTTTTTAGCCACCGGCTCTTGTCTGGTTCTGTTTTTTATGAATTTTGTTTTTGCTCAGGATAATGTAAGAGGGGTAGAAATGCCGCTTGTATCGGCTTATCGTACAGAAACCCGTCCGGGGGAAAAAAACCTGAATTTCAATATTGTCAATATGACAATCCGGAATCCGGAAAAGTTTCCGGTATGGGTGCTGATACCGGCTTTTGCGGAAGATAAGCTCCCCGAAAACGGAATACTGAATGCCCGCAAGCCCTGGACTAAAAGTTGTATTTCCGGACTTACTTACGTAGATAATGAAACAGGCAGGGAAGAGGGGAAAGTCAGGCGGTTAGTAAAGGTGCATTTTATTGGGGAGCGGCAAGGTTTTTATGCATTTCATTTACCCCCTTTTGCCAGAATGGATTTCAACGGATACGTATTGCATTCTCTCAAAGAGGTGTCTTCTTTTCAGGTAGTAGTGGCTTCTGAGTTAAGAATCAACGGCAATCTCCCTATTGATCAGTACCTGATATATGAATCTATGGCCTCTAAAGAGGTTACAATTCGTCAGAGCGGTATTACCTATCTGAATGTTGACTGGGAGGAAGAGGATTTGGTTACGGAAGGTTCCCGTACCGAAATTAATTTTATAAAAATAGAAAAACTGAAAGCTTTGGAGATTCCCTTCAAGGCCAATTGAGCATCATAAAGCAATCTGCCGAATCGGTCAGAAGATGAAACAAAAACGCAATCCCCCACCACCTTAACCGGGGGTGAAAAAGCATGAGTGAGTAAATCAAAGCCGCAGGTAATGTATGCAAAGGATGAAAACCAATGCTACATCTTTTGGGATCAAATACAGGGTTTGCAAGGAGGTGGTCCAGGTCAATGAGCATGGAAGCCAGAAAAATGAGGTATAACTTCTTCCCTTTTTCATAGCCAAAACCATACGCTATTCCTGCCGGTGCCACAAAATGTAAACCATAATGAATGAGGAAACGAATCATTTTCAGAGCATTTCAAATCCCTGTATTTCGGGCTGACGGTATTTCCATATTTTATGCAGCAGCTTTATTTCGTACGGAAAAGAAAAGAAATTATGCTGATAACGGTAACCCGATAATCCTCTCAGGATTTTTTTCTGAAAACCCGATAATTTAATATCAGAAGCCGTTGGGTAATACCCGTTCAGTACCGTTTCGAAGTTTTTGATTTTGTCCACCATTTCAGGCGTAAGCCAGGGCGTAAGCGGGTTTTTTCTCAGGTCAAATTTTTCCCAGGCAGGGTCAAGCCAGTCAGCAAGGTTTTCAGGGAAATGAAATCCCGCTTTTTTGACCTGCTCATACAGTTCAGAGCCTTCTGTGGGAACAGGGCTATATACATATATGATAATTTCCGTTTCCGGATTGATTCTTTTTACCTCCTTGATAAAT
>JAIBAH010000029.1 GCA_019695295.1 Bacteroidia bacterium | reverse complement strand
AAACTCTTTCTCAAATACGTACAACTCCCCGTTTTCCAGAAAGCCGAAACGGAACTTTCAGACCGGAAAGAACAGTGGTTGTATTACCTGAAACACCTCGAAGAAATGGAACAAATCCCACAAATATTCAAAAGCGACAAAATCTTCATCAAAGGGTTGAAAATCGCAGAAATAGCCGCCTTATCCGAGCCGGAATTTCAGACCTATCAGCTAAGCCGTATGCAATACCTCGAAATCCGGGGCGTAGTAGAAACCGCCTACGACGAAGGAATCCTCGACGCCGAAAAAAAATACATTCCCCTGCTAACCGAAGCACAGGAAATAGCCGAAGAAGAACGCAGACAAAAAGAGGAAAACCAAAAAATAGCCGAAGAAGAACGCAGACAAAAAGAAGAAGAACGCAGGCAAAAAGAAGAAGAACGCAGGCAAAAGGAACATCTTTTCCAGAAGCAAAGAAAACTAATCCTAAAAATGTTATCCGAAGGGGAAAGCCAAGCGAATGTAGCTGCTTTTTTTGAGATTAGCGAAGCAGAATTAGCGGAAATTATAAAAGAGTAGCAGGGTAATCGGTTGCTGCTGAGCAGGGAACTAAGGTCGGAAAAAGAAACGCTAAGCCTTGCAAATCTCCCCGAAGGAATGTATATTTGGCGGGTGGAAAACCTAAAACACACAAGACATGAAACAGGTAAGTTTGTTATTCAGCGGTAGGGAGCACGGAATTTATCCCCCTTTTCTCTACCCGATAGCGAAGCTGCACCAATCCCCTTTCAAAAGACCTACTTTCGATAAGCTGCAAATGATGGTGGCCTCCCCCCTTCGAAAATAAGGAAATTCCACCTCCCAGGAGCACAGGGATTACAGAAATAATCATCTCATCCATCAAGTTTTCATCGAGTAAAAGCCTCACCGTTTCAGCCCCGCCATCACAATAAATATTCGCCCCTTTTTGTTGAAGGAGAGTTTTCAATAACGTTTTCACCCCTTCAGTATAAAATTGTACATTGAGCGTACCTTCTCTGGGCGTACGAGTCAGCACATAAACCCTCTTATCCGGATGATAAGACGCTACTCCCATTGATACGATTTTGTCGTAGGTTTTTCTGCCAAGAATCACCGTATCCACACTATCTGTAAAAGTAGCATACCCATAATCTTCCCCTTCTTTTTCCACGACAGACAAAAAATCCAGGTTCCCATCCGGAGTGGCAATGTATCCGTCAAGGCTCATTGCGATATATAAAATGACTTTTCTTCCTGTATTTTCCATTGCACGTAAACTATCTGAAGTGAATGACTGCTCTGAGGTTAATAAGCCTTGCAGAAAGATGCTGCGGAACCGCAAACCACCGGTTGTCAAGGTCTTTTACCCACTCATATCCGACCGTATTAAACCTTCCAAAGAGATTAAAAATCTCAAGCGTAGCCCAAAGAGAAGAGACCGCATGTTTCTTATCTCTAAGTTGATCAGAGGTTTTGTAAATAATCATTTTACTAAAACCAATATCCACCCGATTATAAGAAGGATATCCAAGAACCGTACGATTCAGGAAATTTCTGGGAACACCCGCCCTTGTCCCTGACCCAAATACATAATTAAGATGTACCTTGTAAGTAGGATTGATGGGCAATTCATCCTGAAAAAACATACTCAGCGTAAACCGCTGATCCGCAGGGCGGGCAATCATCGTTGGAATCGTATCGCTTTTTCTTTCCTGCGTTTTGAGATAAGAAGCACTAATCCATGAATCCACTCCCTTAATAAATTCCCCGCTTAACCTTGCGTCTAAGCCATAAGCATACCCCGGCAGTTGATAGTCAGGATAATAACGGATTCTTACGTTTTGCACTTCATAAGGAATAATATTATAAAGGTATTTATAATAAGCCTCCGAATACAAAATAAAATCCCTGCCCCACGCATTAAAAGTATAATCCAGCCCCGAAATCAGGTGAATAGAGGTTTGAGGCGTTAGATTCGTATTCAGCGAACCATCATGACGGCGAAACTCCCGGTAGAAAGGAGGCTGATGATATACCCCTGTTGCAAGCCGGATGCGAAGTTGCTTTGCAGGGTTGATTTTCCCGAAATCATAGGAAAACTGCGCTCTCGGAGACGGCATAAGTAGCTTAATCTTGTCGTCGTAAGTCATCCGCAGTCCGTATGTAAGAGAAGCCGCCTGATTTTTACCCCAGAGCCATTCTTCCTGAAGATAAAACCGCAGAATATTCCTGCCAAAAGTCGTAGTACCCTTGAGGTATTCCGTTACATCAAACTGACTTTTGGGATCAATGATGTATTGAGCAGAATCGTAGAGATTATACTCTTTGAGTTCATCTGTTACAAAATGATGTTCATATTTTCCTCCCCAGAAAATTTTATGGTTATACTGATTTTTATTGGTCCATTCCCCTTTGGTTTCTGCCGCAAGGACAGTAACGGTGAGGTAATTTCTGCCATGCCTGAAAATAGAGCCTGTTCCCAGGGTAAAACTTTCATTTCCGAACTCCTCCGAGCCAAAGTTGGTATTTAACTCACTCAGGCGATAGCCTCCTTCCACATCAAACTTTTCAGATTCTTCCGTGCGGAAAGAAGAGAGGATATGCTGCATTTTCCAGCGGGTATTAGGCCGGTTTTCTGCGACAAGTGAGCCGGAAAAAGTGGTGTATCCCGTTACCTCCAGCCCTTCAAAAGCCGTAAGCAAACGGTAGGCTTGCTGAACGGTACCAAAACTGGATTCTCCGTAAGTAGGCGTAAATTTATACTGATTTTTAGCACCCGTAAAAAAAGCCGTATATTTCCATTTCTCCAGCGGATAAAAAATAGTATCCTGTTTACCGTCTTTCAGGGTGATAATTTTTTCGGATTTGTATTCTCTTTTTGGGGTGTAGGTAAACATACCCTGTACATCCGCAAAATAAGGGCGGTAGTTTCCCCTTACCTCTAAGCTATTGAGTAAATAGGTAAGGGTGAAAAACCGGGCTCCCAGCAGGTAGGTGAATTTACCGGGGGCTTCCGGATTTTTTTTATTTTTACTGACTCCTTCGAGATGAAGGGAATTGGTAATCGCACCGATTTCCGCCGACCCTCTGAATGACTTAGGCGTACGATAAGTAATATCCAGAACAGAAGACATTTTATCCCCGTACTGAGCCGGAAACCCTCCCGTACTGAAAGCGATATTCTCCGTCATATTCCGGTTTGCGAAGCCCAATCCTTCCATCTGACCCGAACGCACCAGAAAAGGGCGATATACTTCGATTCCATTTACATACACGAGATTTTCGTCAAAATTTCCGCCCCTTACTCTGTACTGAGAAGAAAACTCACTATTATTAGAGACGCCAGGCTGAGAAAGGAGCAAGCCCTCAACCGACGGATTCACCGTTGGAATTTTCGTTACTTCTTCGATATTGATAGGAATCACCTGCATTTGGGGGCGATTCGTTTTTTTATCTTTAATGATAATTTCTTCAGAAGTGAGGCTCCTGAGTTTCACCGGCTGGTCATATACATAGCCATTTTTGATTTCCAGCTCCAGTACCGACATCTCGTAAGTAGCGATATTAAAACTGATTTTGATGATTTTAGGAGTGCTTACCGGAATTGTAAGAGAATATTCGCCTTTTTCTCCTGAAAGGGTAGAAATGGAAGTGCCTTCCTGCTGAACGACCACGTCAGAAATAGGCTTATTCTGAGAGTCCACGATTTTCCCTTTTACAGTGGCGGTTTGCCCTGATATATTATAATATATAATACAGAAAAAAACAGTCAGAATAAAAGAGAGAACCGCTTTATTTTTTTTCATTGGATTTATTCGATACGTTTAAAAACCGGGACAAAGATAAGAGATATAGTGTAAAAAAGGAATACAAAAAAAATGACCGCATTCTTTGTATTCATTACCCTAACTTTCCTACAACAGGATAACGAAGAAATACCTCCTCGGCGTGGGGTGCGTCCTTTAATTCTTCTGTAAGGTCCTGTCCTGCCCAATGCCCGTAATGCATTCCTTTTTTCCAGTGCCTGCTTGTTCCTACATCATAAATCAACCCTTTGTAAGCAATCCACAACTCCTCTCTGTCACTTCCATTTCTGAGCGCAAGCTGGGATTTGGTATAAATTTGAAGCATATTTTTCAGATTATCATTATAAAATTCAAAGTTAAAAAATCTTTTGCTTTAACCTACTGATTTAACCGTTAAATTTATTTATCTTTGCGCCCGTTTTACGGTAATGAACGATTACCGGTAACGACAAACTGTAAAATTTATTATTCATCTTCATGGACAGGAATTCAACGACAGGTTTTTTACTTATAATGCTGATCCTACTGGGTTGGTACGTGTTTTTTAATCCGGCAAAGCCCAAGGTTAATCCTCAGCCTGAAAAAAATAAGGAAACCGCAGTAATTGATTCTCAAAAGCAGGAGGTAACTGAGACTCCGGTAAACAAGGATTCCGTTGCCGGTGTATTATATGGTGACCTGGGTGCCCTGACGCGTGGCGAGTCCAAAACACATACGGTGAAAACAGATATCCTGACGGCTACTTTTCAGCAAAAAGGAGGAAGTATCGAATCGCTTACCCTGAACAATCATACAGATCAGAATAATAAACCCCTTCCCATCATTGCGCCTCATCCGGATAACCGGTTTTTTGAAGAATTTGTATTTCAAAACAGAGGAGTTCGTACCGATGAGTTGTATTTTACACCGGTCGGGACGGTTCCTTCGTCAGTATCAGGGAAAGATTCTGTCATGGTTACCCTCAGGGCAAAAATTGATTCTGCCCGTTTTATTGATAAAATCTACGTTCTCAAAGGAGATAAATATGATTTAAGATATTACTTTCGCCTTTCCGGACTGCAAAACGATTTAAAAAACAGCTTCTACGGCCTGGAGTGGAAATCCGTACTGCCCAGTACAGAAAAGGCGCTTGACCCCCAAAGACAAAAAACCACTATCATTTATAACCTGGTGGATGGGGTAAATAAAATGGGGGTTAAAAACAGTGATGAAGAAAGTCCCTCAGGGAGTGTAAAATGGGTGGCTTACCGTTCCCAGTTTTTTAGCAATACCCTGATTGCGGACAATGGCTTTCATAAAGGTTCATTCAAGTTCAATACTCCTGAAGCCGACGAAAAAATCAATAAAGTCATGGAGTCCAAATTATCCGTTGACTTCAGCAGAACCAATGATATTAAAACAGGATTTACGATATATGCCGGCCCGCTCGAATACAATACGCTGAAATCATACGGAATGGACATGAACCGTCAGCCGGATTTAGGATGGGGTCCTGTAAAATACATCAACAGGGTAGCAATCTGGATTTTCAAAAAATTGGAAAGAATGAATATCAGCTACGGATTAATCATTCTGATTTTTGGGATTCTTATAAAGATGGTGGTTTTTCCTATGACCTACAAGAGTTTTATGTCTATGGCCAAACTCAAGGTATTGAATCAGATGCCGGAAATGAAGGAAATAGACGAGAAATTCAAGGATGACCCGCAGAAACTACAGATGGAGAAAATGGCAATCTATAATAAAATGGGGGTAAGTCCCTTTGGTGGCTGTATTCCCATGCTTTTACAGTATCCGATTATTATCTCGATGTTCTTTTTCTTCCCTCAGGCAGTAGAGTTGAGACATCAGTCCTTTTTATGGGCCACGGATTTATCCAGTTATGATTCCATCCTTACTTTGCCCTTCAGCATTCCTGCGTATGGCAATCACGTAAGTTTGTTTACGATTCTGATGGCTTTATCTACTTTCTTATATACCTATTATAATCAAAGTTCTCAGCCGGGTTCGGATAATCCTGCCATGAAAATGCAGATGAAGATTATAATGTATATCATGCCGTTTTTCTTATTGTTCTTCCTGAATAATTATGCTTCAGGTCTTAGCTGGTATTACTTCGTTTCAAATATCCTGGCAATCAGCCAAACCCAGATTTTCCGTTATTTTATTGATGACCAAAAACTGGAAGCACAGCTGATAGAGGCTACGCATACAAGAACCAAAAGCGGAAAGAACAAAAGCAGAATGCAAAACTGGCTCGAAAATCAGCAGAAAAAACAAAAAGAACTGACAGAGCAGCAAAAGAAGTCACAGGCAACGAATCGCAGGGACAGAAGGTCATAAAAAGTTTTAAATAAATAATGACCCCTGGTTTTTTTTGCGTCTAAAGAGTGTAAATCCTCCAAATGATAAACTTTGAAAAAATATTTAAAAAAGTTTATAAATTTATTTGGACAATTCACAAAACTCTCATAGATTTGCACCAAACTTACATAAAAGTGTAGTTTTTCTAAAAAGTAATTTTATTCAGTCACTCAATTAAATGTTTATTAAAGTTATGACCAGAAACAAAACCCTCTCTTTAATGCTTATGGGGGCATTGACATTAGCGGTAACTCCTTCAGTTTTTGCACAAGGTGATGATTATCCACCTAATGCGCAACCAGGAAAATGTTATGCAAAATGTTTAATCCCTGATGAGTACAAAACTGTCACTGAGCAAGTCTTGGTGAAAGAAGCTTCAAAGAAGGTACAAGTAATCCCCGCAGAATTTGGTTCAGTATCTGAGCAAATCGTAGCTAAGCCTGAGGTTAAGCGTTTGGTAGCGATTCCTGCAGTGTATGAAACTGTAACTGAGCAGATTCTTGTGAAAGATGCAAGCAAGCGTCTGGAAGTGATTCCAGCAGTGTACGAAACTGTAACAGAGCAAGTAATCGATAAGCCTGCTACTGTTAAGAAATCAACTATTCCTCCTGTTTACGAAACAGTAACAGAAAGAGTATTGGTAAGAGAAGCGTATGACAAATGGGAAAAAGGTAAAAAAGATCCTAACTGTCTTTCCGCTAATCCTGATGATTGCCGTGTAATGTGTTTGGTTACTATTCCTGCGGAATACAAAACCGTTACCAAGCAAGTGGTAAAAACTCCTGCAAGAGTTGTTGAAGAGCAAGTTCCTGCTGTTTACAAAACTGTAACCAAGCAAGTATTGAAATCAGCTGCTACTACAAGAGAAATCGATGTTCCTGCAGAATACAAAACTATCACCAAGCAAAGAGTTAAATCTCCTGCTACCACTAAAGAGGAAACAGTTCCTGCAGAATACAAAACTTTAACTAAAACTGTAGAGACTAAAGCTCCTCAGGTAATTGAAGTTGACATTCCTGCTGAATATGCTACTGTAACTAAAACTCAGCTTGTGAAAAGAGGTGGTACTTCAGAGTGGAGAGAAGTATTGTGTGATACTCAAACAACTCCTGCTAAAATCATCGCTATCCAAAATGCATTGAAAGCTAAGGGATATGATCCAGGTCCTATCGATAACGTATTAGGTCCTCAAACCCGTGCTGCTTTATCTAAATTCCAGAAAGATAACAATCTTCCTGTAGGACGTCTTGACATCGAAACGCTCAGAGCTTTAGGTGTTCAATAACTCAAACATGTAGAAAAGCAAAAAAAAATAAAAAAGTCTGGTTTTTTTTAAACCAGGCTTTTTTTTTATGCAAATACTTCTTACTTTTGGGCTGGGATTTTTGAACTATCGTTTTTCTCTGATTTTTAAATAAAAATATTTTAAATGGCATGAAAGGATTTCTCAACCTCTTTATTTTGGGTTTGTTTTTATTGGCTTTCAATTCGGTATCCGCTCAGGAGGAAATCCGTTTTTTTAAAGGGAGTTTTGACCAAATGACTGCTACGGCTGCTTCTGAGAATAAATGTTATATTGTTTTTTTTACGAAGGAGCATTGTCCTCCCTGTGACAGAATGAAAGAGCAGACTTTTGCCGACCCGGAAGTGGTTACATTAGTTACTGAAAAAACCTTAATGTACGAAGCCGAAATGCCTGAATTCGATGCAATAGACCTTGCAGAAAAATTTCAGGTAACTGCTTATCCAACCCTGCTTGTTTTTTCTCCAAGAGGGCTCAAAATAGGAGAAATGATAGGCGGCCAATCCGTTACAAGTCTGATTACTTTTCTGGAAAAATTAAATTGATTCAAATATTTCATTTCATAAAACCGGCTTACAACAAGTCGGTTTTTTTTGTTTTTTTATTACATATACCCGGGTTTCGGCATTATACTTGCTCTATATAGAAGAATGTAATCTTTAATTGTTTTTTCTATGAAGGTATTTTATAATGCTCTGTTTTTTTGTGTATTGTTTCTCTCTTACAATAGTATTTTCTCTCAGGACGAAATCCGTTTTTTTAAAGGTTCTTTTGACCAGATGACCTCTCAGGCTTTATCAGAAGACAAGCCTTACATCGTTTTTTTTACGAAAGAGCATTGTCCTCCCTGTGACAGAATGAAGGAGCAAACTTTTTCTGACCCGGAAGTAATTACGCTTCTGACAGAAAAAACGCTCATCTTTGAAGCAGAAATGCCTGACTTTGATGCGATGGATTTAATAGAAAAGTTTCAGGTAGTAGCCTACCCTACAATGTTGTTTTTTTCTCCTAAAGGGGTAAAAATAGGAGAAATGATAGGCGGACAATCTACTACGAGTCTGGTTACTTTTCTGGAAAAACTAAATTAACCCGCTGTTTTCTTTGCCTGCGGCCTGATTGATTGCAATCCACGCCATAAGTCCGGTGGATAAGCGCAGGGCCTCTTCGTCTATATCAAACTTTGCGGAATGTAATCCGTGAATGATTCCTCTTTCTGTATTCCGGGTGCCGAGGCGGTAAAAACAGCCGGGTATCTCGTGGGTATAGAATGCAAAATCTTCTGCTGCCATCCATAAATCCAGCTGGATTACGTTTTCTTTTCCCGCATACATTTCGATGAGGGTTTGGGTGGCGTTGGTTAATGTTTCGTCGTTGAATAAAACGGGATACCCTTTTCGGATTTCGAAATCGGCGGTGCCTCCCATACTTTCTGTAACGGATGTGATAATATTCCGCATAATTTCGTGGGCTTTAAAACGCCAGGTCTCGTTCATTGCCCGGAAAGTTCCTTCGAGATATACTTCGTCAGGAATGATATTATTCAAAGTGCCTCCGGCGATTTTGCCAAAAGTGAGTACAGAAGGGCTTCTGGGGTCGGCATTCCGGCTGATAACGGTCTGAAGCGTGGTAAGTACTGATGCTGCAATGATAATAGGGTCAATGCAATGCTGAGGCTGAGCACCATGTCCGCCCTTGCCTTTGATGGTAAGGTATAACTCGTCGGCAGAAGCCATATATTTCCCGGCTCTTATTCCGATTTTTCCACAATCGATAAAGGGTTGAACATGCTGACCATAAATACTTTCCACTTTAGGATTGTGAAGTACTCCGTCTTTGATCATCAGGGAAGCGCCTCCGGGTACTTTTTCTTCTGCGGGCTGAAAAATCAGCTTTATGCTTCCCTCCCATTCTTCCTTTAACTGCTGAAGAATGTAGGCTGTACCCAATAGGGAAGAGGTGTGTACATCATGGCCACAGGCATGCATAATGCCCGGATTGAGGGATTTGTATTCCGTTTCGTTCAGTTCCTGTACTGGCAAAGCATCCATATCGGCTCTCAGGGCAATCGTCTTTCCGCCGGGTTTTCCCTGTATGATTCCCACTACTCCATGTCCGCTGAAATCTTTTTGAAAAGGAATGCCCCATTCTGTGAGCCTTGCCTGAACATAAAGTGCCGTTTCTTTTTCTTCAAAGGAAAGTTCCGGATGTGAATGAAGGTGCCTTCTGTAAGAGACCACTTCGCCGTATATATTTTCAGCAATTGCTTTGATTTTGTCTTTTATCTTTTGGGTTTGCATACCTTTTGTTAATTTTCTTCTTTAAAAAATGAATGAATCAACTGCATAAGGGCTTCCGCGTTCACCTGTTCAAACGGATGTTTTGAGTCAGGGATTTTTGACATACCTCCTTTTTTGAGAAAGGACACGAGGTTCAGGCATTCTTCTTCTGTGACGAGATTGTCCATTTCTGCAAGCCCTATCATTACTGTACAGTCGAGTGTCTGAAACAGCGATAAATCCAGCGGATTTTGCCCTAAATCATACATCATGCCTGCCGTTTTATTCATCAGTATTTTCCAGTCCTGAGGTTGATGGTTTTTGTCAAGTATTGCGGCATAACCCGGAATTTTTTCCATAATTTTTTCAGGATTAAGCATTTTCTTTTGCGTTTCTGCAAACTCCGGAGTCCAGTGCAGTTTGGTTCCAACCGTCAAAATCCGGTTTACCTTACCGGGATTTTCCAGCGCATACAGTAAACCCACATATCCGCCCATACTGTATCCCAAAACAGAAAAATGGCTTAGTTGCTTTGTGCTGACATAGTCATTCAGTTCCGCTACAAACTGAGGGATTCCAAACGCTTGCTCAAAATTGCGTCCTCCGTGTCCACTGAAGTTAATGCGGTGTACCCTGAAATATTTTTCAAGTTCAGGGACAATCTGCGAAAATGTTTCGCTGCTTCCAAGTGCTCCATGCAGAAGAATAAGGTCTGTTTTCATGGTTTTTGAATGATGAAAATATAGAGGGCGTATTGTATTAATGTTCCCCTCCTAAGGATTTGGCTATGATAAATGCTGCGCCTGCGGCAAGGGCTCCGATGGACATCGTTTTCAGGGCACCGGTGAAAGGCGGTTGGCCGGTGGCTTTGCTTTTGAAAAATCCGAAGGCGAACAGTGCTATCAGGGTAATTATGATAGAGTAGATTAATCCTTCTTCCGGAGTATGGGTGAATACGTAAGGAATAAGCGGTACAAATCCTCCGGCAATATAGGAAAGCGCGATAACCATTGCACTTTTACGCGCACGGTTGAGGTGGGGCTCTTCCAGCCCAAGTTCAAATTTCATCATAAATTCCACCCATTTATCCCGATTCTGAGATAACTCATTCACCACTGCTTCCTGTGTTTCGGGAGAGATTCCGAATTCTCCCAAAACATCCCGGATTTCCTGCTTTTCGGCTTCGGGTTTGGTATGCGTTTCTTCGTATTCTCTTTTTAACTCCGAGAAATAATGGTCGTATTCTGTTTTTCCGGCTAAGTATCCTCCCAGTCCCATCGCGATGGAGCCTGCAATAATCTCAGCTATGCCTGCCGTTACGATTATCCAGTTGTCACTGACAGCGCCACTTAATCCTGCGGCAAGAGCAAACGGTACCGTTAATCCGTCTGACATACCGATGACAATATCCCTGACGGTCTCAGAGCCGGTAAAATGCTCTTCGGCATGACTGTGATGCAGATGAAAATCCTGATTTTGCATTTTCTTTCAAAATTGAATGATTAAAAAAAGAATCCCCAGATTACTTTAACATAAAAGAAAGGGCTGTAAAAACGCTTTTGAACTGCGTCATCCCGGTTCATTCTCAATAAAGTATCCAGTAGCAGATGATTTTTGTATGCCCTTTTGGCAAAGAAATTTACGAGCCGGGGCATTTTATAGAAAACCTGAAAGAAATGACTGATTTTGAGGTCACCTCCCATCGTTCTGTATAATCGTTCGTCATAGTGCTTTTTCCAGATTGCGGCAGTGAAATCATTGGCTGCGATGGCTTTCTGAATGGCTTCTGCTGCAAGCCAGCCTGAATAGAGTGCATTTCCGATGCCTTCGCCTGAGATGGGGTCAATGAGGCATGCAGCATCTCCGGTAAGCAGGAAGTGGTCACCGGACAGAGGCGGTAATTTTGAGCCCATGGGTAAACTCCATCCACTGATTTTTCCTTCCAGGGTTGCGTCCTTAAACCTTTCTTTCAAATCCGGGTGGTTTTTTACGAGGCTCAGGAGTTCTTCCCGGAAATTTCGTTTTCCTTCGGAAGCGTATTTTTTTAGGGTTCCCAGACCTACATTGGCATAGCCATTGGGAAGAGGAAATATCCACAGATACCCTGGCTGTATTTCCTTGAGAAGGTGAAACTCCATGTAGTTGTCCTTGTTGAAACCGGTTACCCCTTTATAATATGCACGGATTGCTCCTCCGTAATGCATCGGGTCTTTTTCAAAGGGGACGAGGGTTTTTTGTACGATACTCCGGTCGCCGTCCGCTCCAATCACTACAGAGGCTTTCATGCTCTGAGTTTCACCGTTTTGTTTATACTGTACTTCTATTCCCTGACTGACTTTTGTAATGGCCGTTACATCTACTCCAAACCGGATATCTGCATACCGGGAGTCGAGTTGTTCGGTGAGAAAAGTGTCAAAATCAATCCTTTTGGAGGTAAACATTTCCGTAATCGGATTCTCAGGGTCTTCTATTGCCACTTCATAGCGATTGCGGTCGGTAGTAACCAATACGCCTCCTCTGCTGGGAAGAAATCGTTTTGGGTCGGCTGCCATGATTTTATCAATCTCTGGATTCCATTTTTTCAGGGCATAGATTACTTTGTGGGTAAGCCCGTCACCGCAAATTTTGTCTCTCGGAAAAACGGCTTTATCAAGAATAATATGCGGAATTTCCATTTTGGATAAAAACATGGATGTGCTGCATCCCGCCGGGCCGGCACCAATGATAACGATACTCATACTATATTCAGGGTTTGTTCTTTGATTTTTTCCAGTTCATCTTTCATTCTTACTACAAATCGCTGAATGGTAGCGTCATTTGCCTTAGAGCCTATGGTATTGATTTCTCTTCCCATCTCCTGAGCGATGAAATTCAGTTGTTTGCCGCTATTGGAGTTTTCGTTCATCGTAGCTCTGTAATAGGCTATGTGTTGCCTCAGACGAACGATTTCCTCATTGATATCTAATTTTTCGAGATAAAAAATCAATTCCTGTTCAAACCGGTTTTTGTCGGTTTCGATTCTTGCTCTTAATTCTTCCATTTGCTGCATGAGTCGCTGCCGGATAGTATCAATCCTTCCCGGAGCAAGTACGAGGATTTGCTCGAGCGCACTTTCTATCGCGGTTAATCTTTCTTCAAAATCTGCTTCCAATGCCTTTCCTTCTTCTTTACGGCTGATAATCAATTCCTTACAAGCCTGTTTGGTGGTTTTTTCTATCAGTTCCCATTCTTCGGAGTCTTCCGTTACGGGATCTTCAATCATTACATCCGGGAGGGTAAGGAGGGTATCAAAGGAAACCGGTGGCAGATTGAGTTTATTTTGTAATGCCGCCAGGGTGTTTACGTAATTTTCGAGTACGGTATAGTTGATATTCAGGGCTTTCTGAGCCGGATTGAGCAATTCTACATTGATAAGAAGACTGATTTTCCCTCTTTCCAGTTCCCGGGTAAGCTGATTTCTCAAAGGGGTTTCGTATTTCAGATAAGCCCGCGGTACTTTAAGTCCCAGTTCGAAGAACTTGCTGTTCAGGGACTTAACCTCAACGGTTACTTTGTAATTATCGGAACTGTTAACGGCGATTCCATAGCCGGTCATGGATTGTATCATGCGTAATTTATCGCTTTTTGAATAATTAATCCGGCAAAAATAAGGAAAATAAGGGAGGATGTGAAAATAAAAAATGGGTTTATTTGAAATTTCCCTCACAATCTCTTTTCCATTGGCTTTTTCTCCGTCTTCAAAAACCAAAATCCTCTAATCAGGTTATAGTTAAAATGAAAGCAATGAGTGTATTTACTGCGTATCCGAACTGTAAAATCAATCTGGGGCTTTTGATTAAAGGAAAGAGAGCCGACGGCTATCATCTGCTGGAGACTGTGATGTATCCGGTTTTTGACCTGAAAGATAAGCTGGAAATCCGGGAAAGTAAAGGAGACGGTAGTTTTTCAGTTTCCGGAATTGAACTGAGCGGAGATGCTACGGATAATTTATGCCTGAAAGCTTTCCGGATTCTCCGGGAGAGATTTCCTGATTTGCCTCCTGTGGATATACATCTGGAGAAAAATATTCCGGCAGGAGCAGGTTTGGGTGGAGGCTCTTCGGATGCTGCATTTACCCTTCAGGGAATTAATACATTATTTCAACTGGGGCTTTCCGACGCAGCGTTAGCGAAAGCCGGGGAAAAATTAGGGGCTGATGTACCTTTTTTTATTTACAATACGCCGCTTTTGGCTACCGGAATCGGTACGGATTTTGAAAAGGTGGAAATAAACCTGACAGGATATTCTGTCCGGATTCTCACTCCTCCCATACATTCCTCAACGGTGGCAGCTTACAAAGCACTGGATTACAGAATGTTTAACCCAGAAAGAAGCCTCATTTCCGTATTGGGCCGACCTGTTACGGAGTGGAAGGAATTACTGGAAAATGACCTTGAAGTTCCGGTATTTGGACTTTATCCTGAACTTGCCCGAATCAAGCAGCAACTGTATGAGGAGGGGGCTGTGTATGCCGCTATGTCGGGAAGCGGAAGTGCTGTTTTCGGGATATTTAAAGCCTGATTTTTTTTACTCCACTATCTGGATAAAATATTGGGAAAGCCCTCCGGTTGTTAGTTTAATGGTATATATTCCGGGAGTTAGACTGAGGTTAACCTTTAATTCATCAGTATCCGAATACTGAGATTTATATACCACTTCATTCAACAGATTTCTGATTTCAAGATTTACTTCCGGATTAAAGTCATTGAGCGTAATCTGCAAATGATTCTTCACCGGATTAGGAAAAATGCGCACTTTGGGATAAAGAGAGAAATCCGTTGCTCCCACATTTGTAAGTAAAATGCAGGCTGAGGTATCAATACAGCCGTTTTGAGTAACAATTACTGCATAAGTGCCACTTCCTGAGGGGGTAAAAGTTTGACCGACTGCTCCGGGAACCGGTTGATTTCCGTTTGTACACTCAATCCACTGATAGGAAGCATTGATTGCGCCGGAATAAAGCTGACCACCTGTTTGAATGACAGTTGTATCCGGATTGGTAATGGTCAGATTCAGCGTAATCAGGCTGTCGCAACCCGAAGCCGTCGTGAATGCCTGATAGTAAATACCTGAAGATGTATAATTTTGACCGTTAAGAATATAGGAATGACATGCCACCTGATTCAGGGTAGTGTTCAGGGGGGTCAGGGTCAGATGGATGTACAAAACAGAATCACAGCCATTGGAAGCCGTAAAATGCTGGGAAAAAATACCACTGCTGTAATAATTGATTCCATTGATTGAATAAAAACCACAGGACTCAGATATATAAAGAGAAGAATCACTATATAAGCAATCTATCAGCCGGCTGAAGCTGAGCAAGGCTCCTCCTTTCAGGGACTTTATTGTTAAAGTGTCGGTATTTACATGACTTCCGAGATATGCCACTTCGAATACTTCTCCCGGGTCAATGATGTTGTTGATTTTCAATAAAATGGTGTCGTTTTTTGCTTTAAGGCTATCTATCATTATATATTGAAAACTTTGGTTCGGCAGGACTTTTCTGACCCTGAAAAAAGGTTTACATCCGGCCAGGGACATTGTATCAATTGGAGCAGATGTTTTGATTTTTATCCATCTTTCCCCCGTCTTTCCGGTAATTTTTTCCGGCTTCGGGATGAGTTCTTCGTAGGGATTCATTGCCGAAGCCACCATCAGAAAGGTATTGGCAAGGTGTTTACCGGCACTGATATAGCCGTTGGCATTATAATGGCAATTATCCCACCGTAAATCCAGTCCGTTGGAGGCAATGATGCCACCTATCTGAGGTAAAGTCCCAGCAAGACTTATCATAGTATTTTGAAGGGAAAGCACTGAGTCCTGATTAGCATTACAAGCCTCCCTGTGAATCTGGACGAGGAGTACCGGCATTTTAAAGCCATAATCCATTGCCAGATCGGTGCAAAACTCCGTAAACAAGGAGTCATACTGATAGGGAGAAGGTGCGTCAGACTCCCCCTGAAACCAGAAATATGCCACGGGCTTACTGATTTTTGCTTTCTGACAACGGAACAATAATCTGCCATACAATGTATTGATGTCATCAGGCAAAATATCGTTCCGGAGATGTGCCAGGAGAGCCGTTCCTGAGTAGGCTCCGTTCAAAACACAAACCGGCATTTTCAGGGTATCTTTAATGGCTTTAGCAAGAGTGAAAGCCAGATTTCCTGCGGAATGATTGTTATAATTGGTATTGGGGTTCGCAAGGTTGAAGTTCATTCCCGGAGGAGAATTGGGAATTGAAGGATTTCCATAGGAAACTACATACGGGTCTTTCGGGATATAGGGATTAAGACCTCCCATTTGTGCTGGGCCTGCTACCATATTGGATTGACCATTGCAAAGAATACTGATACCTGCAATGATAGAATCCGCCGTATAAGCGTAAGCTCCGACGGTAAAAAGGGTTTTATAGGAAGCGATTTCACCATGTATTTTTACCTGCATTGTAACCCCTGCGCTGTCTCCCGTAAAAGTTAAAGGTTGTGTAAACGTATCAACAGGGACATTATCTTTGAATAGATAGATTTTTGCATGCTGAGGGAGTGTCACTGCCGTAGATTTAACCATTCCATTAAACACTACGGTTCCGGAGTCCAGAAGGTTGATTTCATAAAAATGATGCTTCAGTCCGGGTCTTTCAGTCCAGATCATAGTGGTGGATTGGGCAAGAGAGCAGATTGTATTGAATATGAAAAATATCGCCCCAAAAACAAAATTTTTTTTTCCCATGGATTGAAAATTAACGATTCAAATCAGGTTTCAAAAATAAAAAAAATCGACGGAATAAAATATCATCCGGCGATTTTTATTTTTATCGTAAATATCCGACAGATTATTTTTCAGGAATTCTGTTCAGGGTTTCCAGAAGATACCCCCAGAATTTTTGTACAGAACTGATTTGCACCCTTTCGTCGGGAGAATGCGCTCCGTGAATATTGGGACCAAACGAAATCATTTGCATTTCAGGATAGTTTCTCCCCAGAATCCCACATTCCAGTCCGGCGTGACAGGCATTGACATGAGCCGGTGCGTTGAACATTTCCGTATAAAGGCTGCTCATAAGGGAAACAATAGGGGAGGAAGGCAGCGGTGCCCAGCCGGGATAAGAACCTCCGTATTCCACCGAAGCCCCCAATAACTCAAATGCCGCAGTGATAGCATTTTTTAAGTCCATTTTTTCGGATTCCACAGAACTTCTGGTAAGACACTGAATACTGTAACGACCTTCTTTTACCTCAATTCTTGCTATATTATTGGAAGTCTGCACAAGGCCTGCAATATCAGGACTCATTCTGTAAATCCCGTTTGGGCAAGCATATACAGTACGTAATAATTTAAAAGAAAAATCTGAGGGGAATACCGATTCGGGCATAGCTTCCGGGCTGATAGTAACGATCAGATTCGGGTCGGTAGTATGGTATTCGGACTTCAGGATACTGAGATATTGATTGATTTCAGACTCCAGCGTCTGAGTATTGGATTTGTCGGTTACAATTACCGCCACAGATTCCCTTGGGATAGCATTTCTCAGGCTTCCGCCCTCTACACCTGCAATTTCAATGCTCATCTTAGCAGAAAGCTGAATGAGCAACCGGTTCATCAGCTTATTGGAGTTTCCCCGGCCTTTGTGGATATCCATCCCGGAGTGTCCTCCGGTAAGTCCTTTCAGATTAATCCGGAAAGCGGAATTGAATTGAGGAGAAACGGGTACATAATTTCCGGTAGCGGTCACGTCCACTCCCCCGGCACATCCGATAGTGAGCTCATTGTCTTCTTCTGTATCCAGATTCAGCATGAACTTTCCGTTCAGTAATCCTCCTTTCAGTTCCAGTGCTCCTGTCATTCCGGTCTCTTCGTCTATGGTAAAAAGAGCCTCAAGGGCAGGATGAGGGATGTCTGTAGCGGCAAGAAGCGACATGATAGACGCCACTCCGATTCCATTATCGGCTCCAAGGGTAGTTCCTTTTGCCCTGACCCAGTCGCCATCGACCCACATTTCGATACCCTGAGTATTAAAGTCAAAAACTGTATCTGCATTTTTTTGATGAACCATGTCCAGGTGGCTTTGCAACACTACTGTTTCCCTGTTTTCCATTCCGGGAGTAGCCGGTTTTTTGATGATTACATTTCCGGCATCATCCACCAGAACAGGCAGTCCGAGACTTTCTCCGAAGTTTTTCATAAACTGAATTACCCTTTCCTCTTTTTTGGAGGGACGGGGCACAGCGTTCAGATCTGCAAAGTAATTCCACAGTGCAGCGGGCTGTAATTGTCTGATTGCGTCATTTGTCATAGAATATTTTTTTGCTGGTTATAGTATTTTAACCATATCTTCCGGATAAAAGTTCGGTTTTAATCCTGTATCCGGATTAAAGCCGAAGGTAATCCGTTTTCCCTTTCTTTTCATTATCAGACAGAATCTGTTCCGGATTTGCTGCTTTCATACAATTTACTCAAATTTGCAGCCGGAATAAAAAAAACAAAGATTCACTCAATAAATTTTAAAATGATTACCGCAATTTCCCCTCTTGATGGAAGGTACAGCAAAAAAATCGCCCCTCTCAACGCGTATTTTTCAGAATACGCCCTGATTAAATACAGAATCTGGGTGGAGGTTGAATATTTCATTGCCCTGAATCAAAAAGCAAATCTTCCGGATTTCCCGCCTCTTTCTGCTTCAGATTTGGGATACCTCAGGGGAATCTATCTTGACTTTACGGAGCAGGAGGCACTCAGGGTTAAGGAAATCGAAAAGGTTACCAATCATGATGTAAAAGCGGTAGAGTATTTTATCAAGGAAAAAATAACAGAAAGCAACTTGCCGGACTTAAACCGGTACAAAGAAATGATACATTTCGGGCTTACTTCTCAGGATGTAAATAATACGGCTACTCCGGGAATGCTCCGGGATGCACTTCGGGAGTGTTTTATTCCTGAAATTCAGAAAGTAACCGGAATTCTCAATGATTTTGCCCGTCAATGGCAGAATGTACCGATGTTAGCCTATACGCACGGTCAGCCGGCTTCCCCTACTATGCTTGGCAAAGAGATAAAAGTATTTGCGGTAAGACTGGAAAATCAGATAAAAGAATTGTCATCTATGGAGTTTCCTGCTAAATTCGGAGGGGCTACCGGAAATATGAATGCCCACATTATCGCGTATCCTTCTGTAAAATGGAATGACTTTGCTTTTGAGTTTGTAGAAAAAGGGCTGGGATTAACCCGCTCTTATCCCACAACCCAAATCGAGCACTACGACGGACTCGCAAGAGTATTTCATTGTATTCAGCGGATTAATTCCATCATGACAGATCTGGCTCAGGATATGTGGCTGTATATCAGCAAAGAATACTTTCGTCAGAAAACCAAAGAAGGAGAAATCGGATCTTCTGCGATGCCCCACAAAGTAAACCCCATTGATTTCGAAAATGCCGAAGGAAATTGCGGAATGTCAACGGCAATACTGGAGTTCCTAAGCCGTAAACTACCGGTTTCCCGACTGCAAAGAGACCTTACGGATTCGACAGTATCCAGAAATATCGGATCAGGGATTGCTTATTCATATCTCGCGGCCCTTTCCGTTCAGACCGGATTGAACAAGCTTCTGCTGAACCCTGCAAAACTTGCCGGTGATCTTGACGCCAACTGGGCTGTACTCGCGGAACCCATTCAGACTATCCTCAGAAGAGAAGGTTATCCCAATCCCTATGAAGCCCTCAAAACACTTACAAGAGGAAAGGAAGGAATCAATGAGCAAAGCATACGGGAATTTATCACTTCTCTTTCTGTTTCAGATGCAGTAAAAACAGAGTTGTTAAAGCTCAGACCTGAAAATTATACCGGGGACGCCGGTTTCTAAATCTGCAAAATAGCGATTGGGCAATGGAAAGACTATTTGAAAAAATAGTTAGATAAAAAATGATTTTTTGCTGTAAAAAGTTGCTTTTTTATAACTTTTTTACTTTTTTTGCGTATAATTTTATATAATAAAAAAATTAATGCGTATGAATTTAGGAGAAGTTGTGAAAAAATATTTGCTTCAGTATCGTCAGAAAGTAAAACTGGAACAAACGGGGGAGCGATTGGTGTGTCCTGCTTCCCTGAGCGAAGATATTGGGTTTATACTTCAGGAAGTAGCCTACGACACTACGCTTTATTCCATATGCGAAAATCTGGTATATCCCGTTCTGAAAGAAAGCTGGAAACCATTCAGTAATAATTTGTCGTTCTGGGGGCATATAAAATTGAATATTTTGGAGGATGAAAACGATAAATCCGCCAATTATCTGTTCTCAAAAAGATCAGAACTGGGAAAAATAGGCATGGAAGTTCCTTTTCTGGTACTTGCAGAAGTAAGCCTCGAAAACCCCAAAAGCAGAATGGGCGTCGTACTTGAAAAAATGCACAAAATCCAGCAGCTCAATGAAGGCCTGAATTATACAATCTACGGCATTATTACGAATGGAGAAACCTGGGAATTTGCCAAACTCGAAAAGAATATCTTCACTCAGTACGTTCAGCGGCTTGATATCGGCGATTCCGAAAAACTCTATGCAGGCATTACCACCCTGCTTTCCCTTGCCAATCGTCAGATGAGCACGGAAAGTAAAATTTTTCCGCTGGAAATTCAGGTAAAGTCTGCACAAAATCCCTCTGTGAATATCAGTTGATTATGGTAGAATACTGAAACTTTTGCCTGTATTATTCCGTATAATCATGTATATAATTTAATATTGCAAGATAAAATGAAAAACTTACTATTATTATTTGTCGTTTTTACAGGGGTATTTTTCAGCAATGCGGTAGCACAGGCTAATGTCCCACCCAAGAGTAAAAGTATTGAGATTCAGACTTCTGCTGTTTGCGGTATGTGTGAAGAGACAATTTCCAAAGCTTTGCTGAAGGTAAAAGGCATTAAAACCGTAGTTTTGAATAATGACACCAAAGCCGTTACGGTTACCTATAATCCTAAGTTTACGACTCCTGACCAGATTCGTACCGCTATTTCTCAGGCAGGATATGACGCGGATGCCGTTCCCGCAGATGCAAAAGCGTATGACGCCCTTCATGCATGCTGCAAAAAAGACGTAAAACACTAAAAGCGGATTTGCCTACGTACAGTAGAAATTTGATTATTTCCGAACCTCCTTCAGCAGAAACAGACTGAAGGAGGTTTTGTTTTTTATTTTATTAATGTCTGATACACTAAGAATACCGGTTTAACAGAATGAAAATTTCATTATCTTTGCAGCGGTTTCAAAAACAGAATCATCATAAGAAGTGAGTATTAGCCGCTATTATTATAAAGAGTTTATTTATATTTCTCTTATATTTTTATCCGTACTTTCGGGATGTAAAGAAGTGTCCGTAATCGAGGCCGGAAAATCCATCTTTGGGATTCAGGGGGAATTGGTTCAGTGTTTGTCGGATACCGTGAAACTCTATCAGACAGACGGACTTTCTATTCGTCAGATTAATGCTTCTCCTCTCATAAAGTCCGGAAGTTATGCCAATTTTAAGTTTAAGGGAAAAGTGCCTCAAAGGGGCTTTTATCTGATTGGAACCTCTACCAACAATCTTTCCCTGATTATTCTCGGCGGAGAAGAAGAGGTAAAAATAAAAGGAAACGGAACCAACTGGTCTCAAAGTACAGAACTGACCAATTCGCCCCAAAATGATAATTACCGTAAATTGCTGGTTCAGATAGCAGAAAAAAACAAACGCCTGGATTCACTGGTAAACCGCCAGGCTTTTTATTATGGTTCAGGTAAGGCCACCAAAAAACAGAAAGAAGAACTTCATCTGGGATTTTTTGAGCATAAAAAAGAAGAAGTCCGCTATATCGATTCTTTACAGAAATCTGACCCTTATTTTGCTACAATTGCAAGAATGAGCCTTTTACCTGTTTTTGATATTATGGATAATCCCAAAAAATATCCGAATATGCTTCATTCCTTTGCAAGTCAGTATTTTGAAGATATAGATCTGGAAGATGAAAACCTGGAATATATGCTGCCGGTATGGGAAAATGCCGTTACATACACAAGGACGCTTGTACGCGCTCCCCAAAAAATGATGGGAAAAGATTCTGTTTATTTATTTCTGGATAAATTACTGACCAAAATCCCTCAGAAAAGCAGGACTTATCAGCTTGTACTTTCCGGAATCATGAAAGGATTACAGGATGAAGAATCGGGGATGTATAATAAATATGCCCTCATCTACCGGAAAAATTATCCTCAGGAAGAGGAAGTAATTGCGCAGATTACGGCAAAAATTAATGAAATTGATATACTCGAAAAGAAAAAACAAGCATTTGAAACAGGTTCCGAACCGCCTGAAATCGCTATGAATGATATCAGAGGTGTCCCGCAATCGCTCAAAGCCCTTAAGGGGAAAATCGTATTGCTGCATTTCTGGAATAGTTCCGCACCTGCGTGCCGGAGTCAGATTGGAACGCTTGTCAGTTTGTATAAAAAATATCATTTTGCCGGACTTGAAATCATGAGTGTAGCGATTGAGTCGGAAGAAACAACCCTGCTGAAAACAATCAATGACTATAAAATGTACTGGATTCATGTCTCGGATTATCAGTTCTGGCAAAGCCCCGTTGTCCAGACGTATGAGATAAAGGCAATTCCTTTCCTGATGCTGATAGATAAAGAGGGAAAGATAGCAGGGAAAAAAGTAATGGGTTCAGAGCTGGAATCCAAAATAAAAACATTAATTTCAAACACTTCGCCAGAACGCTAAAAGTTATACTATAGATGGATAATCCGAAAATACTAATTGTTGATGACGATGATGATATTATAGATTTACTTACCTATAATTTCATCCGGGAGGGTTTCCTGGTTAAATCCGCTACCAATGGTGAGGAGTGCATAGAAAAGGCAATCAGTTTCAGGCCGGATTTAATCATACTGGATATTATGATGCCGAATATGGACGGAGTAGAGACCTGCCGGATACTTCGTTCCAATTCTTTATTTAAAAATACTTTTATTGTTTTCCTTACCGCAAGAACAGAGGAATATTCTGAGCTTGCCGGCTTTGGAGTAGGTGCCGATGACTATATCACAAAACCCGTTAAGCCAAGGGTAATTATCAGCCGGGTTCAGGCTATACTGAAGCGGGGCGACCGCGATAAAAAGGACGAAAATGACAGTATTATTGCAGGGGGGCTGGAAATCATTAAAGGAGAGTATATCATAAAATCGGGAAATCAGACAGTACATCTGCCCCGAAAAGAATTTGAACTATTATCACTTCTGGCCGCCAATCCCAATAAGGTTTTCCGTAGAGAAGATATTCTGGATTTGGTGTGGGGAGATGTCGTTGTCGTGGACAGAACGGTAGATGTACATATCCGGAAAATAAGGGAAAAAATAGGAGAAGGATATATTCAGACGATAAAAGGGGTGGGTTATAAGTTCGTTACCTAGTAGCAGAAACTGAATTTTTTACAGGATGCTATGCAACTTCGATCACACTGAAGGCATCTTGAGACTTTCATATACCTTTAGTCTGCGGTTTCTTTCAGAAATCGAAGATTCAGCGTAGTTAATGGTTTTGTCAGGTACTTAACGATACTGATTAATACAGCAAAATTATCTTTCATCCCCAAAAATCAAAAATATTATTTTGTAATATTCTCATAATATTCTGGTAATAAATAATGTTGAAATTGCAGTCTTTAGCTACAAAAGTATGAGTTTATTCGACAGAATTGTAAAAGACGGGAAAACAGAAAATCTGTCCAACGGATTTGGAATTTCTATGCTCCTTACCGGGGTTATCCTCGCTTGTTTTGTAATTCTTGAATACCTTTGGTATAAAGAAACGATTACGCTTCTGGTACAGATTGCCGTATTTTTCTTTTTCTCTTTTGTCAGCATATTTGTATGCGTCGAATGGTTTGTGGACAGGGAGCAGAAGAAAAAAGAAGAATTAAAAAACGAAGAAATAGAACAGCTGAAAAGTATGGAGGTGTACCGCAGGGAGTTTTTTGCGGAGGTATCACATGAGCTGAGAACCCCTATCTTTGCAGTTCAGGGATTTATTCACACGCTGATAGACGGAGCGGTGGACGACCCCGAGGTGAGGGATAAGTTTCTCCAGAAAGCCATGAAAAGTGCAGACCGTTTGTCCGACTTAATCAATGATTTGCTTATCATCTCTCAGATAGAAGCCAGGGAAATCGAAATGAAAATCAGGCGGTTTCATATATATGATCTGGTACTGGACGTAATGGAAAGTCTGGAACATAAGCTTACTAAAAAAGGTAGGGTGCTGAGTTTTAAAATAGAGTCCAATCATCACGAAAATACGGTTGTCCTTGCCGACCGGGAAAGAATTCATCAGGTAATCTCCAATCTTCTTGACAATTCCATCAAATATGGAAATCAGCAGGGCGAAATTCTGGTGAGCCTCAAAGAGGATTCAAAGGGTAAAATGCTGGTTTCTGTAACCGATGAAGGTCCCGGAATCGAGAAAGAGTTTCAGGAGCAGATTTTCCGCCGGTTTTTCAGAGTGGATAAAAGCCGCTCCCGCGAAAAAGGAGGTACAGGACTGGGGCTTTCCATCTGCAAGCATTTTATGGAGGCACATGGCGAGCATATCTGGGTTGAAAGCACTCCGGGAAAAGGAACAACCTTTACTTTTTCTCTCAGAATTGTAGAAATCAATCAGGATGATTATTCGGATTAAAAAAGATGAATGAGTAGGTTCTCCGGCTTTTTCGCTAATTTTGTCCAAAGTATTCGGGAGGTTCAGTTTCAGCAGTGAGGAATAAAAACAAAGAAGGTCATTGCTTCTTTTCTTCCGCTTACCAAACGATTACACCCATCAGGGCATAATTACGTTATTGATTTGTAAAAACCGGATTTATGAAAAAAAAATTGCTATTTTACTTTATCGTTTTATTGTGCTTTCCGGGACAGAAAGCCTTTACTCAGATGCCTCAGGCCCTGAATATGAAATTGCTGGCACACTGGGACAATCCAGCGGTAACTGTAGATACCAGCTATAGTATCGGGTTACGTTATAATGAAGTGTGGGGTTGGGTCAGTCCCGGAAACGGGAGAGAATTTGCCATTATTGGTTCTCATATGGGTACACATATTGTAGATGTTACCGATAATTCCCATGTCTATGAAGCCGCTTATATTCCCGGACGCTCCGCAAACGTGATTAACCGGGATTATAAAACCTACGGGAATTACCTCTACGCTTTTGCTGACCAAAAAACCGGCTCCGTTCAGGTCATTGATTTATCTCCTTTGCCGGATAGCGTGGAGGTAGTCTATGATGATTTTTTATATGGAGATTACGAAAAAACAGACACGCTCTTTGATAAGGCTCATACAGCCTTTGTGGACAATAACCGTATGTATATTGCTTCTCCAAAGCATTTTTCCAGTGCTCCTGTATATGGATTTGCCCTGCTTGACTTATCAAAACCCGCTTTCCCGATTGTGAAAAAAGCCTATGACCAGCTCGAGTTTGGAAGAGTCCATGCCATGTATATCAAAGACGATACCGCCTACCTGAATGCCGGAGGAAGAGGGGTTTATATCGTGGATTTTAAAGACTACGAAAATCCCATTACCCTCAATCAGTATCAGGGCTATCCCTACGCAGGATATAATCATACCGGGTGGATGTCGGAAAAGGACAAGATTTACATCATGGCAGACGAAACCTGGGGTACTCCCGTAAAGGTACTGGATATGAAAGACCCAACCAACCCCGAATTACTGAGTTACCTGAATCCTTTTATGGTGTATGACAGCAACGCCGTACCCCACAATCAGTTTTTTGTGGATCAGTACGCCATCAATTCCTATTATTATGACGGCGTTCAGATTTTTGACCTTTCAGACCCGAAAAATCCCACCCTTGCGGGCTATTTCGATACCTATCCCGGCGAAAATAACCGGAGTTTTAAAGGAAACTGGGGCGTTTATCCTTTTTTGCCGAGCCGGAAAATGCTGGTTTCCGATATGCAGACCGGCTTGTATGTGCTGGAATTCGCCCCATTTGCCCTTCCTCATAATGGCAATGAGATTTCGGTTTATCCCAATCCGGCTCAGTCGGTGATTCACATCAAAGTCCGGGAAAAATTAACCAAACCGGTATTTCAACTCTATGATATGACCGGGAGGCTTGTCATTAGTCATGCTTTTGAGGAAGGAAATGCTTACAGCTGGATATTGCCGGATGTCACCGAAGGGCTTTATTTTCTGGAAATTCTGGACGGTACCCAAAGAGTGTATTCACAGAAATTATTAATAGCCAGCAAATTTAAATAAAGGATTAAAAACATATTTTTTTTTGAACAAAAATCCTGTTTTTTCGCATTTTAGGAAAATTGTGTAAAAAAAGGAATGGTTTCCTGTTTTTGGAATGGAAATTGTAATGGTAATTTAAGATATTTTTTGTATTTTTATCGAAAAATATATTTATAAAATTACTTATTACTGTTTTTTGAAATTAAAATATGACACCTTTTAAGATTTTTGTAGTGGAAGATGACCCCTGGTACGGCGAAATTCTGACTTACCATCTTTCTCTGAACCCGGATTATGAAGTGACGCTGCTCTCTTCCGGTAAGGAATGTCTGAATTTGCTGCACAAAAAACCCCAGGTCGTTACTCTGGATTATACACTGGGTGACCTGAATGGCAGAGAGGTACTTAAAAAAATCAAGCAAAGCAGCCCTGAAACTCAGGTGGTAATCATATCCGGTCAGGAAGATATCCGGACGGCCGTAGAATTACTCAAGGAAGGGGCTTATGATTATATTGTAAAAAACGAAGATACCAACAACAGAGTCTGGAATACGATGATAAAGATACGGGAAAATTTTTCTCTCAAGGGAGAAATTGAGTATCTGAGAGAAGAAATCGGACATAAATATGACTTCCGGAATGCGATTATTGGCAGCAGTCCTGCAATCGAAAAAGTATTCAAACTGATAGAGAAAGCCGTAAAAACCAATATCAATATTTCGATTACCGGAGAAACAGGAACGGGTAAAGAATTGATTGCGAAGTCTATCCATTATCATTCCGAAAGAAAAAAACAGCCTTTTGTGGCAGTAAATATGGCCGCAATCCCCCGGGAATTAATGGAAAGCGAGTTGTTTGGCTATGAGAAAGGCGCATTTACCGGAGCCAATGCCAGGAGAATCGGTAAGTTTGAGGAAGCCAGTGGCGGTACGATTTTTCTGGACGAAATCGGCGAGATGGAGTTGTCCCTGCAATCCAAAATACTCAGGGTACTTCAGGAAAGGGAAGTAACCCGGATTGGAGGAAACGGCGCGGTTAAAATTGATGTGAGGGTAATCGTAGCAACTCACAAAAATCTTTTGGAGGAAGTAAAAAAAGGAAACTTCAGGGAGGATTTATTTTATCGTTTACTGGGGCTTCCCGTAGAACTTCCGCCCCTGCGGGAAAGGGGAAATGATATTCTTCTGCTCGCCAAGTTTTTTCTGGATGAATTTTGCAGGGAAAATAAATTACCTAAAATTCAGATTTCCGCTCAGGCAAAAGAAAAACTGATGAAGTATCCTTATCCCGGAAATGTGAGGGAAATGAAAGCCATCATTGAACTGGCTGCCGTCATGTCGGATGAGCAGTACATTCACCCGGAAGATATCAATTTTAATGCTTCCCACGATTTGAGTCTATTTCCGGTGGAAGAGATTACGCTACGGGAATACGAAAGGCGAATTATTCAGTATTATCTTGAAAAATACGACAACAATGTTCTGTTGGTTGCCCAAAAGCTCGATGTAGGGAAATCTACGATATACAGGATGATTCAGAACGGAGAACTGGTTAATCCCTGATTGTGAGTTTTTTTGAAAATAAAAATTCCTGTTTCCCGGGTATAACCGGAGCAACAGGAATTTTCATTACAGAGCATCTTTTTATAAAGAAACCGTATTTTACCGGGGTTTTTCTCCGCAAACCACTTCAATCAATCCATCAGGCTGAAGGTACAGGTTTGCCAGTTCCATGATTCTGTCAGCGTTCATTTGCTGAAGGAGGTGAAATTTCTCGTTCATTTCCGCAAAACTAATTCCGTTGCTCACCGAAAAACGAATGAGGCGGTTCATCTGAAAGGGCGTTTCCCGTTCACTGATACTGCTTCCTGCCTTATATCTTTTTACCAGGGACAATTCATTTCTTTTGACCGGCTCCTCCTGTAAAATCCGCATTTCCTTCCGGATGATTTTGATGGTTTCCTCTACATACTGATTGCCTACATCGCATTGCACCACAAACCCGCCTGCGTAACGGTGAGGTCTCCATCCGGAATAAACCCCATAGGTAAACCCTTCTTTTTCCCGGATTGTATGCATCAGTCTTGACCCAAAATACCCGCCGAGAATCGTATTGACAAAACTCATTTCCGCAGTATCGGGATGATGCAGCGGAAGTGCCGGGTGTCCGATTTTCAGGGAAGATTGTACGCCTTCCAGTTCGATATGATACCTTCCCGCCCCGGCTGTCTGCAGAGGTGACTTACACAGGGATTCCATCAGGGGTTTGGATTCTCTTTTTTCTTTTCCAAAATATTGATTCAGAAGGGAAAGCAACTCTTTCTGGTCAAATTTACCACATACTGTGAGATACATATTCCCATAGAAAAAATAATCATTATAATAATGTATCAAATCGGCTCTTTCGATTCGTTCGAGTTCTTCCACATCCATCGTACTTCCGTAGGGGTGATTTTTCCCATAGAGTTTTTCTGCAAAAGATTTACTTGCAAGAAAGGCCGATTTTTTTCTGGACACAGCCAGTTTCTGAATCGTTCTTTGCTTCATTTTTATAAATTCATCCTCCGGAAAAGTAGCTTCTTCCAGCACTTCCTTCATTAAGGGGAGGGTATTGGGAAGCAGATGTTTCAGCGTAATGAGGTTGATGGAAGTAGTTTCGTGACCGGAGTCATACTCCAGCCAGGAGCCATAGCGGTCGAGAGCCTGAGCAAATTCTAAAGAAGAATAGTTTTTGGTCCCTTCTGACATATTTCTGGGAGTAAAGTCTGACACTCCTGTTTTGGATTCATACCCGCTGCCGGATGTATAAACTGCCTGTATTTCCACTACCTCTACTTCTCCAAAAGGCAGAAGATATACGGGGATACCATTGTCTAAATAAAGGGTTTGATATTCCGGAAGCGGGATGTAATGAAAGGGTTTACTTTTGGGTGCTTTTTTTCGGTTGAGTACACTATCCATATTTTTATTTATTTTGCTGTAATTTTGTTACAATATTAAGCATTTTTTGTTTCTTTATGCCAAATTAACTGAAAAAAATTATGAACAGAATATTGATACTTGTGTTTTTTTATACGATAAATCTGGTAAATGCACAGCAAAAAGACGCTTTCCCCGAATCGTGGGCGGGAGTATGGAAAGGAAAATTAGAGATTATTACTGCAAAAGGAGTCGTACAAACGGTGGATAAGGAACTGCACATCCGTAAAATAGAGAATGAAAAAGCGGAGGATACGCTCAGAAGATGGACATGGAAAATCGTCTATCGGATTAATAAAGACAGTACTGATGAGAGAGATTATGTACTCATAGAAAAAGACCGGGCCAAAGGTCATTATATTATGGATGAGCATAATGATATTTTGCTGGATCATTATTATCTGGGCGGCGTGCTTTGGAGCAATTTTGAAGTGCAGGGAACCCGGCTTACTACTATCAGCCGTATGCAGGGTAAAAAATTAATGGATGAAATTATATACGGACCGACTGAACCTGTACAGACTACGGGCGGGACTTCAGAGGAAATTCCTCCGGTTAAATCCTTTCCGGTAAAGGGAGTGCAGCGAACAGTGATGAAAAAAGCAAAATGATTCAGCCGTTTTTTTGAGTTTGGAAATGCATGTGCTGTTGCCTTTCGTTTTGCTCCAGATAGTAAAACCCTATCCATACAATTATGCACAGCACCCAAAGAAAAACCCATAATGAATTAAATCCAAAATGAGCGATAATCTGAGTGCCAAGTATCGGAGCAATCGTATTGGCGATGGAGTAGGCGATACTGTACATTCCCATATATTTCCCCTGAGTGTGTTCCATCGAGCGTTTCGTTACCCACGAAGTACTGAAAGGCATTACCAGAATTTCTCCAAAAGAAATAAACACCATGTATAAAACCGCCGGAATCCAGGTCATCGGAATGAGTAAACAAAGATAAGATAAACCATAAAGAAATATCCCCCATCTCACCCACTGAAGTGCGGGTTTCAATCGCTCAATCCTGAAAATAAGCGGAATTTCCACCAGCATTACTACAAATCCGTTGAGGGCGCTTACCAACCCGATTTTATCTTCATCCCAATGATAAACGGTTTTGAAAAACGGGGGAATTGTCCAGATGATTTGCATAAATACAAGCGCATTGATAAAAGTAAAAGCAAAAAATAAAAGGAAAACTTTGTCTTTGTATGGGCTGAATCTGTGATGTCCCTCCAGCGTTTGAAGGTTTACGGTTTCTTTTACCGGTTTGGCTACCTCAGGAATAAAGAAAAATAATATAGCTGCTGCTGCGAAGCAGGTGAGTGCGTCCGCTATGAAAATAAAATGCCAGCCTTGCATGATGAGTAATCCCCCAAGAGTGAGCGCAAAGGTAATCGCAAGGTTAAAGGAGGTACGCATCAGGGAGAAGGAACGCGTCCGGTTTTCATCATTGCTGTTCATTTTTACCGCTATCGCATTCGCAGGCCGGAAGGTCTCCGCTATTATATTATATATGAATAAAGTTCCGCACATCATATAATAATTCCGCACATACATCAGCACAATCAGTAGTATTCCGCTGATAATCAGGGAAGAAACTTGTACTCTTTGATATCCCCACTTATCGGTAAGGTATCCCCCAAGGTAACTCCCTGCGATAGCACCGGCTCCATAAAAACTCAGTGCGTACCCTGCTTCTTTCAGCCCGAAATGAAGATGTTCTGTAAGATAAAGCGTCAAAAAGCAAATTACCATCGCCCCTACCCGGTTAATGAAATTTATCAGTGAGAGTAACCATACTCTTACAGAAATACCGGAAAAGGACTGAATCAGGGTTTGTCGCATTTTTATAAATAATGAATTGACAAAGGTACAAAGGAAAAGGGGAAATACCTGAGAGAAACTACTAATTTTGCAGAGAGCTTTAGTGTTGCAGGCTTCCCCTGTTTGGGGATTATATGAATGAAGCACAGTCAGAGGTTGAGTATAGCAATTGTTGGTTTTTATGGATATTTATTACGTATATTTTTCATTAAATGGTATGATTTTTGAATATCTTGCTTGTGTAGGCTTGAAAGGGTGTATTAGTATTCGTGTAATATGTTGATAATAAGTGTTTTTAATTAAATTTTTTATTGAAGTTGACATTATCATGAATATGTTTTCCCGTGATTTTGAGTACCTCAGAATACAGTAATTAAGATAGAAATATCTTGAATAATCATAATAAATAAACTAAATGTACAAATTTTTTACAAAGAGAATGCCTTGCAATAACCCTGCTGATCTGATACAAAGACTTAAAAAGTCTCAATTCCGTAATGGCAGTTTCCCCGGCAGCGCTTTATCCGGGGAGAAATTCCTGAATGCTCTTCAGTTTTCGTTTAATTCTTTTTTTCAGAAATATTATATAATGAGTAATAAAGTCGCTTTTCTTTTTCTGGTATTTACCTTTTTGACAGGGGTTCATTTCCTGAATGCTCAATCAATTTCCGGTAAAGTGTACCGGGATTATAATGGAAACGGAGCTCTAGGCAATGGGGCTACCAATACAGAGCCGGGAATAGGAGGGATTATTGTAAATATTTATAATTCCTCAGATATTTTGATTGCATCTTATCTTTCAAACAGCGCGGGCAATTTTTCTGTTCCTGCTTCAGGTACTGCCTATAACGGCACTCAGGGGTCTAATACCGGCTTTGTACCCAATGGTACTAAAGTCAGGCTGGAATTTGTTGTTCCGAACGTGAATATGAATGGTAGCCCGAACTACCTGACCTTTTCTTCAAAACAGGGAAATGCCAATGAAACTTCTGTACAGTTTATTACTGCTGGTTCGGGTACCTCCAATATACGGTTTGCTGTCAATAATCCGGCTCATTATACGGATGCAAGTCCGAGGGTGGGCTATGCGATTATGTCTTTTGGAAATCAGACATCCGGACCTAATCAAAATAAAGATGTGCTATTTCATATGACCTATGCTCAGGGTAACGTAATGGGAAATGACAGCACGGGTAAGGTTGCTTATACAAAAGCAAAAAATATTGGAGCTACTTTCGGACTTGCTTTTCAGCGATGCTCCAAAAGCTTTTTCGTAGCTTCTTTAATGAAAAGGCACATTGGTTTTGGTCCTTCTGGAACCGGTGCTATCTATAGACTGAATACTGTAAATAATTCCGTAAGTACCTTTGTGGACTTGAATGCTCTTTACGGAGCCAATTTTGCCGGAATTGACCCTCATCCTACAAATAATAGTCAGACATCATGGGATAAAGATTCATTGTCCTGGGACTATGTAGGGAAAATCTCATGGGGAGATATCGACATTTCTGAAGACGAGCAGTTTTTGTGGGGTATAAGCCTTACCGATAGAAAATTATACAAAATGCCGATTGGTTCTTTGACCAATCCTGTACCCCCTACTGCTGCTCAGATTACCAGATATCCGGCAACCGGAAATTTAACAGGACTTCCCGGATTAACCGGAACCAACCTTGCTTCTGATATTCGTCCATTTGGATTAGGAATCAGAAATGGTTTAGTGTATATCGGATTGGTACATTCTGCCCAAACCTCCCAGCTTACTTCAGAACTCAGGGCATTTGTCTATGAGTTTAATCCGGCTACAGCCGTTTTTACAAAAGTAATGGATTTTCCGCTAAATTATACAAGAGGAAGGACAGTAAATAGCCCCTCTGCGTTTTTACCGGCTGCATGGCAGCCCTGGAAATCGGCTTTTACTGCCTATACTCCTGTTTTTAGCAATGAGTTTTCTGTTCCTCAGCCTATCTTGTCCGATATCAATTTTGTAGAGGACAAAATGGTATTAGGGTTTAAAGATCGTTACGGAGATCAGATGGGATATCGCGCATTAAGTACTACAGGAGATGATAATGTCGGAAATATGTATAATGGGGATACTGCCGGAGATATATTGTTTGCTTCTCCCAATGGCAGTGGTAGCTGGACGGTAGAAAATAATTCAGAATCCTCGCCTCCTGGTATCTTCGGTCCTACTTCCGGGCAATCTACCAATCAGGGACCCGGAGGCGGAGAGTTTTTGTTTACTGAAAAGTTTCCGGTAAGTGCTACTACTTATGCTTTGCCAGCACCATACATTATACACGATGAAGTATCTTTGGGAGGTATTGCTCAAATTCCGGGTTCTAATGAAATTGTGACTACAATCTATGACCCGGTAGATGATATCAATACAGCATTTGATGGAGGAATTGCTTGGTTTAATACCAACAATGGTACACGTAAAAGAGCTTTCATTACTTATAATGGGGCTAACGGAGCACAGTCCAATAATTTTTTTGGAAAAGCCAATGGAATGGGGGATATTGAAATTCTTTCTACTCCCGCTCCTGTTGAAATAGGAAACAGAATATGGCTGGATTCAGATCAGGACGGGGTACAAGATGCAAATGAAGAGGGATTGGGTGGAATAACCCTAGAACTGTTCGCAGATTTTGATGCAAATGGGGTTCCGGATGGTGCCGCATTGGGATCTACGGTAACTGCATCTACTGGGACTATCGGAACATGGTATTTTAATACAGCCAATGTAGCCGACGGTGACCCCGGCTTAACAGGGGTTCAGGCCGGCCCACAGCCTTTTAAATCCTATATTGTACGTATCACTGCTGCCGATTGGGCTTCCGGAGCAGGGGTTGGTGCATTGAACGGAGCCACCATGACAATTGCAAACAGTACCTCTGGTGCAGGTGTGGATGATGAAATAGATAGTGACGCTTATATTGGCAGTGCCGGTTTGCCTCAGATTTTGGTGACGAATGGATTTACAGGCCAGAATAATCATAGTTACGACTTCGGTTTTGTCGCTCAGGGGTCTGTTGGAAACTATGTATGGAATGATATTAACGGAGACGGAATTCAGAATGAACCGGCTTCAGGAGGAATCAATGGGGTGACGGTTCAGTTGTGGGGACCGGGAGTTAATGGGGTAATTGGCGGAGGAGATGATGTGTTGATCGCGTCAACTGTTACAGCCAGTAATTCTGGAAGTCCCGGATATTATAACTTCGTAATTGCTTATCAGGGAGATTATTATGTGAAGTTTCCTGCAAGTAATGGAGCCAATATTATTACAAACAAAGGCTGGAATCTGTATGATGATACCAATAGTGACGCTGACGCAACTTCTGGCGAAACAGAACTTTTTACCATGAATGTGGTCGGGACGGGTACCAGCAAAAATAACCCTACTGTAGATGTAGGATATACTGATTGTCTTACATTAAAAAATCTTGTAGTGCATGCATGTACTAATGTAGGGGGTGTCGGAATGTCAAGGGTGGATATTACAGTGAATGTGCCTTCTCCGGGAATACACGGATGGGATGCTTCTCTGCTTGTCAGTACAGCTGGCATAAGTCATAACCTGATTCTGTATAATGCAAATAATTTTACCCTTAGCTTTTTACTGCCATCAAACGGTCAGACAGATACTATTGTAGCAGAAATAATCCCCAATGCTACGCTCTGTAATAAAAAAGTAAAAATCCCTTACACGCTGCCGGTAAATTGTGTGCCTAATCCTTGTGGAGCGGCAGGAACACTTGGGGGATACGTATTCAAAGACGCCAATGGGAACGGATTCAGAGATTCCGGTGAAATGGGGTTAGGTTCAGGGGTGCAGAATGTAACGGTTACGGTTTTCGATGATAATGTATTAGTTGCTCAGACTACTACAAATCAGTATGGTCAATATACCTTTACCGGATTAAGCAATATCCCTTACAGAGTAGAGTTTACCGGGTATCCGTCAGGTTTGTTGCCTTCCCAGAGTGGATCAGGAAACGGTACCAACGTTCAGTTTGTGTCTCCCCCGGATTGTGATGTGAATTTTGCCCTCATGTTTCCTGCCGACTATTGTCAGGATGACCCGTATGTTTTATCAGGGGTGTATTCAAACGGAAACCCTACTATTTCCGGTGCTTCCAACTCTGGAAATCTGGGATGGTTTTACAGATGGCATTATGACGACAAAGACTCCTTTGATATGGCCAATGCAAATTTTGGTTATTATAACTATAAAACTTCTTTTGCAGATTCTCTCTTTCAGGGAAATCAGATAGGGGCAGTTTGGGGAGTTACTTATAATAATACCAGAAAAGAAGCCTATGCAAGTGCTGTGCTTCGCCGTCATGCCGGATATGGACCTTTAGGCTCAGGAGGAATCTATAAAATAAACCTCAGTACCGCTACTCCTTCAATAAGCAACTGGATTAACTTTGACGCATTAGGCATTCCTACCGGAAATGCTGTGGTAAATAATACGACAAGACTTTTACCCGCAGGTACTACAACCCCCAATAATGACTCTCTTGCTTTTGACGGTGTGGGTAAGTATTCTTTTGGAGGGATGGATATCGCTGAAGATAACAGCAAACTTTTCATAATGAACCTTTTTGACAGAAAGTTATATATTATTGATATCTCCGGTGGAGGTACGCCTACTTTGGCTAATATAACTTCTGTAAGTGTTCCTGTATCGTCCTGTAATGCTTCCAATAATACATTCCGTCCGTGGGCAGTAAAGTATTATCATGGAAAAGTATATATTGGAGGGGTATGTTCCGGTGAAAATCAACCTATTCAATGGGGTTTTCCGGATATGACTGCTACCATTTATTCTTTGGATCCGTCTAATTTGGGAGCTGGTTTTACTCAGGTTTTCTCATATCCCCTGAATTATCGCTCTTACACCAACTGGCACAGTACTTTCTACGATGAGTATCAGTCTTCCCCTATGCTTACTGCAATAGAGTTTGAACAGGACAACTCCATGATTCTGGGAATGCTTGACAGAAAAGGATATCAGTTTGGAACCATTAATTATCCTCCTTCCGGAAGTTATATGATTAGTGCTCAATCCAGCGGAGATATTTTAAGGGTACATAATAATAATGGAACTTATGTAATGGAAGATGACGGTATATCAGGGCCGTTGGTAGGTTCAGGAACCAGTACTTCTGAACCGTTGTCCTATGGAAGGGGCTTTTTTGAGCAGGGAGCACCACTCGGAGGAGCAGCTTTAGGGGTTCCTCCATCTATGAATCCGGCTGCTCAGGGCGCCCTGGCACTTAAGCCCGGAAGCGGAGAAGTGATTACCAGTTTCGGAGATATCATTAACTATAATTCTGGTGGTACGGGCGTATTGAGTACTCAGAATGGAAAACTGAAAAGCGGATATGAGTTATTTAACACAAACGGCTCTGTGGGATTGGGAAAAATGGGGAAAGCCGCCGGTATGGGTGATATTGAACTTATGTGTAATGCTGCTCCGATCGAGGTGGGGAACTATGTATGGGCCGATACAGATGCCGACGGTATTCAGGATCCTTCAGAATCCGGAATTCAGGGAGTAGAAGTAAGGCTGTATAATCACGCTTTTGTGCTTGTAGGAAAAACATCAACAAACCTCAGAGGGGAGTACTATTTTAATATGGGCAATGTAGATACTACAGGGGTAAATGCTACAACAGGTGCACCCAATACAGGTTATACGGGATTAAATTATAACAGGACTTATTATATTGTAATTGGTAAAAATGGTCAGTTCAATGCTACTTCAGCTGAATTGACCGTGGGTAGTGCAAGTTATATCCTTACAGCTGCCAATTCAGGACAGGGTGTCAATAAAGACATCAACGATTCAGACGCTTCTCTTGCCAGTGCTGTTAATGCTGTAATAAATGGATTCCCTTATATTTCTTTTGTATCCGGCAGCGCAGGCTCTACCAATCATACCTATGATTTTGGATTTAAAGCGGTAGGCTCAATAGGAAACTATGTTTGGAACGATGTGAATGGAAATGGATTGCAGGATGAAGGCGTTTCTGGCGGAATTAATGGTATTGCAGTTCACCTGTGGAGTGCCGGAACAAACGGAGTAATGGGCGGTGGCGATGATTATATTATTGCAACTACAGTTACTGCCAGTAATGCTTCCGGAAACCCGGGTTACTATAATTTTATAGTGGAAACCAGCGGAAATTATTTCGTACAGTTCCCCACTTCTACTTTATCCTACGGCCTTACCACTCAAAATGCTGCCGCAGCTACCGACGGAAACAGTGACCCATTGCCTTCTTCCGGCCTGTCTCCTGTATTTACTATTACAGTTACAGGTACAGGGACTGCAAAAAATAATACTACAATTGATGCAGGCTATAAATGTCTTATCGGAAACTGTTTGCCTATGAATGGCAGTAAAATATAAATCGGTTAGCGATTGAAGGGAAGGACAAAGAGTTCCAGGCAAGTTTATACTTGTCCGGAATTTTTTGTTTTATATTATGTATTTTTGTTTTAAATAAAATTACAATAATAATAATTAACATAAATGTAATAAAATCCTAAAAAAAGAATTAAAAATATTCTTTTGGGAATAACTTACTATGTCCGTTGTAAAATCAGTATTATTTTGTTGAATACATGGATATAAATCAATTTTTTAGTTTGGAAGGCTCTTATACTATTGATTGTTAATCTTATATTCTGATTTATTATTCTCAAAATTACAAATTTTGAGAATAATTCCAGAATGGTTTTTCACTCTTTTTTATTCTGTAAATTATAGTTGGTATATAATTTGATTGAATAGTAATCTGTAAGGATATTGCTATAAATCGAATTTTTTTTTAAAAATAAAATACGAAATGTTATTTTTTTAAAACAAAATATAAGGTATTGAATAATAGGTTATTATGTTTTATGGCAATTTCTCTACGATAGTTTTTAATTCACGTTTATTGGCTTTATTTTTTGAGCAAAAAGTGGATTATAAAAAAATTGGGGTAAAACTACAAAAGAACCGTCTTATTATGTGTCTAAAAAATAGTACAAATTTACATAGTCTTAAAAATAATATGAATGATTTTTCCATTTTAAAGAAAAACGGAATTTCTTTCTTGCTTTTGACGTTATCCTTATTTACACTAACCAGTAAAGGAGTTGGTCAGAATATTCAGTTTAATCCTCTTTTAACCCATTCCGGACCTTTATTTCCATCTTATGTATGGACAAATTTACCTCAGGCCCCGGGACAATTTCCGTTTGATAATTTTGGACTTTCAGCGGTAAATACTACAGGTGCCGCTGTTCCACTCAACGGTCAGAATTTTTTGGGCTTTTGTGTAAATCCCACATTTACAGATCCTTCTGTGTCCAGTACATTTACTTTCGCAACGGATGGATCTTTACTGTCATATAACCCTGGCAGCGGAGATTACTGGGCCGTCAACAGAGCCGTTAAATTTAATGCACTGAAAGATATTTTTTATACCTATGGAACTCAGCTTACCACACTAAATAAGAATAGCCAGGCGTATGCGGATCTTTCTACCGCAATTGGACTCGCAGTTTCCGAAATTGTTTGTGATTATAATGGAACCCCTTCTTCACTTAATTTGAGTGCAGGAAATAGTCAGGTGTATGCAGATAATTTTCAAACGCCTGTCTCCGGAAACCCGTTAAGAATTTTCAATAATATTAAAAATAATATAGCCGGAACCGGAGTCGGCGCTGACTTTACTTTATATACCGCAAATAACCCATCGAATAATCCTCAGGATTTGGTATTGCTTTTGTCTGCCGATATGGGAGATTTACCCGATTCGGGTTTAGGCACTTCCGCCGGAAACTATAAAACATTATTAAAAGATGGGGGACCTGCTCATAAAATTGTAGCTAGTGCACCAAGGCTTGGGTCTTCTCTGGATGCTGAACCGGATGCTAAATCTTCGGCTTTATCCGATGGTGATGATAGTAACGGGGGAAGCGATGATGAAGATGGGATTATAATCCCTGCCTTAACCGCAGGTTCTACCGCATCTGTTACTGTAAATGTAACCAATGCTTCCGGGAAACTGGATGCATGGATAGACTGGAATAATAACGGCGATTTTGAACTTTCTGAAAAAATTGCAAATAATCTTTCTGTTTCTGTCGGAAATAATGCTCTTTCTGTTCCTGTTCCACCTTCAGCAGTGAAGGGAGTGCATTTAGGGGCTAGATTTCGTATCAGTACAGCCGGTAATTTATCCAGTATCGGTTTTGCATTAGATGGAGAAGTAGAAGATTATTTCGTAGTAGTTCAGCCGAACTGTACTCCTTTAAATGCTTCACTATGTGCGTCTGATATTTATCAGGCGGTTTTGCCGTTAGGTACTACTGGTGCAATCCAGTGGTACAAGGATGGGGTTGCAATTCCAGGTGCTACTAATGATACTTTACAAATTACTCAGGCTGGGGTTTATACAGCCACCACAACGAATATAACTACAGGCTGTACTACAAGTGCTTGTTGCGCTATTACGATAACCCAGCCTTCCGCAGCATTGTCAGC
>JAIBAH010000157.1 GCA_019695295.1 Bacteroidia bacterium | reverse complement strand
CTTTTTACCTGCAAATATAGGGATTTCAGACGAAATTTGCAAAGATTTTTTTTCAGGAATAATCTGCTGAACCTGCGTTATTGGACTTCCCTCTACCTTTGAATAACCAACTTTCCTGTTTCATATCCTCCATGTATTAAGTTTTCCACCCGCCAAATATACTTTGAAAATCCTTTTTATCATTCACTTCGATTGTCGTATCACAAAAAACTACCGCTTTTTCAAAAAAACATTCAGGAAATGTTTAGGACGAAGGGTAACCAAAGGATTCAACTCCGGATTATATTTCCCTGCAAATTCCAGCGAATAAAGCTGAAGCATCATGGCAAGAACAATCTGCATCTCCATGATTGCAAAATTATTTCCGATACACAGACGAGGCCCTCCCCCAAAAGGAAGATAGGCATATTTATGAACCTGCTTTATCGCATCAGGATGAAATCTTTCGGGTTTAAATTCCAGCGGGTTTTCCCAGTATTCAGGATCCCTGTGAAGGACATATACCGGCATCACAACATTGTATCCCGGTGGAACATCATATCCGTCCAGAGTATCGGCATGAATGCTTCTTCTGCCTACTACATAAGCCGGAGGATATAACCGCATGCCTTCCTCAATTACCTGTTTCAGATAAGGCATACTTCTTAGCTTTTCTACCGACAATTCCGAATTACCCAGTACCGACTGAATTTCATTCTCTAATATCCTCAGTTTATCCGGATTTTGCATCAGCAGATACACAATCCAGTGTAAAGCAGTGGCAGTAGTTTCATGTCCGGCAATAAAAATAGTCATTACTTCATCCCGAAGCTGAAGATTTTCCATGCTCTCTCCGGTTTCTTCATCCACAGCATCCATGAGCATTGACAATAAATCCATATACTTATTCCCGGACTTCCGCCTGCCTTCAATCATACCGTAAATCACCGAGTCCAGACGGCTCAGTGTTTTTTTAATATGCTGATTGTGAGGAGTAGGTACCCACACTGGCAAAGCCCAGGGATTATCTATTCTTGCAGAGCCTTCTTCTATTGCGGTAGTTACATCTTTACTGATTTGTTCTGTACCTGCGTTTAAATCCGAAAAAAACAATGCCCTGGCCACAATAGAAAGGGTAATTCCTGTCATTTCCTGAGTGATATTCAGGGGTTTATCCGTATTCCCATAAGACTCCCAAGTCTTCAGCATGGTTTCCGTCTCCCGAATCATTACATTTCCGATTTCCGCTAATTTTTCCTTGTAAAAAGCAGGCTGCGCCAGCCTTCTTTGCCTTCTCCAGAAATCGCCTTCACTGGTGAGCAACCCGTTTCCAAGCAGCAGCCGGAGTTTATCATACGCAAAACTTTTGGTATAATTTTTATTATTCTCCTGCAAAACCTGCTTGAGATGATCCGGATTGGAGGTGGCAATGACCTTACGGAAAGGGGTTTTTACCTCATAAAGAGGCCCCATTTCATACCGGAATTTTTCAAAAGCAATGATTTTATCCTTTACGATTTCATGTGCATTTCGGTAAAAAAAATGAGTAACCGGCGGATGTGGAGGAAGATGGTATTTTTTGTCCATATAAAACAGAGTCCGTTTTTTAAAAATCAAAGTTAATTATAAATCCGGAAATCCTCTTTCTTTTTTTATTTTTTTATCCTCATTAATGTACCGAAGCACTTTAAGGATTAATCAGAAGGGTACATAACTGCAAACTACAAGTGAATCTCAGGAAAAAAAAGCCCTTACTCATCCGACCAAACAAATCACAACCTTTCTCCGTTAGGGTTTCTGGTTGTCTGACCATAAAGCAGGGTTGAACCCTGCTTTATGGAACTCAGATGCTGAACTGACTTTTCCACAAAATTATCACAGAATCGCATTTCTCTTGTAAAACACACAGAAAATAAAATCCGGAGATGAAAGAAAATTATTACGACGCAATCATAATCGGTTCAGGCCCCAACGGACTTTCGGCAGCCATTGAAATTGCACGAAAAGAGCTGAAAGTCCTGTGTGTGGAGGCTGCGGATACTATCGGTGGCGGAATGCGCACCACCGCCCTTACCTTACCGGGGTTTGCGCATGATTTCTGCTCAGCGGTACACCCTACCGGAATATTGTCTCCCTACTGGAAAGAACTTCCCCTTGATGAGTTTGGCCTTGAATGGATTTGTCCGCCGGCTTCTGTGGCGCATCCGCTGGACAATCAGCCTGCGGTCCTGCTTACTCAATCCATAGAAGAAACTATGAACAACCTCGGAGAAGATGGAAAAGCATGGGAGAAAATGCTTCGACCCTTTCTGAAAAATCCGGAAGCCATTATAAAAGATGGCCTGAAACCGCTGGGAATTCCCGATTATCCTTTTCTGATGGCGCGTTTCGGGATGAAAGCCATGCTTCCCGCCACCACACTGGCAAAACTCCTTTTTAAGGAAGAAAGAGCCAAAGCCCTGCTTGCAGGCTGCTCTGCTCACAGTATTTTACCGTTAGACAAGCCTTTCAGTGCTGCAATCGGGCTGATGTTTGCGCTCATGGGACATGTAGTAAACTGGCCTGTCGCAAAAGGCGGCTCCGTAGCAATTTCGGACGCGTTAGGGGCTTATTTTACCTCTTTGGGAGGAGAAATTCAGACCGGGTTAAAAATCACCTCCCTGGACCAGCTCCCCGAAAGCAAAGTGATTCTTTTTGATACAGACCCGCATCAGCTGGCAGAAATTGCAAAGGAACATCTTCCTGACCGGTATATCCGCCGGTTGAAAAAATACAATTATGGTCCTGCTACCTTTAAGGTGGACTGGGCTTTGGATGAGTCCATTCCCTGGAAAGACAAACGATGTTTGCTGGCTTCTACGGTACATGTAGGAGGAACAATAGAAGAGATTAATCACAGTGAAAAATCAGCATGGAATGGAAAACATGTGGATAAACCCTTTGTAATGCTGTGTCAGCAAAGCGAATTTGATACTTCCCGTGCCCCTTCCGGCAAACAAACCGGATACGCTTATTGCCATGTTCCTAACGGCTCTGAGGTGGATATGACGGAAGCCATTGAAAATCAGATAGAGCGGTTTGCACCGGGATTTAAGGATATCATTCTCTCAAAACATATCACCACAACGAAGGCTTTTTCTTTGTATAACGGCAATTATGTAGGCGGAGCCATAACCGGAGGTGCTGCGGATATTACCCAGCTTTTCACCCGCCCCGTTGCCCGCCTTGACCCATATTCTACCCCCAACCCCAAATTATTCCTTTGCTCAGCATCTACTCCTCCCGGCGGAGGGGTTCACGGAATGTGTGGCTATTTTGCTGCCAGAAGCGCACTCAAAAGGCTGGGAAAATGAGGATGGTGTATTTTACAGGACATACTCAGGTTTTAGTCATTGATTGTAACCGAAAATCCTCAAAAATAATACATTGAACAAGGCTTAAGCATAAAAAATCAGGGACTACAGAAAGTAATCTTCCGGTAGTCCCTGAAATAGATTTTATCTGGTTCTTAGTTATAGGGCTTCACTGCTGATGCAGTATTTCCATTTACCCCTTCCCAATCCAGTTTATACCCGTATGCACATCCGGAACTTACAGGGTCTCCGTTTATATCCACCCCAAAAGTAGCGGTGAGCGTACCTTTTCCGGTAAGGTCATGCAATAACTGACCGGAAAGCGGGCGGGTAAATCCGCAGCCATTTACGCCATAAGTAGTGGTAATTGGTACGGGGGTGCTGTTGGAGAAAGTGGTACCGAAACGATTACTTCCCCAGGCCATTACATTGGCAACCCCATTTACGGTAGAATCTCCGGAGATTACATAGCTGATTCCTATCGGAGAAAAGCTGGTAATCGTAATATTCCAGTTTCGTGCCAGCGACCACTCACGCTGAGAGCCATTATCAAAAGTAAGGGTCAGGCCTGTAGCCCTTTCCTTATACTGACGGGTTGGGTTTGTCCATGAAAAACCGCTCACGTTGGTAACATATTTTACTCCGTTAAAAGTAAGGGATTTATTATCGCTCTGACGAACTACAGTGTAGTTAGTATGCGTAATTTCCATGACCGCTCCGGCATTTCTCCAGTGAGTTCCATTTACGAGATGCAGTGTAATTGTTCCTGTACGAACAAATCCATTACAAAGAGTCGTTCCGTCGTACGTAATCGTGATAATTTTCTGTGCAATCTGAGAAGTATCAACAGATGCTCCGCACAGGGTACCTGCTGTACCGTTTCCGCCGGCGATACGTCCAAGTGAAGTTTCGCTCATGACAGATTCAGCGTCTGACACAACCTGGTCCGATTCCGCTTTCATTCTGTCCACGTCCTTTGAGTGTTGCTCTTCCGTGGAATCAATGGTCCCGGGTTTGTTTCGGTCACAGGAAGTAACAGCAATACTCAATACCAAAGTGAATAAGGATAATACAATTCTGAAAGATTTCATAAAGCAATAGAATGATTAAATTGATAAAATAATTGATTTTTCTGTAAGACGTCCCAAAAATAAAAAGGTTTAACCGGAAATTTTTTTTAAAATATTTTTACTGCCAGTTTGAGTGAATACCCTTCTCCGATGTCCTCTCTTTTGTCTTCCCCTAAAAACAATCCCTGAAAAATTTACCTGTATCATCGGGATTTCGCTTTAAATGAAACCTTATAATACCGAAATTCGTTTTAGGAAAATTACGTATTATTCCATAAAAAACTAAAACGTGAAGCCTTACATAAAATATTTTCTGATTTCATTTTCGATAATCCTGCTGGATCAGTCGGTAAAAATACTGGTAAAATTCAATCTGGATTATAACGAAGAAATCCCCCTCATTGGCAATCTGTTTAAAATCCACTTTATAGAAAACCCCGGAGCCGCATTCGGAGTAACGGTTTCCAATCTTGTGAGCGTTTTTGGAAAAGAACTCAATGACGTAACCGGAAAACTGATTCTCTCTGTTTTTTCTATACTTGCAGTCAGTGCCATCGGATATATTCTTTACCGGGTTTCGTTTTTCAAAACGAAACTCCCCTTATTTGTTGCGATGATATTCGGAGGGGCAATCGGCAATATCATTGACCGTGTATTTTATGGTGTTTGGTTTGCTTCCCGCAATAATTATGACGGGAGTCTGTTTCACGGGCGGGTCGTAGATATGTTTTATCTTGATTTCTGGGAAGGATTTATCCCTCAGAATATACCCTTTCTGGGTGGTACCTATATGTCCTTATGGCCCATTTTCAATATTGCAGACGCAGCGATTTCCATTGGGATTGTCAGTATTTTGATTTTTCAGAATAAGTTACTCGCTCCTGAGCATCTGGGAGCAGCACAGGAAAACCCGGAACACAACCCGGCGGTTATTGGCAATATTCCGGCCTCAGAAGCCGCAGAATGACGCGCCCTTCATTTCTTTGAAGAATCAGGCACTGCGAGGAGATTCCCCTTTCTCCAAAATAATTTCCTGTCAGATTATAAATACATTCTGATTTGTTTTGACTGTAAAAATAAAAGTCGTACCTTTGCACGATTTTTCAGAATAAGGAGGGAAAATCTCTTTTTTTTAATGTAATTTAACAGTTTTTATAATAAATAAAGCAATGGAAATTTCTGCAAAAGACGTAAACTTACTAAGACAACAAACCGGTGCAGGTATGATGGATTGTAAAAAAGCCCTCGTGGAAGCGGAAGGGGATTTTGAAAAAGCCATCGAATTACTTCGTAAAAAAGGGCAAAAAATTGCTGCTAACCGCGAAGGAAGAGAAGCAAAAGAAGGTTCTGTATTTGTAAAACCTCAGCTGACCACTCAACTGTGGCAATCATCGAACTCAACTGCGAAACCGACTTCGTAGCAAGAAATGACGATTTCCAGAATCTTGGAGAAGCTCTTTCTACGCTTGCGCTCAACAATAAGCCTGCTGACCTTGATGCTTTCAAAGCAATGGCTATGGCAGATGGCCGCTCAGTGGCTGAGCATCTGACTGAAGCAATGGGTAAAATCGGTGAGAAAATCGATGTAAGCAAATTTGCAATTGTAGTTGGCGAAAGAGTAATCTCCTATATTCACCCGGGTGCAAGAGTAGGTGTTGCTGTGGCTTTTGCCGGAATTAATGATACCGCTAACTTTGACCTTACCGGAAGAGATGTGGCTATGCAGATTGCTGCAATGAAGCCGCTCGGGGTGGATAAAGACGATGTTCCTTCTGATGTAGTAGAAAAAGAAATCGAAATCGGAATCGAATTGGCGCGTAATGAAGGAAAACCTGAAAATATGCTTGAAAAAATCGCTCAGGGTAAACTTCAGAAGTTCTTTAAGGAAAATACCTTACTTCATCAGGAATTTGTAAAAGATAACTCAAAAACCGTTGCTCAATACATAAAAGACAATCTTGGCGCAAGCGCTCAGGTACTGAGCTTCAAACGTATCGCAATCGGTTCTTAATTTTTCAAAAAAGAGTATTTTTTTAATTAAAAATACTCTTTTTTTTCCTTTTTTTCCACATTCTCTAATATTACAATTCTCATGGATTTAAAATACAAACGAATTCTGCTTAAACTCAGCGGAGAAGCATTGATGGGTGATTCCGAATATGGAATTGAGAATGATACGATGATGCAGTTTGCACATCAGATTGCGGAAATTGCAAGCTTAGGCGTGCAGATTGCGGTAGTCGTTGGCGGTGGAAATATTTTCAGAGGTGTAAAAGGCGCAAAACAGGGAATTGACCGCGCACAGGGTGATTATATGGGAATGCTTGCCACTGTGATTAACGGTATGGCATTGCAGGACGCTTTGGTCAGAATCGGTCAGGATGTAAGGTTGCAGTCCGCAATTGAAATGGACAGAATTTGCGAACCCTATATCCGCCGCCGTGCAATCCGGCATCTGGAAAAAGGCAGAGTGGTCATTTTTGCTGCCGGAACCGGTAACCCTTTTTTCACTACTGATACTGCGGCCAGCCTCCGCGCTATCGAAATCAATGCAGAAGTGGTACTCAAAGGAACCCGTGTGGATGGTGTTTATACTGCTGATCCCGAAAAAGACCCAAATGCAGTAAAGTTTGATACGATTTCCTTTGCAGACGTACTTTCCAACCGGTTAAATGTAATGGATATGACAGCTTTTACCCTGTGTCAGGAAAACAAACTGCCGATTATCGTTTTTGATGTAAATAATCCGTCCAATCTGAAAAGAATCGTCAGTGGAGAAAACGTAGGAACTTTGGTTTCTGCCTGATTTTCCGGACTCAGATTTACAACATATTTCAGTAATCCCCTGTTGAATGGTAAAACTCAACAGGGGATTATTTTTTTACTTCCCGCAAGGGACTTTATTACAGCAATTCAAACCGGAAAGGAACCACTACTGAGAATGCCACCGGCTTATTTCCCTGAATAGCGGGCGTAAACATTATATTCTGAATATATTTTTCCACTTCTTTCACCAAATCAGGATGGGTTTGACGGAGTACTTCATGGCCTGCATAATTGCCGTTTTCATCTATTTGTATTTTCAGAATTACCACCCCTTCTTTTCCGGTCTCCTGTGCACTCACCGGATAAGCCATCTTCTTTCTGATTTCTGAGAGATTCACAGGCTCCGGTTTTCTCTGAAACGGCTCAAATGTCAAAACCTCGGGGCAACCGCCTACAGCTACAGTCCCCGCTACTTCCGGACAATAATCTTCTGAGTTCATAACCCCGTCAGAATCCGTATCAGCAAGGTCTGTCACCGGCAGCAGGATGTTTTTGAGTATTGCATTATCAGAATATACCGCACCAAAACGAACCGGCTGACCGCTTACTCCCTCATCAGTATTCAGCCAGAAAGTAGCGAAATCAGGGAGTTTCCCCGGCAAAACAGGCGATTTACCCTCACTTATCCCTGAAAATAAAGCAATTAACAAAAGGCATAGTAAACTCTTGCCGGCAACTTTGCCGACTTCCATAAAAAAGATGTTACGCATAAAATTAGTTAGTTTAAAGGTTATACAAAAAATATTTAATCAATGAATTATGGTTATACCACAGAGGGTAAACCCGCTGGATTTCTTCGGATATTCATACGTCTTAAAAAGACACAATCATCCTCAACCGCCTGAAATCCCTGAAAGGTTTCGGTTGAACGAATCTGTAAAAAATAAAATAATGGTGAAAGGACAGTTCATAAACACTTCCCCATATTCAGGGAATAGCCAGGCTAAGATAAAACTGTCATCAAAAGAAATCCAACGCTATGGATGAATAAAGTATCTGATGATTCATTTACTCCCCTTTTTCAGGAAAATAAGGTACTAATCAGTAAAAGTACGAATCCGACAATGGTTACAAAAAGTAAAGAAATCATAATTTGTTCGTTTTTTAAGTTTGAAATCTACTATAA
>JAIBAH010000156.1 GCA_019695295.1 Bacteroidia bacterium | reverse complement strand
CATACGCAATCTTATCTCTGTCGGGCTCTGGAGGAGTTTGCGGAATATTTTTTTCTTTTGTCCCGATTTTATCCCGATTTACGGATACCTGTTCCAGTTTTGGCTTTTCCGGCAGTTGAACGGAGGCAGTTTCTTTACCCTCTTTTGCTCTCGCTATTGCCTCCATCGAATCTGCTACTGCCTTAGTGCGTCCCGCTTTCATGGACGAATCCGCTACGAAAACAGCCCTTTCAGCCCGGGTAACAGAATCTTGTATCCTGTCTTTCTCAGATGCCTGATTACTTTTCCCAATCTGAAACTGAATCACAATCAACAGTATTCCAACAATCATTGCACCTGCAATCCAAAAAGTTTTATTAGCATTCTTCCCAGCCTTAGGCCCACTTACCTCCAGTGGCTGACTTTTGGAAACAGTAACCTCCTGCTTCGGTACTTTGGGCTTTGGGGCGGGGTTTGTTTTTATCGCTTCCGGCTGAGTTCGGGGCTGAAGGGTAATTTCAGGTCCTTCCAAATCTCTGAGAATATCGGTTGTGTTTTTATAGCGGAGAGATAAATCCCGCTGAAGACATTTCCGGATGATGTTTTGAAAAGGAGGTGGCACCGAAGCGATTGGTTCAGGGAGAACATAGCCGGGATTGATGATATTCTGAATAATCTGAGCGTCTGATGTTCCGCTTTTGCGGGAGCCGAATGGGGGCGTTCCGGTAAAGAGTTGATACATCAGTACTCCGATAGCCCATATATCGCTTTGAGGACTGATATTTCCGTTGGTAATGAGCTGCTCGGGTGACATATATTCGTAAGTTCCGATGATTCCCGAAAGCTGACTGTGGGTATTGTCTGAGGAGAAGGTTTTGGAAATACCGAAATCTGCGACTTTGGCGGTAAGGCTGCCGTCCTCTTCTTTTTTGAGGAGGATATTGGCCGGTTTGATGTCACGGTGAATAATCCGGTTACGGTGAAGTTCGGTAAGTCCGCTGAGAATGCCTTTGAGGATTTCCCGTTTCTGATTCAGGGTCGAGGCATTGCCGGTGTAGGCATTGAGGTTTCCGCCGTTGATGTATTCCATAATCCCGACCTGACGCTCAATGGGTTCTCCGTCGTTGTTCAGGTATTCGGTTTGCTGTGCATGATAATAGCGAAGGAGATTGGGGTGAACGATGTCAATCACCCTGTTGATTTCAGCGACAAGTGAGTATCGCTCCATTCCGGGAATGATCTGGCTTTTGAGGGTATCCGCAAATTTTAAGGCAACGTAGCGTTTTTGTAAGGTATCATACGCCCGGAATACTTTTCCAAAGCCTCCTTCGCCGAGCTTGTCGGTAAGGGAGTCGTATTCGTAACGGTTGTCAAACAGCATATTGTATTTTTTATGGTAATGTTCGGATGTGACTGCAAATGTAGTAATTTCTCCCAAAATGCCCTCCTTTTTTGAACAATTTCTGAGAATACTTCCCACAAAAATTCACCATTATTTTATTCTTTCCCAAAAAAGTGCTTATTTTACTGTTGAAAATCCGTATTGCAAAAAAGCAATGGATTGGGAGTAGTGAAATGAAAAAATTGATTGGAAAAGGAAATATAGGGATATTGATACTTTGCTTTTTTGTTTTTGCCTGTAATACTCCGGAAAAGCAAATCGTTGAGGTACAAAAGTCCAGTCTGATGCTTGCCGATAGTTTTTACCGGAGTTTCTATCTGGATTCTGCTTTATTCTATAATGAAAAGGCACTGAGAGAAATCCCCTCTGCGGATACAGCGCTTACAATCAGCAGATTGAATCTTCATATCCGGCTTGCCAAACTGAAAAGAAATGATTCTCTGTGTTTTTTACTTTCGGACTCCGTACACCGGCAATTGGAAAAAAGGAATGACACGACTTCTCTTCTCTATATTACCTGGCTGAATGGAATGGGGGGAAATTACCTCACGACGAATCCTGATACTGCCCGTTTTTTCCTGTCGAAGGCGTTGCGTATCAATGAAAAAACCGGAAACGACCCTGAGCAGCGGATGAGAAGTTGCCGTTCGCTGGCTTATGTTGCTTTGTTTGCGAAAAAATACAGTGAGGCTTTGCCGCTTTTCAATAAAAACATACAGATAGCCAAAGAATGGAAAACGATTCCTCCTTTTTTTCTTGCGCAGGCCTACAATGACCTCGGCTATTTTTACGTAACCCAGACCGATGAAAAACTGATTTATGAGGCAGAAAAAAATTATGAAAAAGCCTACAATATTCTGGCGCAGCATCTTCCGGAACATCCGCAGATTGTGGAAACCGGTTACACCTTAGGCTATCATCAGTTCCGTCTGGGTAAATACGTAAGTGCGCTTCCGGTACTCAGAAAAGTACTTGCCCTTTGTCAGAAAACCGGGAACATGGCCCGTCAGATTGATACCTATAAACTGATGGGTAATATTTTACGGGAACAGGGGGAAACAGACCTCGCAATGGAGCAACTGAAAACAGCCTCTTATCTCTGTGAGCAAAAGCAGATACTGAATCCCTATGTTTATAATGACCTGGGACTGATATACCGGGACAAAAAACAATATCCTGAAGCCATTGCGATACTCCGGAAATCCATTTCCCTTTATTATCCGGATCAGGCATTTGATATAGCGAGTGCGTTATACAATATCGGTTGTTTTCATTTTGACAATCAGCAATACGATTCTGCTGTAATTTATTTACAAAAAATCCCAAATCTGCCCGGACACAAAGACAATCAGTGGCTGACTTTTCAGCAAAAATATATGCTGGGTCTTTCCTATATTCAAAAAGAAAATCTTTCCGGTGCAGAAAAAGAGCTGAGCGCAGCGGCAAGCATTGCGGATTCCGCAGGATTAGCAAAATCCTGGCAAATGGCAGAGATTTACGGGGGATTTACCACACTGGCCCGCAAAAAAGGAGATTTACAGGGGGCACTTGCGTTTAATCAGCAGGCGATACAGTCGTTGTCCTATCTTTTTGAGGAGAAGGATATCCGCAAAAATCCCGGACTCAAAGGGATGGTCTCACCAAAATATCTGCTCAGTGCGTTGGTACAGAAATCTGACCTTCTCCGAAAAACCTACCAGCAGAATAAAAATGAGGAAAACCTGAAATTATGCCTGAGTACTTCGGAACTGGCTCAGGACCTGATTGATACCCTGAGGCTTGCGTATCAAACTTCCGGTTCAAAACTTTCCCTTATGAATGAATCTTTTTCGGTATATGAAAAAAGCATTCAGTACGCATGGGAATTGTATCAGTTAACCCAGGATAAATCCTATCTTGAAAAGGCCTTTCTTTATACTGAGAGAAACAAAGCGACACTTTTGTATGAGTCCCTTCAATCCCTCAAGGCTTCTACTCTGGCCGGAATCCCGGACTCCGTTCTCAATCATTTGCAGGCATTGCAAACCGAAATCGGCTATCTGGAAAATCAGAAATATGCCCGAAACGACATCCGGACAGATTCTCTTCAAAAAGTAATTACCGAAGTAAGGGAAGAGTATCAGAAGCTGAATCAGCAGATAGAGCAGGTTTATCCGGATTTTTCCCGCCTGAAAGCACAGACTACGCTACCGGACCTGAAGCAGATAAGAAGCAAACTGAAAACCGGGAAACAGGGACTGGCAGAGTTTTTTATGGGAGATTCTACCGGATATGTTTTTTATCTGTATGAAAACGGAATAGAAATGCGCCCTTTTACCCTTGACTCGGCACTCATCCGGAACATTACAGAATTAAGAAAACAACTGACAGAAAGGGAGTTCATTGATGCTCCGGAAAAGTGCTGGCAATTATTCACTCAGTCGGCGGGGGATTTGTACAATACCTTACTCAGGCCAGTCCTCCCCTCCCCTCCTGAACGTTTACTGATTATTCCGGATGGATTGCTGGGCTATATTCCGTTTGAGATTTTGCTTACGGATTCCCCCAAAGCAGGACTCTTACAATATGCTCAATTAGACTATCTCATAAAAAAAACACGGGTGAGTTATGCGTATTCCGGGATGATATGGTCTAATCCACTTCCCGTTTCTCAGGAAAAAGTAAATTCCTGCATTGCCTTTGCCCCTGTATTTGAGGAGAAAAAAAGCCAGAACGGAAAATCTGCTGCCGGAGGCCTTGCAACCCTGACTTATACCCGGGAGGAGGTGGAGTCCGTTGCGCAAACGACCAATGGGAAAGCCTACCTTGAGGATAACGCTACCGAAACCCGTTTTAAGCAGGAAGCGGCACAATACCGGATTATTCATCTTGCAACCCATGCGCTGATCAATGACGAGAGTGTACTGGATTTAAAACTGGCTTTTGCTCCGGAGGAAGGAAAAAACGATGGTTTTTTGTATGTATATGAATTATTCGGAATGCGGCTCAATGCGCAAATGGCGGTACTCAGTGCCTGTAATACCGGATACGGTAAACTTCAGCGCGGAGAAGGCGTAATGAGTCTGGCCAGGGGATTTGCTCAGGCAGGAGTACCCTCAGTAGTGATGAGTTTATGGCCTGCTCAGGATAAGTCAACCGGCAGGATTATGGATGCATTTTACGGAGCACTTGCCGGGGGCAAATCCAAGGATGACGCACTCTCTGAATCCAAACTGAGTTACCTTTCCGAAACGGATAAACTCTCTGCTCATCCTTATTTCTGGGCTGCATTTGTGGTAATGGGAGATACAACGCCCCTTCAGTTCCCCGTTTCGTTTTTAGCCCGGATTGTAATCGTTTCCCTGCTCGCCGGTGGACTTGCAGGGGCAATCTGGTTTTTCAGAAGAAGGAAAAAGGCAGTCAGTAAATAAAAGTTATCACAGCCCGGTCGTAAAAACAGGCTGTGATGGATATTTTTCCCCTGAGCAGGTTTTCAGGTTACTGAATGACAATTTTCCGGATAGAGAAATGATTATCCGCATCAGTGATTCTCAGAAAATATACCCCTGATTTCAGCCCGCCTCTTTCCAGAACGAGCTCTTTTCCGGTAAAATCAAACTGCTGAATTGTATTTCCTGCTAACCCTGTGATTTCTACCCTGGTATTGATTTGCGCTTCTGCAAAAACAAGGGTCGTCCTGCTGTCAAACGGGTTAGGATTTACACTTACCTTCAGGCTCTCCTTCGTTTCATTTACAATTGAAGACGGATTCGCACTTACCCTGTAATGAATAAAATTGAAATTCGTAGTATCTATCCCATATCCGGCAATGTATTGTCCGTTCGATGACATACAACTTGCAGTGGAAACCTTGACCGCTCCGGTAGATATGCCCCAGACGGAGGAGATATAGTCGTTAAGATTTTGTAATCCGTCCGCAGGAGTCCAGATAAAAGGAATCTGAGGGTCTCCGAAAAACATACCGTTAAACCACCCGGTTACGATAGTGCCATCGGCATTAATCCCGGAAACGAAGCCCTGCCCGGTATTGGGAAGGCTCCCTAAGTTGATTACGCCGGTGGACTGACTCCAGATCCAGGGCTGATTGTTGTTCGCATAATCGCCGTAGCCACCTATCCATATTCCGTCGCCTGAGACTGCACTGCATTCCCCTAATTGGTTGAATTCGTCTGTAGCACTTAGCATTGTATCTATCAGCAGATATTCATTGGGAAAATATCCTCCTGCCGGGTTTTTTCTCCAGACTGCCGATTTCCAGGGACCATTAAAATCCTGCCACCCCACAACTACGCTTCCATCAAAACTTACGGCATTGGCGCGGGTACTTTTTGCGATACTGTCATACAGGCTCCCCAAATCCATAATCCCTTCCGATTGATTCCATGCCACGGCATGTGCGTACGCATTCCCCCCACTCGTGTCCGCCCATGACAAGCCAACAACAGTATTGCCATCCCCTGAAATATCAAACCCACCCCCAACGGTATTATCAACCACAAAGCCTAACCCGCCCAATGGAGTCCACTGCTGTGTCGCCTGACTGAATACCGAAATTTCGGCTCCCGAAAGCCCGGCACTTGTTCCGCATAAAAAGGCTCCGTCACCAGAAAAGCGAATCTGACCTCCCACCCCGTTTCCAGGAGCAAGCCCCCCGATACTGACACTTGTATTGAGGTCCGGATTCCAGATATAATAAGGCCCTGCCTGAGTTTCATAGCCGGCAACGAGACCCTGATTAGAAACCCCCGTAGGTTGAAAGGCTGTGTTGCTTACAATAAATTGCCCGAATGAGGCATTCACGATAAGGATACTCAGTGTAAAAATCAGTGCTAATTTGTTCATTTGAATTTTTTATTAACGTTTTGAAGTTATCCATTTTTCAGAGCAGAAATAGCCCTGAATGAAATTTTGCAAAGCCTCAGGCGGATTAAAGAACACAGTCAGACACTCGCACAAGCCCGTTTTTTATGCTCCCTGCTGTTCTTAAGGAAATTGGGTCATATCCATAAAGAAAATCTCCCAGGTGTGGCCGTCAAAATCCTCAACGGTTCTCTGCTGCATAAATCCATAGTCTTTCATTGGAGAAGGCTCTGTTCCGCCGGCAGCCAGAGCAGAAGTTACAATGCTGTCCATTTCATCAATACTGCTTACCGATAAGGAGAAAAGCGCAGCAAGCCCGGCTTTCGTATCCGCCAAAGGTTTGGTAGCAAAAGTAGCGAATTTCTCATGAGTCATAATCATTACAAAAATATTTTCACTCCAGACCATACACTTTGCCGTTTCGTCTGAAAACCGGGGATTATTCGTAAATCCCATTGCAGTATAAAGGCTCATGGATTTTTCGAGGTCTTTTACTGCTAAATTGATAAAAACTTGTTTTGCCATTTTCGTATTTCTTTTTTATGGTTTGATGATTTTTGTGAAATTAGCACCCAAACAACCATTCCTTTGGAATCTATACAAGCTAAGTGTATCAATTTCAAGTGTATGAATTCCGGGGGAATGGTACTCCTCAAAAATTACCACAGAACCCTTTTTTTAATGAATGTATTGTATGGTAAATTATGTAAATGAAGGGTTAATTTTTCACGAACTATTTATTGTCTTAAGATTTTGTTCATTGCTTTTCCTTTTGCGAGCTCGTCTATCAATTTGTCGAGATAGCGGATTTTCTGCATCAGCGGATCTTCGATGGCTTCCACTCTGTACCCGCAAATCAAACCCGTAATTTTGGTTACATTGGGATTGAGGCAGGGAGCCTGAGCAAAAAAGGTTTCAAAATCATTTTTCAGGGTAATTTGCTCCTGAAGCGCCGGTTCGTCATAGCCCGTAAGCCACAGAATGATTTCGTCCACTTCTGCTTTGGTACGTCCTTTTTTCTCTGCTTTTTGGATATAAAGCGGATAAACACTGGCAAAAGACATTTTAAAGACTCTTGTATGATTCATATTGATGGTATCGCCGTTTTTGATGATGCAAATTTAGTGTTTTTTTCATTTATATCATTACAGGGATTATCCTTTTTAATATCAGGAGATATGAAAAACATAGGATTTACCCGCATTCTTCTCTCAGACAAAAAGAATATACCGGAAATCATCCACTAAGAAGGGATTTAACCCGGAATTCTGACAGTGAAAGTTGTCCCCTGATTTACCCTTGATTTACATTCAATTGTTCCGTTTATCTTCTGTAATGCTTGTTTTACAATATATAAGCCTACCCCTGAGCCATCTGATTTCTGAGTACCCCGGTAAAACATCTCAAAAATCCGGGGTAATGACTCTTCATTGATGCCTATCCCATTATCTTCAAACACAATGACCCATTCTCCATTCTGAAAGTCAGAAGTAACTTTGACATAGGAATTTTGTTTTTGGGAATCCTTATAACGAACAGAATTACTAATCAGATTATTGAAAATCATTTGAAGTCTTAATGGATCCGACTTAAATATTTTATCCGTTTTATTCTCAAAAATAAATTGAATACGCCCTAAATCAGGCATATATGAAAGCTGTTCAATAACACTGTTAAAAACATCCTCAATATTAATCCTTTGTAATACAGAATCCATTCTTTTGTTTCTCGAATAACTTAACACATCCGAAATGAACTTATCCATACGGTTCAGACTTACCTTTTGGAGCTCAATATAACGGTAAATCTCCTCGGTATTATTAGCGTTTAAGGCAATGTCTGCCAGCCCGATACAGGAAGAAATCGGAGCCCGGAGGTCATGAGAAGTACGATACACAAAATTATCCAGCTCTTCATTCAACTCTTTTTCTTCTTTATATTGGGCAATTAGTTCTTTCTGCTTTTCCTCGTAGAGAATTTTGATAAACAAAAACCCTGCAATCACCATTAATGAACTAAAAAGCATAGCCGAAAAGATGTCGATTTTCTTAATGATTTCACTACTGTATTTCAAGGGTATTCCAGGGTAAAAAATATCCATTAAAGAAAGCAAAGAGAATATAATTATCGGAAAGTACACTAAAAACCTATATTCTTTCGCATCAAACATTGCAATACAACAAAAAACCGAAAAGGAGAAATAATATCCTATCGAGCCTAACAATCCTTCGCTTGAGAACCACCACAG
>JAIBAH010000155.1 GCA_019695295.1 Bacteroidia bacterium | reverse complement strand
CATACTGATTAATTACTTCTGTACTGGTAATGCCGGCGAGGTAAGCAGCCTGATTTTGTCTGAGGTCGGCCAATGCGGTTTCCATAAGGGGTAGTTGTTCAAAAACACTGTTTTTATCCTCCTTTTTCATCGCAATTAAAGTATTCCGGGCATACAAAACGAAAGTAAGGAGTTTATTATACGACCTGACATAAGGATTATTCAGATTCTGAGGCAAAAACTGATTCTGTATTCTGCGGATTTCATAGTACAGCAAATCTTTGGATTCTGAAAAATCATGTAAAAGAATTTCGGCACGATTCAGGAATTTATAGGCTACTTCCAGTGGCATATCTTCCAGATAAGTACCTTCAAGACAATAAGATTCCAGATTGGCGGAAATATTCATAATTTCGCCTGCGATTGCATGCGTTTCGCTTACCCGGCTTTGCAGAAGCGCAATCTGTTCGGGTGAAAGTTGTGACGGATAAAAAGATTGTATCTGCTGATACAGGTCAGCCGGTAATACCGTAAAGGCTGAAGGGTCCTGCATCACGGTAGGCGATTCAAACTTAATCATGACTCCTTTTTTGGTTTCATAAGCCATCCTCCCTTCTTTATCAAGGGGGGCTTCAGCATAATACTTATTGATGCTTTGATTAAATTGTTCAAATTTTTTATGATAGGATTTAACCCCGTGTATATTGGCATTGATATAATCTACATAAAGATTTAAATAAGCCTCCGTATTTTTATCTATCAGCTGCTGTGAGAACGAGGTACTCAGGTTAAGTATAAGAATGAGCGAAATAATCCACTTTAATTGTCTGATAATCATATTAATGCTTATAATTTTAATTCAACGAGGGGACTCCAGAAATGTTTTTCAAAATGAATAATCTGATTTTCTTCTACTGCAACTCCTTCACTGATGAGTCTTTCCGCCATAGAAGGTTCAAAAAAATGTATGTGTCCGGTCAGTTTCCCCGACCTGTTCACCACTCTGTGAGCCGGAAGGCTTCCCTCTGCCAGACTATGCATTGCATAGCCCACCATCCTTGCACTCCCTTTGGTTCCGAGGTATTCTGCAATCGCTCCGTAGGAAGTCACCCTCCCGTAAGGTATCAGAGCAACGACTTCCGCTACATCCCGATAAAAATCATTCCGATTCATTTTTATACAAACATTGAAACCCAAAATAGTTCGATAAGGCTCAACATTTTCCCTTTTTCAGGTCATTCTGAGAATAAACTACATTTCTCCGGAAATATTGCGTTTTTTCAGGAATAATGATGATTTACGGCCATAAAAAAGCCCCCTTATTTCAAGGGGGTAAAATTACGAAAATTTCAGGTCAGAATCCGAATTTATCCTAAAATTTCTCATTATGATGGCTTAGATATAGAAACCGTTCTGAGGAAAAATCAACAGAATCCGGGCTTTTGCTTTTTTATCTCCTTTTTTGGTATTGGCGGCAGGCAATTGCTTCCAGTACTGAAGTACAACCGTTTGTGTGTTCAGGGATTTTCTTACAAAAATAATTTCTCTTGTAGTGGTTACGTTATCTGAGGTAGTTTTGGTCTGCTCTGACTTTTTATAATCGGCGAGGCAGGTTTCCATTTTTTTCAGGAAACTCTGAAATTTGGCTTCTGCTGCTTTCAGGTCAGTATCATCATATACGGTAGCCACGATTGCCGTAGTCGCTGTCATACTTAAATGAGTACTCACAGCTCCGGGAATTTCGATGGAGGATTCATAATTACTCCCAATCCATAATTTTTCTTTTTCTTTTCCCTTAAATTTATCTAACTTGGCTTCGTTTTGTAATACTTCATCCAGAATAGCACAAAAATTTTGCGCATTGACTGTAAACGGTGAGAAGAGAAGGATTAAAAAAAATAACTTAAAATAATAATTTTTCATAAAAAACAAATTCATTAATTAATAATATACTTAAAACTGAACTGAATATATTTGGTTTACTCATTTTCAAATTTTTATACTGATTCAGACATGAATACTTTTATTCGTTTTGCTGTATTGCTCATGCTTTTTGGCTATCCGTCATGGAACTGTACGCCCTCCCCTGCCCGGTTGTATCATTATTCCAGCACCCGAATAAAAGGAGTGAATTTTACTGCTCCTGTAAAATCCAAAGATATGGATAGTTTACTGTTCAACTCAGTTAAACGGATAAATGCCGATTGGGTTTCGCTTATCCCCTACGCATACAAAGGAAGGGCTGCTGAAGGGATTTCCTGGAATCACGAAAGACAGTTTTACGGAGAAAAAAGAGAGGGAATTATTCATAGTATCGGGATTGCAAAGGCAAAAGGGCTGAAGGTAATGCTTAAGCCTCATCTCTGGATAATGCATGGTATTTTTACGGGAGAGTTTGTATGTACTACTGACGATGAATGGAAAAAATTTGAAAAAAGTTATGAAGAATATATTCTGGATTACGCCCGTATCTCAGATTCTATGAATGTAGAAATGCTTTGTATTGGAACAGAACTGAATGCTTTTATCACGAAAAGAGAAAAATTCTGGGACAATTTAATCGAAAAGGTCAGAAAGGTTTACAAAGGAAAACTGACTTATGCCGAAAACTGGGATAAATTCGATAATATTCCCTTTTGGGACAAACTGGATTTTATCGGAGTGGACGCATATTTCCCTTTGTGTAATGCTGAAAATCCCGATACTCAGATGCTTACGCTGGGATGGAAGCCACATATTAAAACCCTGAGTGAGGTATCCGGCCGGTATCAGAAAGCCATTCTTTTTACTGAATTCGGGTACAGAAACATGAATTATGCTGCCAAAGAACCCTGGGTTACTGACAAAAACGAGTCTGTAAACATGGAAGTTCAGTCCTCCTGCTACACCGCATTATTTGATAATGTCTGGCCTCAGCCCTGGTTTGCAGGGGGTTTTGTATGGAAATGGTACGATGAAAACAACTTTGAAAAAGAATACCTCCCTACCGACTATACGCCACAGGGAAAACCCGCAGAAAAAGTACTGGAAGAGGCTTTCCGGCAATACTGAAAAAACAAAAACGGAGAAAAGGAATGAACTTCTCTCCGTTTATTATGATTTACAATAGTATTTTATTTGGTTTCTTTATCGTCAGGGTCCTGCTCTTCGATTTCGATTTTATCGAATTCTCCTTTATCTTCTCCTACGAGTTCATTTTCGTCTTCCTCCATCTCTTCGGCACTCAATAGCTCCTGAAGTTCTTTGATATCAGAGTCTTCATCCACACTGACAGGATAATCCACCTTTACTTTAGCCATCACGGCAGGGTCAATATTCAAAGTTTTAAAGTGTTTTCTTTTCAACTTATATAAAAATGAATATACTGATTCAGTAAAAACCATATCCGGTTTCATCTTATTGGCAGAAGGTACATAAGGCTCGATATTTTTATACATCTGAACGGTGGTACAATACATACTGATAACGTAAGTATAATTTTTATAGATGAGTTTTAACTCAGGCACAAAGCAATCCGGCGCATTCAGCGGATCTTCCAGCAGAGAAAACTCGTCTAAACGGTTAATTGTATCTTCTACATCAAAAGGAATTTTAATTTTACCTACATCATACTGAGTAGAATAGCACAAAGGAACTTCTTTCAGGTCTTTAATCTGCATACCTACAAGGTACATAAAATCCCCGGTAGGAGGAGTTGCAGCACCTGATGCCTGAGTATTGACCGATTTAGGGGTTTGTGCGTTGATTAAAAATGGAAGGATCAATAATATGCAAAAAACCTGTAAGTTCTTAATCCCGAGTGATGACATATCTTCTTAATGTTTTTAAAAAAAGTGAATACAAATTTCAATATTTACTATAAAAACGGTACAAATAAACGATTATTTTTACTAAATCCAAACTTTATACATTAGTTTATTGAATTTTTCTTAAAAAAAGTAACTATTTTCTTGAAAATTCTTTTTTTTAGAATTTTTACGGCTTCTTTTTTTCAGTTTTTACTCTAAGATATCCGCAGGTTTTAAGATCAGACTCCAAACGGGTAACCTTCTCTTTCACTCCGTCATCTATCGCAATTGTGATAGTATTGGGCGGAATCGCTCCCAGATTATGCGCATACAGAATGATATAATTATCCGAATCGGGTTTGAACTCTACTTCCAGCACTTTTCGGTTTTTTTGCAATCCATAAGCCTCCAGTACCCACTTTCCGTTTATGTTTAAAGAGATAGTATCCCTGTCCACCGCTGCATAATCCCATACGGAAATTTTTACAATATTATTTTCTACGGTAAAATCGTTTTGAAGTTTTACTTTTCTTTTTTTCAGGTTTACCGGGCTCCCTTTTTCATTGACCACAAGGTCAGGTTTTGAAGGCTTTGAAGGTTTTGTATGCGAAGTAACTTTCGGCGGTATTGGGTCCTTTTTGTCTTCTTTATTTTTAATAACTTCTTTATTATCAGTATTTTGATTCTTATTCTTGAGTTTTTCCACCGGTGGAGCTTTCGTTTCCGCAATTGGATTCAGGGGTTTATCGGGGCTGGCTTTTTCTTTTTTATCTTCGGTTTTTATGCAATCATACAACACAGATATGTCGTAAGTTGAAAGCACACAATCATTGTTTATCACCTGAGCATTGTACTCTCCGGCTTCTGAAACTGTCAGAACAGATTGTGAACCCGGAATCCTTTTTCCGTTCCGGAACCATTGATATTTCACATCCGGCAATGACTGCGTCTGTAATTCCACCGTTTCTCCCGGACAAAGATGAAGCGGGGTAGGCTTGGGCGGTATTTCTACAATTCCATATTTGGCAACGGTTATAGAAGCCATACTTTTGGTATTGGGGGAGGCTCCGTAAATGGGGGTTCCCTGTACGCTTCCGGCAAAATAGAGATTACCTTCATCATCTGTTCTTATTGCAGGCACTTCCTTACCATCTTCCTGAGCATGTTTTCCTATCCAGATGGTTTTCACCGCCTGATTTCCCGGCTCCATTTCCAGCAGAAAATAATTATTCTCTTCCCTTGTAAGTCCGGCAATATTGATTTTATTGCCATTGGACTGAATTCTTACCTTTTGGGCAATTCCGGGATAGGCAACAGAATGCACTGTCTGTAAGCCTCCGGAAGCGTTAAGATTGTAAAGTTTGCCGTTGGCAAGAAAATCAATCATTCCATCACACTTTACCAAAAAATCCCCTGTATAGGCAGTATTCGCCGGAGCTGTTAGTTTCTTAGCCCACTCCAGTTTACCATTGGGGGAAAGTTTTGTAAGAAAAAACTGGTCTTCATTACTCAATGCCCGTAAAACCGGATTTACAAAATTGGCCACTCTTTCAAATCTGCCTCCTACATAGATATTTCCTGCGCAATCCGTTGATACGGCATTACCGAAATCACTTTTCTGATTATCTACCCGATACGTCCTTACCCACAAAAGCTTCCCTGTGGGATTATGTTTGGCTACAAAAAGATTTCCTCTTGCTCCCGGAATCATTTCTTCCCCGTCTATCATAAGCGTGTCGGTAAAACGGCCTGTTGTAATGATATTTCCGGCAGGGTCTGTAGCAATACCCGTAACTTTTTCCATTCTTATGTCTTTTTGCCAGAGAATCACCCCATTTCCACTATATTTTATAAGATAAAAATCATTGGTGGTAATATAGAGATTGCCGGCATTGTCCAAAGCAGTATGAGCAGTGGAAGTATATTTAGGCAAAACCTGAGGATTTGACCATCTGAGCCTTCCTTTGCTGTCATAAGAATCCACTCTCAGGCTTCGCTCCTTTTTTACATCAAGCACTCCTGTCAGAAAAATATTGCCGCTGATGTCCCTTTCTATGCTTTTTACACTATAGTCTTTTTGGTGATAGTTAGGGGCAAAGAGATTAGACCACCGAATGAGGGTATCTCCTCCTTTATTGCTGATATTATGTGTTATATAAGGCTGACTCAGCAGTAAAACACTATAAGCAGAGGAAAAGCGGTCACAATTCCCGTTACTGACTTTTACTGTATAGTCGCCAGGATATTTGATGTAGATCTTGGATTTGGTTGCGTTATAAACGGGCTTTCCGTTGCGGTACCACTGATAGGAAACATCATTCTGCCCGATAGCCATTAAAAGGATAGAGTCATTTTCACACAGGTTGTGTGTTTCCCCAATCAATGAAACGACAGGAACGGGTTTTATCGTTACTGTCCTTACAGAAGAAGTATCAATACAGTCTTTCTTCACTCTTATCACCCGGTAATTCCCCGCCTCACGGGTAATCAACTCTCTTGAATAGGCATTGGGTACAGGTATTCCGTTTTTTAACCACCGGTAAGTAACATTTCCCGGTGAAAACCCGGCTTCCAGTTTGACTGAATCCCCCTGACAAAGTGAGACCTCTCTTTCCGGATACAGCGTAAGCTCACAGGTATTGAGCCGCATCCGGAATATATCATTTCCCCCAAAGGTATTCTGATCGGAGCACCAGTACGCCCATTCTTCATCCGGGGTAATCATAAAATCATAATCATACCCCTGACTATTGACGGGCATGCCTACGGGTGCCGGTTTAGACCAGTTTCTCCAGGAATTATCGAGCCGCTGACTATAAAATATATCGTGATCTCCTCCGCCCCTGTGGCCATTGGATCCAAAATAAAGTATTTTTCCGTCTTTTGACAAAAAAGGAGCGTCCTCATCACCGGGCGTATTAATTGTAACACCTAAATTAACTGCGTTTCCCCAAAGCGTATCATTCACCGGGAAATATGCATATATATCAGTCCCTCCGTAAGTATCCTCTCCGATATTGGTTACGAGCAATACTCTCTGAGGGGTAATAAAATAATCCTTATAATTTCCCATAAAAGCATATCCCTCCAGCTCCATACTTTTCTGATCAGTCCAGTTCCCGTACTTATCTCTTGTGTGATACCCGATTCCGGCGTCTTTCTGATTGGGGATATAGAGAATTCTATTGGTCCAGAGCGTATCATCGTCCGGAGACACCTGCCACACAAAATTCTGCTGAGGCGTATTCAGGTTTCCGGTCGGGTGAATTCCCTGAGTCCATTGCCCGTTTTCAAGGGTCGAAATCCATATATCACCGTTGTCTTTTATTCCTGCAGTATTGGCGGGGGTTTTTCTTCTCCAGTAATACATTACCTTACCATCTGGAGAGAAGGTAGGTTCACGCTCTTCGTATTCTGAATTAATCGTAGCGGGAAGATGTTCTGCCTTTTGAGCCAAAACAGCAAAAGGAAATAAAAAAAATATCAGGGTCCTAGTAAATATAAGACTTATTTTCATAAAAAACAGATTGGTTCATTACTTCATCTCTACAAATTCACTGCCAATTTCAAAATCAGCAGCCGGAATTACAGACTCCTCTATTCCGGTTACTGTCGTTTTCCATACAAGGTTTCCGTTTTTGTCATTAATTACAGACATTAAAGGAAATCCTTTCATTTCCTTTTTAGCCATCATCTGAATCACAGGGTCATCCTTTAAATAAAGGCTAAAGTAACGGGTATCAACGGACAATTCCGGGTCAATAAAGGTTAATATCACATAATCATTTAATAAAATCTGATATTTCTGGCAATTTCTACCGGCAATTTCCCGGGTATCCGGTAAAGACATCATCATTACTCCGTCTCCTTCCAGATTAAAACGGGATTTGATAGCCTCTGCTCCGTAAACGTATTTGTTTTTGCCGGCAGAAGTATGCGATTTGATTTCGATAGTATGGGTAGCTGGCTTATAAAAAGTAGCAGATGAATAGCTTACCCCATCTTTTACCTGTATGATTTCGAAGGCAGTCTGAGGAGATTTTACCCAAAAAGCCCCTTTAAAACTATCAAAATGGGTTTCGTATATAAAATGAATCTTCCCCTCAAAACTCTGTGAATGAATTCTGAAGGAAATAAAAACCATAAAAAAAGCAATCAATACAATACGATGACTCATAATTAAGCTATTTTGCATACAAAAGTACAAATTATAGTTGGTATTTTGACTTTAATCGCTAAAAAGAATATAATTTTAATCCCAATACTATGAATCCGGAAATTCCAGAAACTCTGCCGGAACGGAATCCACAAGCCAAACCCCGTTTTCCGAAAGATAAAAAGGATAACCCGATTGATGCATTTTTTCAGATAAAACATTAATTATCAAAGGTTTTCCATGACGACTACCTACCTTTAATGCTGTGTCTTTTGTGGCAGAAAGATGTACATGCTGACGACTCATCTTCAGTAATCCTTTCACTCGGATAGACTCAATATATTTGTCTGTAGTTCCATGATACAGAATTTCCGGTGGAGTGACCGGTTGCAGTCCCAGAGAAACCGCCAGCGAATGACCCTGATTTGCCCGGATTCTGAAACCATCTTCCGAGATAGCAAACCGTTGTTTATCATTGGTTTCTACCATTTCCTGCAAAGATTCAAGAGAGGCTTTCATCCCTTTTTCATTCATCAGCTTCAGAAGCGTCCGGATTTCAGCCCATCCGCCTTCATCCAGCGGAATGCCCAGCAAGGTGGGATTATGTCTTAAAATCAGGCTAAGGTATTTGCTCAGGCTTTTTGCGTTCATATTTACTCAATAAAATTTATCTTTTATACTGTATTTTTCTAATCATGGTTTTGGCTTTATCTATAAACGGGAAAACTTATCCCGCAGAAACCGGACTGATTACGATATTAAATCTCATTTTTTAAAGAATCAATATTTTTTATTTTTCTATATTATCAGAATTTCTTCGTTAATTTGTTCCTGAAAAACCTAAAAAAGGGATAAAAA
>JAIBAH010000001.1 GCA_019695295.1 Bacteroidia bacterium | reverse complement strand
GCCAGCTCACCGATAACCTAAAAGAACAAATCGCACCGAAGGGAAAAGACACCAGTAAGGAGTACTTCCCGCCCGATTTCCCGGCGGACTTCTTCTCCCAATCTAACTGGAAGATTCTCACCCTCGAACCCGAAGCCCACGACAAAATCCCCGGACTAACCAGAACGTGGAAGGCTGTGCTTAGTCCGGTATTGGAAGCCTTTGCCCGGATGGGTTAGCCGGTTCTGGCAATCAAACCCTAGCGGGAAGCTCTGACTTCAACCAAAATAAGGGGCAGTACTATGATTACTTCAATCAGAAAGTAGAGTATGTCGAAGATACTCAGTTTTGAGAATAGCAGCAGGACAATGCTCAGGGTCAGGAGGCAATAGGAAGCATTGGCGAGGGCGATTATTTTGAGGTAAGGTTTTGTGTTTTGTTTTACCAGAAAATAGCAGGAAAGGGAGTAAATACAAAATGCCCCGCTGATGAGATACAGGATGGATAAAACATCATGGGGTATCAGAAAGTATTCCGGAAGGGATTGCAGGACTACAGAGAGGGAAAAGGTAGTAACCAAAGCGCCCAGACCGTCTATGAGTAAAAGGGTTCGGGGGTTGATTTTGAGTAATTGATTATACCATTTTTTTATCATCGGGAATTTGGGGGGATTATTGGTTAACGATAAGTTCAAAGTCAGCGATTTCCCTTTCCTGACCGTTGAGGATGATGGAAAGTTTTTGCTGACCGGTATAAAACTGACGGGTTGTGATGATTCTGAAGCTTTGCTTGTAGGTAGCTTCTGTTTTTTCGTTGGGTTGCATTTGTTTCTCTGTGATTTTAAATACTTTCCTCGAATGCTGACCGTTCTGACGTAAATAATATATGCCATATTCCAGCCTTACAGCCTGAATTTGGGTGTCTGTATTTATCAGGGTGAAGGAAAAAATCAGGTAATCGCCGGTTTTTACGACGGGAGTAAGAATCCGGAAGTCTTTTACTACAATCCGGGGATTATCGGTAAGGTCATAAAGTGCCAGCATTTCGGGATTTCCCTGTTTAAGTAATGTCCTGCAACCGTGTTTGATAACGGCATTGGTTTCTGGATTATTGCCATACCATTCTTTCGAAATCCGTATTACAATCTCTGGATTGTCTTTAGAAATATCATTGAGGCTATTGGCTACGCTTCTTCTTACATATTCCGAAGGGTCATTTTTCAGGTTTTCCAGAATGGGTAAAACAGGAGCCGGATTTTTTTTCAGTTCCGGTAAAGCCATTGCCCACGGCAGGCGGGGTCTTGAACCTTCGCTGGAGAGCCGCCTTACATGATGGTTTTCATGATTACTCCACCGGAGCATTTGTTGAATCATTTTATCGCCATGCTTTATGATAAATGGCCTTACTGCATACTCACAACTGGTAAATTGAGTGAGCATTTCGATGGTTTTTACGGAGGTATCGAAGTCATTGATTCCATACTTCTCTATAAAGTCTGGCAGAAACATAAACTCAATGGTATTTTCTCTGATTCCATTTGAACGGAGTAGGTTTATTATGGCTTCAATTTGTGCTGCTGCCTGCTGAAAATCCTCTGACAATACAGATTTCAGTACGAATGAAGTGTGATACATCCTTTCTTTCAGCTCTTTTTCGGGCCAGGATTCCTCAAAAGTCCGGCGAATAAATGTTTCCTTACTGAATCCGGGAATGACTTGCCCGAGAATTTCAGAGAAGGTATTGAAAAATGTTTCGGAATAAATGTCTTTCAGTAAATAACTCATTTTAATTTTTCGGGAAAAAATTACAGATAACTCAACCATTTTTTTTCGGGGTGACCGGATTTGTATCTGTCATACCATTTACAAAGCGGGTACAGCAGGGTTACCAATCCCATCCAGACTCCCCACGTCATCACCAGATTTACACCGTATCCGGAGGGGATTCCCTTTTCCAGGTCAGAGAGTTTGAATCCCTGCGAGAAAAATAAAAGGGCTGCGCTGAATTGTATCAGATAAAGATGACAGATGTAGTAAAACATCGGTACTCTGCCATAAACGGTTATGATTGCAGTAATCCGGTTTGAGAGGTTCTCACTCACCGAGAGAAAAAGCAATGCCGGTCCCAGCGTCATGGCAAGGTATAATAATGAAGGCGGATATTTGGTTACATTGAGAAATGAAAGCACCGTAAACACCGGATCCGGCTGATTGCTCCACATTGACAAATCTCCGTACAGATTGGTAAAGCGCAGTATCAGAAAAAAAATAATTGCGGACAATCCGGTTATTGCAAGCGTTTTTTTTCTTTTCACACTGTCAAAACCGGTTGTGTATAGTTTCCCCATGCAATATCCCAGTGCCATCACACCTATCCACGGAAGGATGGGATAAACTACCTGAATTTTTGTCTCCCCTAAGGTAACGGAGCCTTCTTCATGCAGTAGTTTCCAGAGGAGTGCAGGGGCAGAATTGCCGGATATATGCACAGTATCCAGCGTATTATGAAAAATAATCAGGATTAATCCTGTAATCAGAATGCCGTTCAAAGGAAGCCAGATTAAAACAGACAATGCAATCATACAGGCACCCAGTGCCCATATCACCGCCAGGAAAATATGATGAAAATCAATTTGCATTTTCCAGGCCATTGCAATCAGGGTAAGTTCCAGAAAAATAAGCCAAAGGCCTCTTGTCAGCAGAAAGAAACTTAATTCTTTTCTGGTTTTTTTCTGACCCGATAAAAATGCGGAAGTGCCTGCAAGCAATACAAAAACCGGAGCGCAGTAATGCGTAATCCATCGGGTAGCGAATAAGGCTACCGTTGTATGTGTCAGGTCAGTAGGTTTTACGGTAAATGAGCCAATATAAAAATAATCCCTGACGTGGTCAAGTGCCATGATAATCATGACAATGCCCCGCAAAAGGTCAAGAGACTGAATTCTGTTTTTTTTGATGAGTAATGAATCCATTGGTTTGTTTCTGATGTAAAAAGGATAAAACGGCAGAATTCTGATTCATTGGCTTATTCTTCCTCTGTCCGTTTCTTTTTTGAGCCTTCATAGATTTCATATTTAGCGAGAATTGCTTCAAGGCCTGCGTTGAGTAAGGGGATTTTTTTAGCGGCTTTCAGGCCTACGTGTTTTAATGCAGGGATATTTCCGGTAATCAGCCAGGCATTGGTATTGGGGTATTTCTTTTTGAAAGTATCTCCCATTTTCGCATAAAATTCTTCCATTTCCACATTCAATCTTTCGCCATAGGGAGGATTAAACAGCAGATGTAATGGCCCTGCATTTACTTTTTCGGACTCAAAAAAATCTTTTCTCTCTACGGTAATAAAATCTTCCAGATTGGCATTTTTGATATTGTCTTTGGCTTTCTGAACGGCGGAAGGGGCTTTATCGTAACCTTTTATGCTAAAGTAAGGGTCTTTTATCTTCTTTAAAAGGGACTCCCGGATTTTGTCGTATAACTCAGGGTCCCAGTCTTTCCAGTTTTGAAAAGAAAAATGCTTACGATTCAGATTTGCCGGAATATTGCAGGCTATCATTGCAGCTTCTATCAGAATCGTTCCACTCCCGCACATCGGGTCCAAAAAATCGCACTGACCGTTCCATTCGGAAAGCAGTACCATTCCTGCTGCCAGTACTTCATTAATCGGGGCTATATTGGTAGCCGTCCGGTAGCCTCTGTGATGCAGGGAGTCCCCCGAAGCATCCAGAGAAACAGTGGCTTTGTCATGCTGAATATGAATGTTTATCTGAATATCCGGTTTGGCAGTATCAATATTGGGCCGGCGGCCATACTCTTTGCGAAACTGATCAATGATTGCGTCTTTTGCCTTGAAGGCCACAAACTGAGAGTTGTTAAAAAACGTGGAATATACCACGGTATCAATTGCAAAGGTGTTGTCCACCGAAAAGTATTCTGACCAGTTGATTTCGGCAATCCCATCGTATAAACTGTTTTGGGAGGTTACTCTGAACTGATGAATGGGTTTCAGAATCTTGATTGCTGTCCTCAAAGCAAGATTGGTTTTGTACATAAAACCCTTGTCTCCCTCAAAACTTACCATGCGAAGCCCTTTCTGCACATTTTGCGCGCCCATAATTTGTAATTCCTTCGCTAAAATCTCTTCAAAGCCAAATAGCGTTTTGGCTACCATTTTATAATTGTTCATTCTTTTTTTTGAATTGTGAGAGTGCACCGGTGGACCAAAGTGCCCAAAGTATCAGCACCGGCTGAAAAAATAATCGAATCAGGCGTTTCATATCGGTATCTAAGCCAAAGGCGTCAATACTATGAGTATATTGTGAAAGATTTCCTGTAAAAATAAGAGCAAAAAAAACCGCAAGTGCGATTCCTGCCCGGTACTTTTGCTTCCGTATAAATATTACTGCAAGTCCGAGTATTATTTCTGCTACACCCGAGGCTAATACGACAAAGTCAATAAAACCGGGGTCTTGGGTTAACCATCCCGGTACGAGTGCCTGAAATTCTTCCCGCAGGAATGTCAGATGACTCAGTCCTGCGAGTATCATCAGTGAACCCAGCAGAATCCTCATGGCATTTTTGAATATTATTTTTATCATTGTACGATTCCTCTTTATACCGGACAAAAGTAGTGATTTTCCCGCTCATTCTGAAATAACCGCTGTTTAATGGGTTAAAAACACAAAAAGGCTATATACCTGAGCCCTGATTGCTAACGAGGGCTACTATTTTGTTCATTACATCCCGGGATTCCTTCAGGTTTGTCACCATCATCCAGTCGTGAAACATACCCGGATATTCAAAGTAATTTAAGCGGGTCTGATGGTTTTTCATTTTCTCTTTACACGCTATCGCGTCGGCATATAAAATGTCGTGAGTGCCGATAAAAACAGATATTGGGCACAATCCGGAGTAATCCCCGTATAAAGGACTTACCCGATATTCTTTTCTGTTCAGGTCTTTTGCATATTTTTGGCCGGCGATTTTCAGTCCTTCTATATTTAATATTGTATCTTTGGGGTCAATGATTTTCAGTTCGGGGTTGTCCATCGTGATATCTAACCAGGGAGAAAGCAGGATAATTTGTTCGGGCTGTTTTTGATTTGTATTTCTCAGATACTGTACAAACCCGAATGCTAAACCGCCGCCTGCCGAGTCTCCTATAAAAAGGATCCGTTTTCCGGGGTATTTTTCCTGCATTCCCGAGTATAATTTCTGAATAAAATCATAGGTCTCTTTGTAACTGTCAGTGGGAGCAAGCGGATAGTCCGGGACGATAACGGCAGCATTTGTCTTTTGGATTAAATGTTTTACATAGTCCCAGTGAAGGCGCATGATATTGCCCATATACGCCCCGCCGTGCAGAAATAAAACCATCACATCCGATTTTCCTGCCTTTGGAGAAACTGTCCATACTTTTCGGTTATCCTGCGTACTTTCCTCTACGTTACAACTTCTCCGCAATGATTGACCCGGTTTTGCCGGATTCGTATTCATACGATTGGCAAGCATTTGCTTTTTAGTCTGATTTTTGATTCCAATAAGCTTCAGGAAAAACTGTATGACCTTTGAGTTAATACTTGCAGGTTCATTGTGTTGATATTCAGATAGATTCATTTTTTATGGGGATACTTTTATGCGGGATTTATAGTTAAATAACGGGTTTTGTTTTGAACCATCCAGAACAATCCGTTTGGGTAACAGAATGCGGGTGGAGCGCCTTTTTTCAAGGGCAAATATAGGGTTTTTCATTGGTTAAAAAAGTGGAGAGGAGGCCGGATATTAAAAAAACGGCAAAGAGGTTTATTCTCTGCCGTTTTGTATCGTTCAATGCGGATTTTTCAAAAAATTACTGAAGCGATTTCAGGGTTTCGATTTCAGACTCGATAGCAGTTGCCTTGCCTTTTTCAGCCTGTATTGCTTTTTCCTGTTCACCCTGTGCTTTTTTGTTTTTGGCGATTTCGTCGTTGATTTCCTGGATTTTCTTTTCGAGCGCTTTTTGCTGATCACCGAGAGATACGAGTTTCTCTTCGTTATCTTTTACTACTTTGAGCTGATCTTTGAGCGCAATGTCAAGCTCATAAATTTTCGTAGCTCTTTTCATTTTATCGAGCAGGTTTTTAGCATTGGCTACTTCCTGAGGATATTTATCAGACTTTACGAAATTGTTGTTTCCCAGAGACATAAAGAGCGTAATCGTAGAGTTGAGGTCATCGCCTTTTGCTGCTCTGTCCACTCTGTAGAAGTAATCCATCGTCTGACCTGAAATTTCAGGAAAAACAACTCCTGAAAAAACCGTAAGGTCTTTGTCATTTTTGCCCTTGGATTTGGTAGCAGCTTTGAATTTTTCATCCAGAACTGCACTTACGTTTTTGTAATTTCCGGGTAAAGTAAGCTGAATTGCATTTACAGGGGGCTCTTTTTTACGCATTTCTACAGCAGCTTCTATTGCATCCTGAGCAAAAACGCCTAAAAAGCTACCCAATAAACATAAACTTAAAATAATTTTCTTCATACAATCTTAATCGTTAATAGAATGATTTTTATTTAGATGTCAATTCTCAGAAAAGTTTCTGATTTTCACGAAAAAAAAATCAATTTTCACTAAAATCGTCAAATCCATCTAGGTTATTATACAGGTCATTTTTGATTTCCTGGAAATATTCGAGTACTTCTTCATCTTCTTCTATCTCGATTTTTAATGCTTCGCAAAGTTTTCCAAGAAAGTCTTCAAACTCAGGATTTCCATATAAAATTTTCCCGGGAACGTAGTTATTTTCTTTGCAGATTTTTACAAAAGACTTTTGAAATTCTTTGTTGAAAGAAGTGGCAGTAAACGGTTCATGAGCGACAATCATTCCTGACTCTGCGTCCACAATCATCATGATTTTAGGGAAATAAGGTCTTTCGTCAGGGTTTTCCTGTACCGGAGTCGGGAAAACGAATGCATCCATTAACCAGGCTTTTTGTACATTTCTGGCGAATTTGCCGAGATTGCTTTGCAGGTAGATTTCGGAGATTTCTACCGCTTCTTCCTCTTCTTCCTCCGTGTAATCATCCGGCTCCAGCCACTGTTCTGTCCATTCTCCGGACTCGTTCTGAACTCTTACCAGGAATTTTTCTTCTTCTGCGTCTTCTGGCGGAATCAGATAAAAGTTATCTTCTTTTTGCTTCTGAGCAACGATTAAAGCCTGAGCAAGAATGGTTTTAATTGTATCTGCCTGCTTTTCAGTATGAATCGGGAAAGGCAGGTAGGAAGGGGTATAATCATGAAAAGTAGGATAAGCATTTTTTCCCTTGAAGGTTAGTCCTACGGTTTTGAGGACTTCGAGGTCTTCGTCGATTAATTCTTCCTTATTGGAAAAACTTACCATCAGACATTTTTGGGAAGTAATCATTTCAAAAGGGTCATAAACCCCGAATTCCGCTAAATCAGTAAGCATATCGAGGCCTTCGGTACCGTCATACATAGCGATTGCGAATACTTCGCCTGCGGCACCCATAATTGAGCAGTAGTATTTTACACCGGAGTCGGGAATCTGAACGGCAAAGAGATCAGAATCATTCATCCAGTTCCAGGGTGCGAGTTGTTTGAACTGGAGGGCAAGGGAAAATAATTCCTGCCAGCTTTGTTTTGAAATATGATTTTTCAATGGATTTATTTGGTTTAAAAAATGAATGTGATTTAGTCTGTTTCTTTCATGTTGATGAAAACCGCCTGAACATCGTCGTCCTGCTCTATTTTTTCAACGAGGTCATGGATTTCCTGAATTGCGTCACCGGATACTTCAGCAAAGGAAGTAGGGATTCTCTGAAGCTCGGCATTGGTTACATTGATACTTCTTTCTTCGAGGGCTTTCTGCATTCTGGAAAAATCTTCAAATGCGGTAGTAATGATTGCTTCTTCTCCTTCCACCTCGATTTCTTCCAGACCGGAGTCTATGAGTTCGAGTTCGAGGGTTTCTACATCATATCCTTTTATATCCAGGGTGAAAACCCCTTTGCGGGAAAAAATAAAATCGAGAGAGCCTGTTTTTCCCAGCGCTCCTCCTGCACGGTTCAGATATGCCCTTACATTAGCTACTGTACGGGTAGGGTTGTTGGTGGCGGTTTCTATTACAATTGCTACTGCATGCGGGCCGTATCCTTCATATACTACTTCCTCAAAGTCTTCTTTGTTGTCTTTGGAGGAAGCGCGCTTGATTGCAGCGTCAATCCTGTCTTTCGGCATATTTACGCCTTTGGCATTCTGTATTGCTGCCCTTAACCTTCCGTTTGTGTCCGGGTCAGGTCCGCTCTGCTTTACAGCCATTGCTATTTCTTTTCCGAACTTTGTAAACATCTTTGCCATTCTGTCATATCTGGCAAACATCTTATGTTTTCTTTTTTCAAAAATACGTCCCATATAAAATATTTAATTCTTTTTGGAAATTAAGGGTGCAAAATTACTAATTATTCTTTAAATTTCAATATCTGACCATCAGATGTAGTGAGAAACCCCTGATTTTCTTTCATCATAAACAAAGAAGTCAGGTTTTTGGTTGAATATTTATCAATTTTTATCCAGGATTGGCCGCCGTCTGTGGTTTTGCAGAACAGGCCTTTGTCTCCCACAATGTATCCGGTCTGTGTATCAGTAAAATATACATCGTTCAGCCGGAGTCTTTCTTTGAATAATGTATTCCCGTTTCTGAGGATTTCCCAGCTTTCTCCTCCGTTCTGTGTTTTCAGGATTGTGCCTGTACGGCCTACTGCGTATCCTGTTTCGGGGGTGATAAAATGAATTGCAGAAAAGAAATCGTTTTCGGCAGGTGTATGTTTCCAGGAATAGCCGGCGTCTTCTGTTTTCATAATCACTCCGTATCCGCATACGTAGGCAATTTTTGGGGTGAGGATTTGTATGTCCCTGAAAGCAAAAGGAAAAGTATCGACGGGTTCCCAGTATCCTTTTTGCCCCATCCTGTGAATTATGCCGTATCCGTATCCGTCTCCTCCGGCCGTTATCGCAAGGGTATCACTGAAATAATCGATGGCATTGAGGTGAAACCATCTGCCCATCTGCAACATCTGCCAGTTTTCTCCTCCATTGGTAGTAGCAAGAATTTTGCCGTCCAGACAGGAAGCAAATCCTTTTTCATCATTCACGAAGTCAATATCATAAATGGATTTTGAAAGGTCAGGCTGAGGGATGGAATCCCAGGTTTCGCCCCCATCCTTCGTTTTGAGCATAATATCGGAAGTATATCGAAAGCCACCTACTGCATATCCCACTGAATCATTGAGGAAATAGATTTTATTCAGTCTTTTCCCTTCCGGTTCCTGATAGATTTCTTCCCAGTCAAAGGCTTCTGATTTACAGGCATTCAGATAGATGAGCAGGAGAGGGATTGCCAGTAACCAGTATGTGTGTGGATTTTTCCGGAGTTGCATATCAGTAAAGCGTCCTGTACGGATATTTTTATTCATTAGTCGGTTTCGTAAACGGCAATTACGGATATTTCTACATTTACATCTTTCGGAAGCCTTGAAACCTGAACGGTCTCTCTTGCAGGGGCAAATTCTTTGAAGTATTCTCCGTATATCTGATTTACTTTGGCAAAATCATCCATGTTTCTTAAAAAAATAGAACTTTTTACCACATTTCCGAATGTCAGTCCCTGACTTTCCAGAATCGCTCCGATGTTTGCCATTACCTGATGAGTCTCATTGTCCAGTGTACTCAGAATCAATTCACCGGATACCGGGTCTATGCTGATTTGCCCAGAAACATACAGGGTATTTCCGGCTCTCACTGCCTGACTGTAAGGACCAATAGGGGAGGGGGCTTTGGAAGTGTGTATGATTTGCTTCTTCATGATTTGTTTCCTGTTTTTAGTTTTTTTACCAATTTGCCCGCAATTTACGGGATTCGGCAGAAAAACAAAAATTTTATTCCTCATTACAGGCGGTTAGCCGGATTTGTTTCCACCTTTAGGAACTCATCCATTCGCCTTCCGGACTTTTTCCGGGAAAAGCGATAAAACAAGTCTGGCCGATTCCGGCCAACTATAAAGGATGTCTTTATTTACTCAGGGGGCTTTGTCCCAGTACGTTTCCGCCGGGATTGTAATTACAGACTGCAATCACGCTTCCAAAAAAGCTGCTTTTATCGGGACAGACTGCAAGTCCGCACCCGATTTCCGTCGTTTTGCCCCAAATAACCTGTGTGTAATGTCCGGCTTTAAGGCTGCGTTTGATTACTCCTCCATCATAATCGGGCTTTTCGCTCGCCCAGCTTTCTACCACAAGCCCCGGATTGGAAAGAACAATTTCGCTTCCCTGATAAATGTTTTCTCCGTATTCATTTCCCTGGCTGTGTATCAGACTACAGCCTTTTTCGTTTGCCAGCTGATTAGCCCATTGCTGTGCAAAGGCTGCAACCTTCGGGCTCCATTTTACCGGCAATGTTCCCACCTCTGCCCTTACGGCATTATGGCTATTGACAAATGCTTCGATTTGTTCCCGGTTTAAAGTGCCATTAAAGGAAACCGGGTTTTCTGCAACGGGATTATCGTTTTCGGCATTTTCTAAAGTTGCGATATCGACTTTCGGAGGTTCATCTGTCGTATTGTTTCCGGAATTGCCGGAAGATACAATAGCTGTATTGAAATCTGAAATTTTCCATAGTGCTGTTTTATCCTCTTTATCCGTATTTTTAAGGATAAGCCGGTTGTTTTGTTCGCATAAATAGCCGGAAGTGCCCGTATTCAGCAGCAGGCTATATCCATTATTGTTTTCAGAAACCTTAGTCCAATGCTGGTTTTCTGAATTGATATCAAAGGGGCTGCATGTCAATATCCCTTTCTCAGCTTCGAGTGCGCAATCTGTCCAGCGATTTACGATACAAAAAACATCCGGCCCTTCCCGGGGAACAGATATAATCTTCCAGTGGGCACTCCACCAACCCTCGCCAATCGGACCAGAAGCAATGCCTCCGGTTTCGGTATGTAAATAATGATCTGAAACTGCGAGATTGCCGATACGATGATACTGCGCTTCAAGAGATCTCCCTGAAAGCATGAAACCCAGTAGAATAATTACAATTTTTTTCATGATAATTTTAAGGATTAATATAAAAGAGAAATTAAGGAGGTTTCATGGATTTAAGATCAGAATGAAGGTTTTTATCCCTTCTGTACACACTTATCTTTATTATGAATACAAAGATATTGATTTTGTTCTGTTTTGCAAATGTTGGAATGAATCCCTTTCAGGAAAAAACTGCCAGTGCCTCCTCCCGCGAAGCTACAAAGCAAATATGTTTTCTTTGATTACTCTCAAATATAAAATCCCTCAAACTGTTACTGGAATATCGGGAAAAATCGCCTGTAATTGCTAAACGCACCCGATAGGTCGAGAATTTTTGAAGAATTTCCCCCGCCATTCCGTTTTTTAAATCAAAAAAATCAGGTGTAATGTTTTTCTCTGCTATTATCACTCCCTCAAATCCCTGGAAATATACTTCACCCAATAAATCCAGTCCGTCTTCGGTTTTACCAATCACCACCCCTTCCGAGATTACTTCCGCAATTTTCGTATTATGAATTGTTTGAAGTTGCATAAGGTGATGGACTGATTTTTTTTTGATTATACTTTAATTGAATAATTTCTATTCGTAATAAAACGAAAGATTATGTCTGAAAATTTATCCTTCCTGTAAAATATTGATTTTTTTGATTTTCCCGGATTTAATGCATTTCGTTTTCCTTGCTGCAAATATAGATATATTTCTCAAAAAAACAATTATTATGAAAGGGGTTGTTTTTAAACCCGACAATGCTGTTTTTTTTTATCGATGATGGGAAAATCCAGAGATTCGGGAGGCGGTCGGAGGGCGTCAGGGTGTAAATCGGATAAATGTTTCTCCATTCAATTTCCAGACTCCGTTTTCGTGTGTTCCAAGCCATAAGTCTCCTTTGCTGTCTTTGTAGATGTAAAATAATTTGATGTCTTTGCCATTTTCCTGAACAGCAAAATGCTTTACTTTATTGCCATCATATTTCCAGACACCGCTTAGGTAAGTGGCTATCCATAAATTGTTTTCGTTATCCTTTGCAATGGATAAATACTCGTTTAAATCACCATTCCTGATACCGTCTAAACTGCCAACACTTAATTGTCGTTCATAAAATGGTTTTCCTTTATCCTCCGCAATTTCAAAAACATTATAGCGATACTCCGAATTGAACCAAAAAAATCCATCTTTGTCTTCAATGATTGAGCGAACTCCATTGGCCGGCCCATCGTGCATTTCTGTCACATCCGGTTCGGATATCCAGTCAAACGATTTTCCATTGTAGCGACAAACTCCCAGGGTTGCAGTGCCAAACCAAATATATCCTTTTCTGTCTTTATAGATGGTATAGACCGTATAAGGACTTAGAGAAGGATATTTTATACGATACTCCTCTCCAGACCTGGTTTTGGGAATCGGTAATTTGTATAAGATACTGCCGTCAAATCTATAAATATTTTCTGAATTCCAGCCATCTTTAAACCACAGGTCATCGGGTTCTAATTTCCAGTGATGATCCGAATCTGATACTTTTAATACATGAAAGTTGTTTCCATCAAATTTCATAATGCCATTGACTGTATTAAAATATACATTTCCGGCATTGTCTTCCTTAATCTCTTCAATCCTGTTGTCGGGCAAACCGTTTTTCGTTGTGTAATGAAGAATCGTTTTACCGTCATACTTATATAATCCGTCCTCCCAGCTACCAAACCAGTAGTTGTCTTTCTTGTCCTGATAAATTACCATGATGTTGTTTGCCAGTTCCTGTACGGTATCGCCTTTCATCTGGTCTGCACTGCTACTGGATTTCTCCACGGGGTGCTGTTTGACTGTCTGGGTACAGGATGTAAAAAGCATTGTCAGCGAAAAGAATAAGAATGTCATTGTTTTCATTTTTTGGTTGTGAATATATATATTAAAGGAATCAATCAAATCCGTTACCATTAAATTTATATATGCCTCTTTCTGCCGAAGCAAAAAAGCAAATTGTCTTTCAGGAGTGTAGTAAGTAAAGGCTTTACCATCATACTTGCATACTCCTTCCTGGTCACATCCAATCCAGTAAGATATTTCCAGGAATTTTGACATAGAGTGTTAATTAACCAACGTTCCGCACCGTTGCGTTCCGTTTTCCTTGCCACAAACATAGCAATTTTCCCGGAAATGGCAAAAATCCCTAAGAATTACTGTTCTCAGACCGGTTGTATGGTAAAACTCTTCTCTCTTTGCGTTCTCTGCGGCTTTGCGTGAAAAAGGCATTTTGCTTAAATACTATCAAATCATATTATCAGGTCATTTTTGTTGACTTACTTACAAAACAAAAAGCCGCTGAGGTTATCAACTCCAACGGCTTTTCGAAAAATTAATCCCCTTAATTATTTAATCACTACTATTTTATGACTTGAAGACGTGTTTTCTCCGGAAATTTTCACTAAATAAGTTCCGGCATAAACGGTTCTGATATCTAAGTAAGAAAGAGTAGCTCCAGCGTTTAAGGTTGCCGTTTTAATGAGTTTTCCATCAAAACTATACATTTCAATTTTCAGGTTTTCCTTATTGAGTCCAACGATTTGAACTGCGATAAAATCTTCAGAAGGATTTGGGAAAACTTTCACATTTAAGCTGCTTACATTGGCGGAAATTCCGGTTGAGCCTGGAGTATAAACGGTAACGGGCTCAGTGATACTGGTTACTTTTGCTCCGGTTTTGGTACCATAAAATGTTGGTCCGATTATATAGGGATAAGCGGAAGAATGATCAGCGTTTACGGTTGCAAAGTAGGCATACGTTCCATCAGGGTACTCCGGAGTGACACAAAAACGGCCATTGTGTTCATCTAAACGCTCAGGGTCTGTGCTTGCGATATATTCATAGTCCTCTCTGAAATATCCATTAAAAAATGTTTGGGTACCAATAGTTTGTCCAACTGCCGGTCCGTTGGCTCTTGTAGTATGATTTTTTAAGCTATAACTGGACAGGATTCTAACGATTCCGCCTGTTCCGTCAACGTTTTTATAACCGTAAGCTCCGTAAACTGGAAATCCGTCGTATGCAAATCCAATGAGTGGCGAATGTACAGTCTCATCAATCGTATAGAGTGCGTCGGAATTATAGGTGCTGCAAATATCTGACCAGCTAATAGAGGTTTGTCCGTCATGCTTGAATGCACTTGGGTTCTGGTGATGGTGATAGTTTGTCCCTGCGGGATGTCCTTTAGCACAATCAAAGCCTAATTTCTCTGCGGGTACAGCATCTCTGTTCCATGGGGATACATAGCCAGGTCCTCCGGGGCATTGGGGATTCCCCGGACCGCCACAAATTCCATTCACTGCCGAAGCATAATATTTCACCCCATCCCGGTAATCAAATAAAGATACACCATTGACAAAAATCCCATTATTACCCCCCGAAGTTGCTACAGGAGTGCCAGTATTTTGCGCAGGGGTTAAAGGGAATTTATAAATAGCATTCTGGTCTCCGGCTAAATTGGTATTTCCGTCACCCGTAAAAATGCCTGTTGGGTAAGCCGGGATACCTCTGGTTTTTACATATACCCAGGAGCCGGAATAACTTACTTCCTGACAGTTTGCTAAAACGCTCATCGGTATTGGGGTGGAGCCTGAAGCTGCGGTATAGTAACTACCATAAACGGTGTTGTTTTGCAGCCAGGATGTGATTGCAGGGCTTAGCTGTGCTTCGCATAAAACGCAAGTTAGTAATAAAGCAATGAGAGAAATTTGTTTTACCATAATATTGTCTGGTTTGTAGTTTATTTTGAATTTAGACGACACCCGGTTTCTAATCCTTCGCTTTGACTGAAACTTTTTTTAAATAAAAAGTAAAGTATGAGTAGAGGGTGTTTTGGGCTGAAAGTATTTGGAAAAGGAGTTTGGTCTAATAGACAGAAATATCCCTGCAATCAGGGCTATATTGTAAGCATCTGCAAGCCGCTAAAAAACCTTTGTCTGCGGTTTATTGCAGAAGGGCTTGATATCAGTTAATTAACTGATATTAAAAATCCTGACACCCTAAATATGTATTTGAATGGTACGATTATACTCAATGTCCGCTTACCCTTTTCAGGATACCGCCAGCGGCTTCTTTGATGGAGCTTACATAGACAAAGGCTTGCGGGTCTAATTCATGGATTAAATTTTTGAGTTTCCGTAATTCTAATCTTGTGATGACCGTAAACAGAATATCGCATTCTGAATGCTGATCAAACTGATTGGGTAAATATCCTCTTTCGCCTTTATAAACTGTGATTCCTTTTCTCATATTTTCCACCAGCAGATGTTTGATTTCCTCGCTGCTTGAAGATACGATAGTTACCCCTAAATAGGCCTGAATTCCTTCAATCACATAATCAATCGTACGGGTTGCGCAGAAGTATGTAAGCATGGAATATAAGGCAGTTTCAATTCCAAATTTAAAGGCCGCAATTGTGAAAATACAGATATTGATTGCCATAATGATTTCGGTAATCGTAAAGGAAGTCCTTTTTAATGTGTACATCGCAAGTACCTCAATCCCGTCCAATGCAGAGCCTGCCCGCATTACAATCCCGACCCCGACTCCAAGTAAAACCCCTCCGAAAATAGCCACGAGCAACTTGTCGGAAGTGAATTTTAAATCCGGCATGATAGTAATCAGAAGCCCCAGCAAAACAGCTGCAAACATCGTTTTATAGGCAAACGTTTTACCCACAGTAAAATAAGAGACAATAATAAAAGGCAGGTTGAATGCAAACAATACAAGGGCAAGATTGATGTGGGTCAGCTCATGCATAAGCAAACTGACACCCGTAATTCCTCCATCAAAAAAATGATTGGGAACAAAGAACCCTTTAAGAGCCAGTGCCGCCAGACTAACCCCGAAAATAATTAAAATAATATCTGAAATATTTTTGAAATAATTGTTTTTTGGGGGATGAGAAGCTGTAGCTTTAGATCTTAAATTCTGTAGAACCTTAGCCTTTTGATTATCTCCATGTTTCCTGGCGGTATTGGTAAAGTAATTGTGAGCCGTTAAAAAACGGATTTGAATATCTATCCACTGCTCCTGATTTTGTATTTTATTTTCAGTTTTGAATTCTTCATACAGCAACTGCGCTCTTGAATAGTAGTCAGCAGTTCCGAGATAATACAAATCAGCGTCACACAGGATTTCTGACAATTGATTTGTGGGATTTTGAGGCACTTTAGTGGCCATTATCATTTTGCAAATCTGCTCAATCTGTGCTTCACCGTAACCAAACTCCGGAAGATGTTTTTTTGCAAACTGACAGGAGGTTGCTTCATGATTCTCCGAACCTATAATCATACCCACATCATGAAACAAAGCAGCGGTTTTAAGGATTGTGATATCCTGTTCGTTTGTAATCCCTTCTGAAGCCGCAATCAATACTGCAGACTCTATCACACTTTGAGTGTGATTGCAGTCGTGATACTTATATTCAGGACGCAGTTCGTACGTTAATTTATTGATTATAAAAGTGTATGCTGACTGATAATCCATAAGACATATATATTATTTATACAGGCATTCAGACTAAGATAAAATTTCATATACGGTAATTTCCGCAGCCTTGTTTTTCAGTTTAAAGCTACCTATCCGATTACACTGAAAGGATTTTTTTATTTTTTCGTAACAGTCTTGATTTACAAGGATTTGGTTGGGCTGAGCAATACTTTGTATCCTTTGCGCAGTATTAACGGTATCACCGATGACCGTAAAGTCCAGCCTTCTCAAAGTAGCAGAACCGATATTGCCCGAAACCATTTCTCCACTATTAATTCCTATTGATACTTTGGGCGAAAACAATTCATCATCGGGCAGGGCCGCCAGGGATTTTTTTATATCCAGACAGGCTTCTATTCCTTTGTCGAGGTGATATTCGCCCTTGAATACGGCCATAATACAATCCCCGATAAACTTGTCCACGATTCCGTCATGTGCAATAATATCTCTGACCATTACATCAAAATACTGGTTGAGGTGATGTACGACAATATTGGGAGATTGTTTTTCACTAATAGCCGTAAATCCACAAATATCAATAAAAGCTACAGTAGCTTCAATATTTTCATTTTCGGTCAGCGACTCGGTATAGGCTCTTGAATTCATGAAGTTCAGCACATTTTCATCCACATACATACGGAGAATATCATTTTCTTTGATTGCCTGAAGTGTTTTCTTTATATGATTTACACTCAAGATGGTTTTTTCCAGAGTTTTTTCCAGGTCCAGAAAATTCACGGGTTTGGTAATAAAGTCAAAAGCACCGTTGTTCATCGCAACCCTGATATTTTCTATATCGCCATAAGCAGAGATAATGACAGATTTAATCAAAGGGAGTTCTTCACAAACCTTATTTAATAAAGTCAGTCCGTCCATTTCAGGCATATTAATATCGCTCAGTACGATATCGAAGTCATTGTGTGCTCTCAAATGCTCCAGTGCAATTCTGCCATTTTCTGCGAAAACAAATTCGTATTCGTTTTCTCGTATTTTTTGCCTGAACCTTTGCCGGATTAATGCTTCCATGTCGGGCTCATCATCCGCTACCAATATTTTTATCATGCTAAAGAAATTATGTAAACTTTCTGTACGATACACAAAACTGTAAAATCAGCGTCAAAGTTACAACTAATTACCAAAATTTTTCTGTTGAATTTAACGTATTGAGATAATCTTTCATCTGATCATACCCGCTCTGGATAATTTGTTTCCATTTACTATCATCTAAAAACCCAAATCCCTTGAGATTCAGTTCCAGATAAACAGAGACATTCGCTTTATGTTGTTCTTGTTTTTGCACACTGTTGAGTGTCAGAGAATTGATAATCAATGAGCTCAGCCCCGGCATTCTGTATTTCTTTCTTTTCAGCAACTTGTCCCAGAATAATTCCTTGTTGGAAGGAGTTTCCCGGATCTCGAATTTTCGTTGCGTGGTACTCGAAAGAGAAAGGGCAATGATATGACTAACAGGGTATTTGTACATGGACTGAATCGGCAAATTGTCCATTACACCACCATCTACGTGCAGCTCACCGTCTATGATTACAGGAGGGAAGACCCCGGGAATAGCAATACTCGCAAGCACTTTCTGGTAAACCAATCCGGTTTCATGCATGGAAAGGGATGCCGTGGAAAAGTTAGTAGTGATACAATAACTTGAAATCCACAAGTCCTCAAGGCAAATCTCTCCCAGCATTTTTTGCAGATACGACTTCAGTTTTTTGCCGGTTAATAGTGATATTACAGGAACGGTATAATCGTTGGAAGTGAGCCTCTTTCCTGCAGAATCTTTTGCGTAGAAGTTTATTTTTTCAAATTGAAAGTCCTGGCTTACCATTGTTAAACCATACAATGCTCCTGCACTTGTTCCACCCAGAAAATCAATCTGAATCCCGCTTTCCATCAGGGCTTTCACAGCGCCGATGTGGGCATACCCCTTTGCGCCGCCCCCGCTCAATACCAGCCCTATTGCTCTGTTGGTGATGATTCTGCAAAATCTTGCCACATCGTTTGCATGGTCTTTTCTGAAATGAATATGTAAGTCAATATTTCTTTTTTCAAGCCACCGGATTGTATTAACCGGATTCGGGGCATTTTCGGGATGCAGTAAAAGCAGGTACACTTTTTTATGCAATAAATTGTCTTTGTAAAGCTCCAGCTCTTTTTCCAGCGCATGTATTTCGCAATCACTGTTAAATTCAGCTGCAATTACAATCAAGTCAGAGTAAGCATAACATTGTTTTGACCATTCTGAATGCTCGCTGCTGCAAACAAAAAACTTCATATCATCGCTGGATTCCAGTTTTTGAAAAAAAGAATTGGGGTCTTCATTTTTATACGCGTCATAATCTAATTTTTGGTATGCCACATTAGTTTTATTGAATTCTTTTTCAATAAGTTCTGTCCATGGGGTGATTTCATGACTTTCCTGAAGATTGATTAAAGCGATGTTTTTGGGCGCGTCATTTATCTTTTTCTGTAAACTGTTGCTCTTAAGCCTGTTTAAGATTATGGAGGTCATTTTTTGTGCAAATGCAGGTTGTAACCCCACTAAATCGAGGTATTCTGATTCGGATAGCTCCAGAGTGACAGAAGGGCGCATTGCATACACTGTAGCCGAGCGGGCTGCTCCCGTAAAAAGAGCAAACTCACCCACAGGCTCACCTTCTGTAATATCACCCAGGACTTTCATTTTATTATTTGTTTCAGCCACAGCCCTGAACCGTCCTGATAGTACTATAAAAAAGTTTTTTTCGGTGTCCCCCTGTTTAAAGATAGTTTCTCCGGTATTAAATTCCAGTATTTTTCCTTTTTCCAATATCTGTCTCAACAAGTTTTCATCCAAACTTTCAAAAAGTTTAGCAAGCACACTCAACCATTTTCTTTCTGAGCCGGGATTATTTTTCATGGTATTATATTAAAAATTGTTATATGGTATTGTAATAATGAATTCGGTGCCTTCTCCTTCCACGGATTTTACATCAATGTTTCCATTATGCCCTTTGACAATAATATCATAAGAAAGGGAAAGCCCTAAGCCGGTTCCTTCTCCTCTTTGTTTTGTAGTGAAGAATGGCTGAAAAATTTTATCTTTTATCGAGTCAGGTATTCCTGCCCCATTATCATGTATAGAAATTACAATGTGGTTGTCTGTCTTTTGGGTCTGCACCCAAACCCCTGGCTGATAACCGGAAATATTCTTTCTGGATTTTTCCATTACAGCATGAAAAGCATTGGTAATGATATTCAGAAACACCCTTCCAACGTCCTGTGAATTGATGTTAAGCGTTCCGGTAGCAGGGTCAAAGTCCGTTTTCATTTCGGCATTAAAGGACTTGTCTTTGGCTCTGAGCCCATGATAAGCCAGTCTGAAATACTCATCGCATAAGTTATTGATGTCTGTCAGTTCCTTTTGAGCAGTGCCTTTCCGGCTGTGTTGCAACATTCCTTTTACGATATTGGAAGCCCTTTTGCCATGATGATTGATTTTGCCCTGATTTTTACTCAAATCATCAAACAATTCTTTGATATAGGGTTCGTCTGTCTGAGGTTTTTGCATTTCTTCCTGTATTTCACTTACAAGCCCAATACTTAAATCAGAAAAATTATTAACAAAATTTAACGGATTCTGGATTTCGTGGGCAATGCCTGCGGTAAGCTCTCCGAGAGAGGCCATTTTTTCAGAATGTATGAGCTGTGTCTGTGTGGTTTTAAGCATCTCAAGGGAGGTCTCCAGTTCAACAGTGCGTGCACTCACCATTTCTTCCAGTACTCTGCTTTGCTCCTTGATTAAAGTTTCGTTTTCCTGTAGTCGTTTTAAGGCTAACGCTTGGGCCTGTGCCGACTCTTCCCGATAAGTATTAATTCTGTTCGCCATAGCAAAGCCCAGTAAAATACACTCAATACAAGCCCCTACCTGTAAAGAGATTAAGGTGAAAAAGTTATGGGGCAAAAGCCCCTCATGGCTCAATGCTGAAATAATTCCCCCTACAAAATAGAACCCCCAGGCAAGCACATAATATTTTGCACTTTTATTTCCTTGAACATGCGCTATTATACCGATTATCAAAAGCGAAATGGCTAAGAAGGGGGGGATAATTTGCACAATATAGTTTGTAAAAAAAGGAATAAAGAAAAGGTCAAATGGAATGTCAATGATGAGAATTATGCTCAGAAATATAAAAGCGATATATACACGGGGCATATTTTGTTTCAGATTCAAAAAACGAGCAGAAAACAACACGGAGGAAATCATCAGTAATTGTAACCCCAGAAAATGATTGATATAATAGTTATTTGTCCGGACTAAGTACCACAAACCATTGATATGCGAAAATACCAGAATGCCAGAAAGCACATACAAGCAATAGTATAAATACAAACGGTCTCTGATAAAGAAAAAAATGAACAGATTGTACAGTGCCATCGCTAAGAGAATCCCTAAACATAGCCCATTGATGACATCCCGCTTGTGATAGATGTCATTTAAGGGTGCTATAAGAGATAATGTGAGGGGCAGTCGCAAACTATACCGACTTTCCATTTTAATGTAAATGAGTTGGGGCGATTGCCCGATATTTAATACAACGTTGCTGCGTTGCAAATCGCGGCTGTTTGTAGGGCGGTCACTCCCGGACTGCCTTTGGGTGAGCATGCCCGATTCATCATAAATAAAAACATCAATAATTTTTAACGCATTACTGCCAAAACCAAGAAAAACGGGCGCTGAAGTTTGGTTTTTAACGCTAAATTTCAACCAGATACTGGATTTGGTATTGCCAAAACTCAATGGGAAGTTCTTCGATTTTTCAAAAGCGGTATCAGGGAAGTTTTTTATCTGTTCAAAACTTACGGCATTGGTTGGGTCTTTGTAGATTTGAACATATTGTGCAATGTCCACAATCGTAAGAGGGTCGGTATAAAATAAGGTGTCATTTGCTTCTGTTCTGGTAAAGAATAAAAGCAATGAGAAAAGGAGAAAAATATATTTACGAAGTATAACTGTCCTGAATTTATTTACCATTGTTTCATTAAGTTAAAGTAACTGACTGAATTGGAAAAGTAATAATAAACTCAGTACCAATTCCTTCAGTACTATTTACTTCTATTGTTCCTCCGTGTCCTTTTGTAATAATATCATATGCTAAACTCAACCCTAATCCTGTTCCTTCTCCGGTGGGTTTTGTAGTGAAAAACGGCTGGAAAATTTTCTCTCTGATGTGATTGGGAATTCCAAATCCGTTGTCACTGATAGAAATCAGTACCTGATTGTTTTCCTTTTTTGTCTTTACCAGAACGATTGGCTGATAGCCAGGAAGGTTCTCCCTTTTTTTCTCCATTACAGCATGAAAAGCATTGGTAATGATGTTAAGAATTGCTCTGCCTATATCCTGCGAATGGATTTTGAGAGAGCCAACGGAAAGGTCAAAATCTGTTTTCATGTCTGAATTAAAAGATTTATCCCTGGCTCTGAGTCCGTGATAAGCCAGCCTGAAATACTCATCGCATAACGCATTGATATCGGTTAATTCTTTTTGCTCTGTACCTTTCCTGCTATGCTGAAGCATTCCTTTTACAATATTGGAAGCCCGTTTGCCATGATGATGAATCTTTTCCTGATTCGTATTCAGATCTTCAAATAATTCATTAATATATCCTTTGTCTGTTTCAGGGTTTTTCAACTCAGTTTTTATATCATTTATCAGCTCCATACTTAACTCTGAGAAATTATTCACAAAGTTGAGAGGATTTTGAATTTCGTGGGCAATTCCTGCGGTAAGTTCTCCGAGGGAGGCCATTTTTTCGGCTTGAATAAGTTGGGACTGGGTGGCTTTGAGATTTTCAAGCGATTGATTTAACTGAGCGGTTCTTTCAACTACCTGAATTTCCAGCATTTCTTTTTGAGATTCGAGTATTTGCTGTTTTTCCTGCTCCTGCTCAATCGCTTTGTTTTTCAGGATTTCATTTTCACTCAGTTGTCTGCTTAATGCCCGGTTTGTTTCTCTGCCTTCTACTCCCATAAAAAGCGATAAACCTATGGGGATAGAAATGCCCCCAAGAGCAAAAATCGCCTCTATAAAATAGGGTGACATACCGTTGTTCATCACTTTATAACCCAGTGTCGCAAAGCCAAAGTTCCAGGAAATCATCGCTGTAGTAACCAACAACAAGCAAAGCAAGGCAATCATAATGGTCGTTGCCAGGGTCCAAAAACCCTTGATTTTCTTTTTTAATCCTGTACGGATGAGCCGGATAAAGATTGCGGAACTCACGATTGAGCTTATCAGCGTGAGAAGTATATGCCACGGAATTTCGCCATAAGTCAGGCTGGTAACCAGCACCTGCACTACTGAATATACTACCAGTAAATAGAAATACAAATCCAGAGGCACTTTTGCTAACCGGTAAAAGACCACAACGGTACTTATCAGCCCAACTGTATATAGTGCAATAGAAAGGTTGAGCGCAAAATACCGGTATTCTACGGAAGTAATATTCTGTCCTGTCAGTTTAAAGGCATAAACAAGGAGATTTGCCAATAAATAGATAGCCAGGTAGAAATGGGTTTTATTCTGCCGATGGAATAAATAATGGGCAAAATGAAGTATAAGTAATATGAAAAAAAGCCCGATTTTAAAAATATCAGTGCTTATATAAAACATTCTGAATGACCTCTGCTCCTCGGTTGCAGCACTTAGATTGACTAAAGTGGCATTAAACAACCGGTTTTTTGTCAAAGTGAAAATTTCAGTATATCTGATACCGGGTTGCAAGGCATAGCGCACGGCTAAAGTATAGCGGCCGACAGTGTCCAGCGGAAAATGAACAGCGTACTCCAGTGGGTCGTAAGCAATAACCTTGTCCGGATTGAGGTCAAAATTACCGAAACGCCGGATTAATCTGCCATTGAGATAGACCTCAGAAGCTCCCGCCTGATTGACGGCAATTCCTGCTATTTCCGGGAGTGTATCTCTTATCTCAAATTGGATTCGCAGCCATTTTACCTGATGATTGAATACCTCTGGCAGCAACGATAATTCTTTTGTAGGGTCTATAGAAGCCCAATTCGAGTCATTAAAGTCGGGTTTTGCCCATTCTATATTGTCTCCCTCTTGATATTTCCAGCCCTTGTCGAGGAGAACTCCCTGTTTGGGGATACTATCAATCGTAAAAAACTCACTCTTTTGTGCCAGAGCAGAAAAACAAAGGATAAGCAGGACAGGAAGTAATAATCTCATCAATATTTAAAGTAAGTGAATGAAGTGAAGGAAATAACAGAGTCGGGATTAACCCATGAGAATCTCATTGATTTCTTTTTTTAAACTATCAAAATCAATGGGTTTTGTAAAAAAACCATTTGCGCCGGAATTGATGGCTTTTGTATAGTTTTCATTATCGCCGTAAGCCGAAATCATACTCACCCTAATTTCAGGGAATTCACTTTTTACTTTCTCCAATAAATCAATTCCCGACATCCCGGGCATATTAATATCAGAGAAAATATACATAATATCAGGAGGGATTTGATTGCGCAGCATGTTGAGTGCTTCCATTCCTGAGAAAGCAAACGCTAACGCTAAATCACCATTTCGGATTTCCTTTCTTAATTTTTGCCGAAACATGATTTCTACGTCTTTTTCATCATCTACAATTAAAAATTTCATGTGTTTGTGTTTGATATTACAGGTTGAAAATATAGATAAAAAGTGTTAGAAGTAAAAATAAATTGGCCGGTTGATTATTTGGACGCCATTGTAAAAAGAAAAACTGAATTTTTCGACTCTGCTGTTAATTGTTTGATAACTAAATTTGTAAGGATAATTAAAGGTAAAAAACAAAAGTTTGGCTACCTTGATAAATAAGGTTATAGAAAATGTCAGGTAAATGAAATTTGTCATTTTATATCTTTTATTATTGATGGTGACGGTAGTTATATTCAGTATAAACCCCTCTTTAATTACAAAACATTCATTCAACACCACAAATTAGAATATAAAATATTTATTTTCCAAGTGATTTTCCTGTTTTTTTTACAGTATGGCTTAAATTACGGATACTTAAAATATTATGTCCGCTATAATCATCGGTTCACCTCCCTGAACGGAGACAGATTGGATGAAAAACGGAAGTTTTTCAGATGGGTATCTGTATTATAAAGTCAGCGCCAGCGCCTTCAGTACTATTTACTTCTAATGTCCCACCATGCCCTTTTGTAATGATATCATAAGCCAGACTCAGCCCTAATCCTGTACCTTGTCCGGAGGGTTTGGTAGTGAAAAAGGGCTGAAAAATTTTTTCTTTAATGTGCTCGGGTATTCCCAAACCATTGTCCTGTATCTTGATTTGAAAGTGCTTTGAGTCTGTAAGGAGAGTGGAGACAGTGACAGTTGGGATATAACCGGGCTCTCCTTTTTTGCGTTTCTCATTCACTGCATAAAAGGCATTGTTGATGAGGTTGAGTATGACCCTGCCTATATCCTGGGTTATGACTTCAGTTTTTGGCAGGCTGGGGTCAAAATGCGTTTCAAAACTGGCGTTAAAGGATTTGTCTTTTGCCCTTAATCCATGATAGGAAAGCCGGAGATATTCATCACATAATGCATTGATATCGGTTAATTCTTTTACATCGGAGCTTTTTCGGCTGTGTTGCAACATTCCCCTTATAATATTGGAAGCCCGTTTGCCGTGATGATGGATCTTGGTTAAATTTTGCTTTAAATCCGCTAAAATTTCATTTTCAAGCGATTCATCCCTTTCTTCTTCGTCTTTTTTTCTTTCTTCCAGTACTTCATCAATCAATTCGTTGCTTAGTTCACTGAAGTTATTCACAAAGTTGAGGGGGTTTTGGATTTCGTGGGCAATGCCTGCGGTAAGTTCCCCCAGCGAAGCCAGCTTTTCGGATTGAATGAGTTGATTTTGCGTAGCTTTGAGATTTTCGAGCGATTGATTTAACTGAGCCGTTCTTTCATTTACCTGAATTTCCAGCATTTCTTTCTGAGATTCGAGGATTTGCTGTTTCTCCTGTTCCTGCTCAATTGCTTTATTTTTCAGCATTTCATTTTCATTTAGTTGTTTGCTTAATGCTAAGTTAGTCTCCCGGCTTTGAATACCCATAAACAAAGATAACCCAACAGGGATAGATATACCGCCAATCAAGGCAATAAAATCTATGAGGTAAGTAGAAACACCCAATCGTAATTCATTGAGCCCCGTAGAAGAGTGCCCATAATTAAGAAACTGAAACCCGGTACTAAGTACTAATAATCCTAAAATGGCAATAAATATACCGTATAAAACTGTCTGAAAGCCTTTTATACCTTTTTTTATGCCCAATCTAACTACCCGGATTACAATGGCTAAGTTATAGATATTAAACAATAACAATAGTTTTGTTTGCCAGTCTTCCGCTGATGTCCCATAAGAAACTATACAATAAATGAATTGTAAAAACCATACTAGATAGAGATAAATATCAAAACGCATCCTGGCCATCCGGTAAATGATAATACTCAGGCACACTGCCGAGATAGCAAGGCAGATATTGGACAGATTCAGATAAATAAATCTTTCGGCCAGGAAGGATTCATTCTGCCCTATAATTTTAAACACTCTTATACAGGCTCCTATACTGAAATAAATAGTCAGTAGCCATTGAATTCTGTTTTTTCTTTGATAAATAATATAAGCAAAATGAAGCACAAAAAGCATAAGATAAAAACCCAGTGTTACGATATCCAGTCCAAATTTATATAGTGTAACTGCCCTGTCAGTGTTGGATGTTTTCACTAAATCCACCACTTTGGCATAAAAGACACGATTTTTATTGTATGCAAATATCCTGGTATATCTCAAATCAGGCTGAATGGCATATCGTACCGCTAAAATATAGTGGCCTGCGGAGTCAAAAGGAATGAATATCGGATGTTCAATAGGATCATAGGCTTTGACGTTGCGCGGGTCTGTATCAAAGGTGCCGAATTCATGTACCAATATCCCATTGACATAAATTTCAGAAGCACCCGCCTGATTAATGGCAAGTCCCAGAGGACGGGGGGATTTTTGGGTTACATCCACCTCTAATCTCAGCCAGAATACAGTTGAGCCTAATATTTCCGGATAGGAGGTGATTTCTTTCAGTGGGTCAACAGAAGCCCAGCCAGAGTCATTAAAGTCGGGTTTTGCCCATTGCATATTGTCTCCCTCTTGATATTTCCACCCCTTGTCGAGGAGAACTCCCTGTTTGGGGATACTATCAATTGTAAAAAATTCACTCTTTTGTGCCAGAGCAGAAAAACAAAGGATAAGCAGGACAGGAAGTAATAATCTCATCAATATTTAAAGTAAGTGAATGAAGTGAAGGAAATAACAGAATCGGGATTAACCCATGAGAATCTCATTGATTTCTTTTTTTAAACTATCAAAATCAATGGGTTTTGTAAAAAAACCATTTGCGCCGGAATTGATGGCTTTTGTATAGTTTTCATCATCGCCGTAAGCCGAAATCATACTTACCCTAATTTCAGGGAATTCACTTTTTACTGTTTCTAATAAATCAATTCCCGACATCCCGGGCATATTAATATCAGAGAAAATATACATAATATCAGGAGGGGTTTGATTGCGCAGCATGTTGAGTGCTTCCATTCCTGAGAAAGCAAACGCTAACGCTAAATCACCATTTCGGATTTCCTTTCTTAATTTTTGCCGAAACATGATTTCTACGTCTTTTTCATCATCTACAATTAAAAATTTCATGTGTTTGATATTACAGGTTGAAAATATAGATAAAAAGTGTTAGAAGTAAAAATAAATTGGCCGGTTGATTATTTGTTTTAACACCAGTATAAAAATGTCAGTTTAATGAAGTTTGTCATTGTACATACTTTTTATTGATGGTGACAGTAGTTATATTCAGAATAACCCCTTTAATTGCAGAACATTCTTTTAACACCACAAATTAGAATATAAAGTTTTTATTTTCCAAGTGATTTTCCTGTTTTTTTTTACAGGATGACTTAATTTCCGGAAATTCAAAATATTGGTCTCCTTTTCCGGTATCGTAAGTGTTCTGAAAACGATAAAAGTATGGGGTTGCCGGCCACAAAAAAAGAAGTAGCCTTTTACCGCTACTTCCTTTTTCAAACCATTATTTTCAAACCATGCATCAAATCAAATCAAATCTGTCAAGGTTCATGACTTTATTCCAGGCAGAAACGAAATCTCTGACAAACTTCTCCTGAGAGTCCGAGCAACCATAAACCTCTGCAATTGCACGTAACTCAGAATTGGAACCAAAAATAAGATCCGCACGGGAGCCTGTCCATTTAACCGCTCCGGTTTTACGGTCTCTGCCTTCAAATACATCTTTAGAACCGGTTCCATTCCAGATAATTCCCATGTCCAGCAGATTTACAAAGAAATCATTGGTCAAAGATTCAGCCCTGTGAGTAAATACCCCATGCTTGTCATTGCCTGCATTGGTGTTCAGTACTCTCATTCCCCCTACAAGTACAGTCATTTCAGGGGCAGTCAGTGTAAGCAATTGCGCTTTATCTATGAGCATTTCCTCTGCAGAAGATAAATGACCCGCTTTGAGATAATTACGGAAACCATCCGCAGCAGGCTCCAGTACAGCAAAAGACACTACATCAGTTTGCTCCTGTGACGCATCCGTACGACCCGGAGTAAAAGGAACGGTAACGGAATGTCCGGCATTGGCAGCCGCCTTTTCAACCCCTGCACATCCGGCAAGAACAATTAAATCCGCAATGGAAACCTGTTTTCCGTCTGTTCTTCCATTATTAAAAGCAGATTGAATTCCTTCCAGTACACTCAATACCTTTGCAAGCTGCACCGGTTGATTTACAGCCCAGTATTTTTGAGGCGCAAGGCGGATACGGCCACCATTCGCTCCACCCCGTTTATCAGAACCGCGGAAAGTCGAGGCAGAAGCCCAGGCAGTAGATACCAGTTCACTCACAGAAAGTCCTGATTTCAGGATTTCGACCTTAAGAGACTGGATATCATTGGCGTCAATCAGTGTATATGTAACTGCCGGAACAGGGTCTTGCCAGATTAAGGCTTCAGCAGGTACTTCAGGACCAAGGTATCTTGCAATGGGACCCATATCACGGTGGGTGAGTTTAAACCAGGCATGTGCAAAAGCCTCCGCAAAAGCATCCGGATTCTCATGGAAATGCTTTGAAATAGGGCCATAAACAGGGTCTTCTTTTAATGCGAGGTCAGTTGTAAGCATAAAAGGAGCATGTTTTTTAGAAGCATCATGCGCATCCGGTACAAGGCCGTCTCCCGCATTTCCTTTCGGCGTCCACTGAAAAGCCCCTGCCGGGCTTTTCGTTAACTCCCACTCAAACCCAAAAAGGTTTTCAAAGAAATTATTGCTCCACTGAGTAGGCGTTTTAGTCCAGGCGCCTTCAAGGCCGCTTGTGATTGTATCACCTCCTTTACCGCTTCCGTAAGTATTTCTCCAGCCCATACTTTGGGCCTCAATGCCTTCTGCCGCAGGTTCAGGCCCTACATAGTTTCCGGGATTTGCGGCTCCGTGGGCTTTTCCGAAGGTATGTCCACCGGCAATGAGCGCTACTGTTTCAACATCATTCATTGCCATACGGCCAAATGTTTCACGAATATCCTTGGCAGCAGCGAGTGGGTCAGGATTTCCGTTAGGCCCTTCCGGATTCACATAAATCAAACCCATCTGAACCGCAGCGAGCGGATTTTCGAGGTCTCTGTTACCGGTATAGCGTTTATCGTCTAACCATTTAGTTTCGGGGCCCCAGTAAATATCCTCTTCAGGCTCCCACACATCCTCTCTTCCACCACCAAATCCCAGCGTTTTAAAACCCATAGATTCCAGTGCACAGTTTCCGGCAAGAATCATCAGGTCAGCCCAGGAGATTTTTTTGCCATACTTTTGTTTTACCGGCCAAAGTAATAAACGGGCTTTATCCAGATTTGTATTATCAGGCCAGCTATTCAGGGGTGCAAAACGCTGAGTCCCGGAACCACCGCCTCCACGACCGTCAGAAATACGGTACGTACCAGCACTATGCCAGGCCATACGAATAAACAAAGGTCCGTAATGACCATAGTCAGCCGGCCACCAGTCCTGAGAAGTAGTCATAAGTTCATAAATATCTTTTTTCAGCTCAGCCAGATCAAGAGACTGAAACTCCTTCGCATAATTAAAATTCTCTTCCATCGGATTAGACAAAGAAGAGTGTTGACGAAGAATATTTAATTTTAATTGATTGGGCCACCAGTCGCGGTTTCTTGTTCCACCGCCGGCGCTTTGCTTAAGTGCGCCACTACTGAACGGACACTTGCTTTCATTCGAAGAATTGTTGTTTTCCATTCTTTATAGATTAATAAATTGTTGAAAATGATTAAATTAAAATAAATAATGATAAGATAATAAGAGAATCACCCTATCGGAATCAATCAATATGAGAATCAGAAATTTCGGAGATATCATATACAAGCCGGTAAGCCCGGATAAACTCCCTTTCTTTTCCAAAACCATATCCCTAAAACACCCGAATCCTCAGATTGTTTGAAGAATTTCTCAAAAAAAGCAGTTAAAAACGCCAAAATACAACCGGTAAAACATTCGCTTTCTCCTTTTTTCTCTATAAAGTAATCAATACAATATTCACTCAGTCAAAACCAGTCCTCCCCAAAGCACTTCTCTCTAAGCAAATACTAAAACTCCTTAGTGTGTAACGTTTTTTATATGTCTTAAACAGAGAAAACAGCAGTGTTAATATTTTTCAAAATCTTTTTTATTTCCTTTAATTTTTTTAAAAACAGTGTTTTTGTATCAGCAAAAAACAGTAAAACCCAAACATTCATAAAAATTATGGGTTACTAATAATACAGGAATAATTTTTTTAAAATGAAAACAAAAATCCTGAATCTTCTGTTGATTCTCACTTCACTTTTTGGCTACCTCGAATGGGGAGGTAACCAACATCAGTTTCTGTTTCAGGTTGAGTCTGTAATCTTCACAAAACTACTGACGAGTCCGGGAGAAGTATTACATCCCTTTATTATTTTACCTTTGCTGGGTCAGATTCTACTCCTGATTACCTTGTTTCAGCAAAAGGTCAGCCGGGTTTTAACCTTTTCAGGTTTGGCAGCTATGAGTATTTTACTGCTGCTGATTTTGCTGATTGGAATCATGAGTACAAATTTAAGAATAATTGGCTCAGTGCTTCCTTTTTCATGTATCGCAGTATATACCGTTATTTACCACCGAAGTCTTAATAATATACAAATATGATTTTTAATTTTAACGAAGAATATATACTTGAAAATGAAAGGGTAATACTCACGCCTTTGGTCTCCTCAGACTTTGAAAACCTCCTGTATTTTTCCCTGAACGAAACGGACCTGTGGAAATACTCCCTCGTTCAGCCTGTAGGAGAAGACGGCCTGAAAAATTACCTGAACCTGGCCCTGAATGCGAGAAAAGCAGAAAAAGAATATCCTTTTATTGTATATGATAAAGAAACTCAGGAATATGCAGGATGTACCCGTTTTTACGATATTCAGCTAAACTACAAAACGCTTCAGCTCGGGTACACCTGGTATGGAATACAATTTCAGGGTACAGGACTGAACAAACACTGTAAATATCTGCTCCTTGCTTTTGCCTTCGAAAAAATGGATATGGAAAGAGTGGAATTCCGGGCTGATAGCATGAATGCGAGAAGTATTGCTGCAATGAAAAGCATTGGATGTACCGTTGAAGGAATCCTGAGAAGTAATACTCCCCGGCCCGACGGCACGCGCAGAGACAGTATCGTCCTGAGTATTCTGAAATCTGAGTGGGAAAACGAAGTAAAAAACAGGCTTCTTCAATCTCTGAAAGGGTAATTTGTTGTTATTGTCAACATGAATTTGGGCGAAATCCCGTCTGAAGTCCTGACATTGTAAAAAAACAATATGAAAAATTATGGTAAACCGGTAAAATATTCCGAAGTTTGTCATAGTTAATACCAAATAATCATTTCATCCAATATTTTGTCAAAATGAAAAAAAACATTGTTTCCTTTCTGATTTTTTCAATCATGTATGGAATCGCTTCCGGGCAGCAGGCGTCTCCGATTAGCATTATTTACAATCCCAGAGTGAATACGTTTGCCATTTCCGGTGTAGGGGGCGGAAACTTATATGAGTTCAACGCAGAAAAATCCTCTGCTTCCGGTCAGGTTGCACTCGACTGGAATATCGCACTGAACCGGCAGAATGTCAGAAAAGAAGGGATATTATCCTATGAAAAACAACCCAACGAAAAACTCAGAACCCTCACAACCGTTTTTAAATACAATCCGCTTTTGAAAGTGAATTACACTTCCGGTGATTCTGTGGACCTCCGGAAAATGGCCTTTATTGACAATGAGTTTCAGTTTTTATTTGGATTAAGATTCAACAACCTGATAGCATCCGGAGCGGATGAGAATGCAAAATTCCTCATGACTGCCTTTACCGATTTTTCCTCCACGCCCTACAACCTGAACGGAAGCCCGGCAGGTAATCCCGGGTTCAGAACCTTCAATTTAAATACCGGCGGGCAGTTTGGATATCTTACCAATACCGACTTTGGTTTGGTAGGGGCTATTTTCAGCCCTCAGGTTAATTATATTCATGTGTATGAAGAAAAAGCCGGCGGGAAGTCCTTTGAAGAACTGGCCAAAGCCAATACGGACATTGCTCATGATATTCTGGGATTCGGAGGGAAACTGATGATTCCCCTGAACGACTTTTCCTTTTTTATTGAATTGCGTAAATATTTCCCTTTAGGCTCAGATAAGCCCATCAACGGACTCACGGACAGGGCTGTTTTCTCAATAGGAGGAGTAGCAACCGGTACAGTCTTCAAAACCAAAACCAAAGAAGTGAGCGAAGAATAAGGAATCGATATTGAGCCTTATGGATTCTGACTCAGGTAGCGGTCGTTAATGATATCCATATGATGAATTGTGTGGCCGGTTATGATAAACATAAGGGCTGATACAGAAATCACGTTGTCATTCACAAATCCGGTATAAGTACATACTTCCGGGCTCAGGCTGTTTACAAAAGAAATGGTTGAGTTACGAACAAAAATAAATTCATTCAGAAGGTCTTTGACGGTTCTGCCATTAAAGCCTGCATTGAATACATATTCATTCTCGTCGAATCCGGGAAGGGGCGTTTTGTCTTTACGGGCAATTCTCAAAGCCCTGTAGCTCATAATTCTCTCTACGTCAGTAAGATGTCCCAGTACTTCCTTTAAAGTCCATTTATCCTCTTTATAGGCAAAAAGAGCGGCTTCGTCCGAAAGTGCAGAAAAAATACGGCTAATGTCCTGCTTTTGGTCTTCCAGAATCACAGCAATATCATCTCCTTTTACTTTGTCGATGTAAGCGGCCTGAAAAGGGGTAAACTCATTATGTAAGGGTCTGTCCATAAAACAGTAAATTTAAAAAATAAAAAAGAAGTTCCTGTCTTTTTAAAAAAGGAACTTCTTTCAAAAGTAAATATTTAAAGTACTTCAGATAATTTTTTCTCAAGCGCTGAGCCCCGGAGATTTTTACCTACGATTACGCCTTCCGGATTAACGAGGATATTAAATGGAATCGACTCTACACCATACAATCTTCCGGCAGAACTCTGCCATCCCTGAAGGTCAGATACGTGTTTCCAGGGTAGATTATCGGCTTTAATTGCCTGAACCCATGCGTCTTTTTGCTGATCAAGAGAAACGCCGAGAATATCAAAATTTTTGCTTTTGTATTTAGCGTATGCCTTTACTACATTTGGATTTTCTGCACGGCAGGGCTTGCACCAGCTGGCCCAGAAGTCCACTAAAACCCATTTTCCCTTATAGGAAGAAAGACTGATGGGTTTCCCGTTTTCATCATTTTGCGTAAAGTCCGGTGCAGGCGTATTCATCCATTTTTTTTCTTTGTCAAGCATAGCTGCGAAATTCTTTCCGTATTTGGATTCCTGCGCCTCTTTGGAAAGCATAGCGAAGGTTTCTTCCATTACTTTTAATTCATGTCCCTGACCAAAGAAATTGTTTACAGTAAGAGCTGCAATTGGTGAAGAACTATGGTCTTTGATAAATTTCTGAAGTTCCGTTTCCACTCTTGTATTAATCGCTTTCTGAAAAGAATCTACCTTTACTCCAAATGAAGCAGGCGGATTTTGACCCTGAAAAGTCATTTGTTCTGCTCTCAGTTTTTCTTCAATGGGTTTAAATTCGGTATTTACCTTTTGAATAATCGCCTGAACTTCACCGTATTCTTCACTGAGCTTAGAGCCTTTTACCTTAATGGAATTCGGGTCATTGGCTTTCCCCTCAATACCGATAGTTGTATTTTCGAGATAAACACTCGCAACCGGTTGTTTTTGAGTATTAAAAATCATAAGCATGTCAGGCTCAGTCATCTTTCCGGTAAACTCAAATTTACCTTCTTTAACCACTGCTGTATCAATTACTTTTTGCATTGCAGGATTTACAAGATACACCTCACCGGTAAGCCCTTCGATAGTACCCGTCAGCTTATAACCGTCCTGGGGGGTATCATTCTTCTCACACCCGAATCCCAGTAAAATAAGAGATGATAAAACGACAATAAATTTTTTCATTTATTTTAATATTTACAATAATTTACCGCAAATTAAAAGATTTTTCTTTTACTATGCAAAATAATTTCATCTTCCCGGTCAGGACCGATAATTCCTGAAGCATTTATTCCGGCAAATCCGGGAGTTCATCTCCTTCATTTAACAGTTTAAGTTCATACCTTGCACGTCTCAGCCGGTCATTGATGGCAGGTCCAAGGCCTTCTTCCGGTGCTTCTTCCGCATAAATCACCCTCAGATTCATACCGTCCAGTTCGCGCATGGCACGGAAAAGATTTTTTGCCGCTTCTTCGGTATCTCCCGTAGGAGATAATATTCTTTGAAACTCAGGAGAGATAAGAGGATTTCCCTTCCTGAAGGACAGCACTCCGGCTTTTTCCTTCCCGAACTCCTTTACCATCGTTTCTATATTTCCCAGCATTAAGGGAGTCATGGGCGCATAATGACTTAATAACTGCCCTGCGGTTTTGGGTTTGGATTCATAATGGGTAAGAATACGGACTTTGCCTGCTACTTTCTCAATTTCTGCTATGCTTAATCCCCCCAGACGATAGATACACAGCCTTCCTTCTTCATCAAACCCCGCAATCGTAGATTCCAGCCCCACTTTTGAAGGGCCTCCTTCCAGAATATAAGGGATTTTTCCATTCAGTTGCTGAAAAACGTGGCTGGATGTAGTAGGGCTGATATAGCCGGATGGATTCGCGCTGGGTGCCGCAAGCGGAAAAGAAAGCATTTTCAGTAATGAAAGACTTACGGGATGGTCTGGAATTCTTACCGCTACTTTATCACTTCCGGAGGTGACGAGGTCCTGTATTTCCTTTTTTTTAGGCAGGAGCAACGTAAGCGGACCCGGCATAAAATGCTCCGCGAGTTTTTCGGCTACCGCCGGAATATCCTCAGTGAAATGAGTAACCTGCTCCCAGCTTCCGCAATGTACAATTAATGGATTGAATTCCGGACGGTTTTTAGCCCTGAATATCTTAATCACTGCATCCGGATTCAGCGCATTGGCGGCAAGCCCGTAAACCGTTTCGGTAGGGATTGCGACCAAATCGCCCCGCTCCAGCAGCCGTTTTGCATAATTGAGGTCTTGACCGGTTTCCGTTTTCATCCTGATTGTATTACCCTCCGATTGGACGGTGTATCTTAAATGACCTGCTGATATTAAAACCAAATAGAATTCTGCCCTTGCTCCAGTCCTCATTTTTATTAAACGGAGAACCGGATATGAAATAGTTATCGGTCAGTGCAAAACTATTGCTCAACACAAAGGAAAATACGTGACCATTGGTCTCATAATCCATACTCAGCGAAAGCGGATTGCGGTTATTGTCAGCATTATAGCCCGGCAACTGATAATAATAATCCATACAAAGTGCTATATTGTAAGTTACTCTGTATCTTGCAGAGAGTCCGATAGCGAAAATGTCGTTCTGATCCTGTGCAGTAGGGACAAGGTTTCTGTGAATCATGGTAGGAGAAAGTTGTACGGAAAATTTCTCCCCGAATTTTCTCGCAACCATTAACTGAAAAGTATATTGCATTCTGGAAGTAAACATCCCTCTTGGGTCTCCTGCCTGCGGATAGGACAATGTATTGATGGCAACTCTCGAAAGAAAAGTAGCCGTTACGGGCATGTTTTTCCCTCCGGAACACTGATGCAAAAATTTATACTGAGCAGAAGCATCATAAGTTTTGCCTGTATTTGCTCGGCCAAGCGATACCATCAGATTGTTCAGGACTCCATAATCTACCCCCAGACGCATACTTGCCCCAAGGTCCAGCCCGAATAAATCATCAATCCCGCTGTTCAGCAGCCCGAATCTGTGCTGAATCCAGTAATGCATTACGCCGGAGGGAAGCGTTTCTACATTATGGGAGTTTACATTCCGCAAAGAGCGAAACGTCTGATAGGTATAATTTACCGGCTCGGTTTTTTTTTCTTCGGTTTGAGCACGTAACCCGGAAATAAAGAGCGGAAAAATCAGAAGTGCAGTAATTATTTTTTTCATATAAAATCTTTATTTAGTCTCAGAATTTAAAAAAAAGAATTTTTAATTTTCAGGATACCCGTCGTTTATCCATTTTTCAATTTTACTGATATCGCAGTCGGCGATTTTAGTGCCGCCTTTAGGCATTGTAGATACATTGTCAGGGTCTGACCATTTTATCGATTTCAGAAATCTTCCATCTGCAATAAACTGTTTCAGGCTATCGTAAGCCTCAAGGTTATACCCTGCACCATTGGAAAGAAACTGGCTTTGTCCGTGACAGGAGTAGCAGGAGTTTTGCAGAATGGGTTTAATCGTTGAACCATATTTTACGCTTGCAGTATCGCAACCGTCGATTTTTTCATATTTACAGGATGAAATAATCAGTATAAAACAACAAGTAATAAAAAGAAGGATATTTTTGCGCATAAGCATAACTAATTAAAATTGACACAAAGTAAACATAAATTTTTATAAAAAAAAACAGACCCATAAAATGAATCTGTTTTTATTAAAAAGGATAGAATCTGTCTGAATATAGATTTCTTATTCAAAAAGAGGGCTTTTTATGGGATAAAATAAAGGGAAAGCTCATCAAAAAGCAAATTTTATCAACGAAAAATCAGGGAAAAAAAATCCTGTTTTTACAAAAATGGCTAATATCAGACAGTTTTTTAAAGTCAGAGTTTGGTTTCAGACGGTTTTCTTTTGATGTAGGCAGTAGGATAAATCCGTTTCATTCTTTTGTCTATATCATGTACTGTAACCTGACCGTCCTTATCAATATCCAGTCCGCTGTTTTGTTTGTAGGGTTTGGAGGGATTTGCGTATAACGTATAACACATTTCCTGTCTGCGTGCTTTGGGGTATAAGATAGCGAGGTAAAAATCAGTAAGACTTTCGTATTCTCCGTACTTATTTCTCACCATTTGCATATACTCATATACCCAGTCGAGTTGTTCTACATGATTCAGTTGTCCAATTTTCTGGGTACTTGTTCCCATATCTTTAGCGGTTGCAGGCATAAACTGAATCAAACCAACGGCTCCGCTTCCCCTGAAGTTTTCGGCAGAAGCATCAAAACGGGATTCGGAATACATTACAGCCATCAGCCATTCGGGCGGGACATTCAGTTTTGCGGCTATTTCTTTTACTTTCATTTCAAATGAGGGGAAATCCGTTACGTAAACAGATGCTTTTTCTGAAAGGTATAATCCCGGAGGCTCGACCGAATACACATTTCTCCATTTGCCAATCAAAAAACTCCCTGCATTGGTCAGTAAAAGAATCCCAAGCAGAGTAGTAAGTAGCCGGGTGTTCAGACTAAAATTGAGTGGCTGAATGTGAATTACCGGTTTAGGGGTTTCAAAACCAGAACTGAAAATTTTTTCTAAGGTGATAAATGCTTTCATTTTTGCTATTTTATTTAGAGTATTGCTTAAAAACTTATGCAAATAACTAAATAAATATTTATAATTGCAAATAAATTTTGCAAATTTATCAAAAAATATTTGCAAAATAGCCAAAAAACTGCTTAATATATTGAGTATGAATGATATGATTTTTTGCATTTTTATCTTTGGATTCCCGTCAGGATATTGGAAGGATGTCCTGCTTGTATTTTACGAAAACCAGGGCAGAATGTTTATTCTTATTATGATTTACACTGCATACATTGCCTGAAGGATTTCTTCAGGAGTAACCGTGGCTGTTCCGTTCTTTTTTACGACAAGCCCGGCGGCAATATTGCTGAGCTGAGCTGCGAGCAGGGGAGGAGCACCGGCAGAAAGCGCAAGCCCCAGCACTGCCACTACAGTATCGCCGGCTCCCGTTACGTCATACACTTCAGTTTTATTAAACGGCTGAATATGATGAATTTCCGGATGAGCAGGTTTTCGCTCAAAAAGAGTCATGCCTTCTTCTCCTCTTGTAATCAATAAATATTCTGACGCGAGAGTATTCATGAGCTGAAGACCTGCCTGAATCAGGCTTTCTTCATTGTTTATCGCGAGACCGGTTGCCAAAGCTGCTTCCGGTACATTGGGGGTGAAAAGCGTTGCTCCCCTGAATCGTGCCAAATGCTGCTGTGCATCTACAATTACCAGAGGATGACCCAGTAATAATTCAATGATTGCTTTTGTGAAAATACCATCTCCGTAGTCAGAACAGATTACGGCATCGCACTCAGCCAAAGCAGCCGGTAGTTGCTTACAGATTTGACTCAGCACTTCTTCCGGAATTGCGGAGTCCGGCTTTTTATCTATCCGCACGATTTGCTGGGTTACCGATTGGCGGGAGTGTGCAGAAATACGGGTTTTGGTGATGGTACGTCTGCCGGGAACTAAAAAAACTAAATTAGTATCTATTTTTTCCTGCTCAAAAATTTCCAGCAGGGCTTTTCCTTCCGGGTCATTTCCGGTAATTCCACATGGTATGACTTTTGCTCCGAGTTTATGGAGATTATATACCGTATTGGCAGCCCCTCCTGGCACCCTTCGGGTAGTTTCATACCGGATGACAGGTACCGGAGCTTCTCTGGATATTCTTTCTGCGGTACCTGTGATAAATTCATCAAGGGTCAGGTCACCGATAACGAGTATTTTTTTCTGTGAAAACTTTTTGATTAAAGTTTCCGTTTCATGATGAAGGAAGCCTGCATTTTGCATATTTTGGCAGATAATTGTCTGTATTTGAATAAAATAAATTTTGGTTTTTAATAAAAAAAACGCTTTCTTTGTTCTTTTAAATCTGAATCCTGAAAAAACTTGATATAAATCAATTCATTGTCTTTTTCTTTTTTATTAACTTTGTAAAAAAAAACGCTTATGGTCAGACTTAATTCTTTTTTCATACTTTTTTTAGTATGGCTTTTCTCTTCAGCATTTACAATGCAAAATAATGGAAAGACTCCATTAAATCCAAATCCACAACCCTGTGACAGGGTGATTAGTTTTGCTTACCTGCCCGATGACATCCTCGGTAAATGGTGGTCGCCTGATAAAGACGGGCAGGTGGAGTTTTATAAGCATGGCGGTAAGTATTACGGAAGACTTATCTGGTCTATTGATGATAAAGTAGGAAAGCCCAAACTGGATGATCAGAACCCTGTCGTATCTATGAGAAACCGCAGAATTGTAGGAGCGGATGTATTCAAGGATCTGGTATATCAGGAAGGTAAATATGACCTTGGTGTGGCTTACGATGCCCGTTCCGGTTATACATATAGTTGTACAATATGGCTGGAAGGTAAGGATGTAATGAAATGCAGAGGATATCTGGGTTTTTCTCTTCTTGGAAAAACGGTAACGATGACCAGAATAAAATAAAAAATGTTTAGTGTGTATAAAAAGAAAAAGACAACTTTAACCGGTTGTCTTTTTCTTTTTATGTCCGTTGAGAGAAATTAATGCATATTAATATGAAAATTATTGTAATTCCCTATTGCAAATGCCTTATCCCGGGTAATATTATTGTGTTTACTGATGTTTTGGGTGAGCTTTTCTGTAAGCAGTTTAATTTCCTGATCGAGTTTTGTATAGGAATCCTGAAAGGCCTTAAAATCCTTTTTTGCTTCCTCATTATTGAGTTTGTTTTTCATGAGTTTGCCCTGCCACTCATTGAATTTTTTTACTTCCTTATCAAAAGCGGACTTCGTCAGTTGATAATCAGCGCGGATTTTATTTCTTTCCAGAATAATTCTTTTACATTCGAGTTCAAAGGGAGAAGTATTCTTCGTGGTATCCGCAGGTGCATTGCTTACAAAACTGCCAAGTTCCTTCGCGTTTGATTCATATTTTTTTTCTGCCAGAGAAAGGTTTCTGTCCACAAACCCCAGTTGTTTGTTCATGTCCTGCCACTGAGACTCAAAGGATTTAACGGAGTTAATCAACGCCAGGTCCGGTTTATTACAGGCACTGAATGCAATCAGTAATCCTGTCATATAAATAAAGAATAAATGAGATTTCAGCATATTTTATTTCTTCTTTTTAGGGGTTGAACCAGCCGCTGCAATGATGGCTTCGCATTCTTCTTTTGTAAGGGATTCCGGCGTTTTATCCTTGGGGATTTTGAAATTATCTTTCCCTTTTTTGATATAAGCACCGTACTTTCCGTTCAGCACCTGAATCTCTCCGAAGTCCTGAATTGCATTTTTGGAAAGGGCTTTTCCGGCTTTGCCATTGTTTTCTTCCTGCAGGCGGTAGCAATCCTCCAAAGTTAGTGTCTCTACGTTGATATCTTTCGGAAGCGGAACATTGTCTTTCCCGATTTTCAGATAAGGAGCGTTCCATCTGCCTCTGAGAATCACCACATCGTCTTTTAACTGACGGATAATTTTATTCAAATCTGCGGCCAGTTTTTCTTCATAAAGTTCCAGGGCTCTTTCCAGGGTAATATCATAAGGGCTGTCAGCTTTCAGATTTACAAACACCGAACCTACCTGAACATAAGGTCCAAACCGGCCGATTGCAGTTCTTACGACTTTTCCTTCAAGCTCTCCCAGCGTTCTGGGTAGTTGAAACAACTCCATTGCTTCCTTCAGGGTAATCGTATCGAGGCGCTGCGTAGGCTTAAGGCTGGCAAAACGAGGTTTTTCCTCATCGGAAGTATTGCCTATTTGAATTAAAGGACCGTTTTTACCCAATTTGGCAAAAACCGGTCTGCCGGTACTTTCTTCTTCTCCCAGCAGCCTTTCCGACTTTGCGCGGTCTGCTTCCTGATTGGTTTTTTCCAGCGTAACCGAAAATCCCTTAAAAAACGTAGCAATCATCTCCTGCCATCCGATTTTTCCCTCTGCAATCTCATCGAATTCGTTTTCCACCTTGGCGGTAAAGGAATAATCCATGATTTCCACAAAGTGTTTTGCCAGAAAATCAGTTACAATCATGCCTAAATCCGTCGGGAATAATTTGTTTTTTTCTACCCCGATTGTTTCAGATTTCACTATGGAATCAATTTTTCCGGATTTTAAAGTATGTACATTATATTCTCTTTTCTTTCCTTCTCTGTTTCCTTTTTCTACATATTCCCTTTGCTGAATCGTTGAGATAGTCGGTGCGTAAGTAGAAGGCCTTCCGATTCCCAGTTCTTCCAGTTTTTTTACGAGTGAAGCCTCAGCATAACGGGCGGCAGGACGGGTGAACCGCTCTGTCGCAATCATCTGACTTAAGTCCAGGATATCTCCTTTTTTTAACGGAGGCAAAATTGCATTTTCATCTTCTTCTTCCTCGTCCAGAGATTCCATATATAATTTCAAAAACCCGTCAAACAAAATGACTTCTCCTGAAGCCTTGAAAACAGCCTGATTGGAAGAGGTCAGAATATCTACAATCGTTCTTTCAAGCTGAGCGTCTGCCATTTGTGAAGCAGTAGTTCTTTTCCAGATAAGTTCATACAATCGCTGCTCATTTTTGGTTCCCTCTACTTTGGTCAGAGAAAAGTCCGTAGGACGAATCGCTTCGTGTGCTTCCTGTGCACCGGAGTTTTTATTTTTAAACTTTCGCAGCTGATGATATTGAGTCCCGTACATTTGTTTGATTGCTGCTTCTGATTGCTGTAGTGCTGTATCGGAAAGATTGACACTATCCGTTCTCATATAAGTTATTTTCCCGGATTCGTAGAGGGATTGTGCCACCTTCATCGTATCAGAAACCGAGAATCCTAACTTTCTGCTTGCTTCCTGTTGCAGGGTTGAGGTAGTGAAGGGAGGCGCCGGAGAACGCTTGGACGGCTTTTTTTCCACATTGGTTACCGTAAAGGTTGCTCCAATACAACTATTGAGAAAACTGACTGCGTCTTCGGATTTATCTATTTTCCTTGCAAGTTCTGCCTTAAGTCCTTCTTTTTTACCGGTAAGAAATTCAGCCACTACTTTATAGGAAGAGACCGGAGTGAAATTCATGATTTCTTTTTCTCTTTCTACCACAAGTCTTACCGCTACCGACTGAACCCGTCCGGCGGAAAGTCCTTTTTTTACTTTTTTCCACAAAACCGGTGACAGGTTAAATCCTACAAGGCGGTCAAGAATCCGGCGGGCTTGTTGGGCGTCCACAAGATTGATGTCTATCGTTCTGGGTTTCTGGATGGCCTGAGTAATAGCGTTTTTAGTGATTTCATTGAATACCACCCGGTTAGTGGTCGGGATATTAAGCCCTAAAGCAACTGCAAGGTGCCAGGAGATAGCCTCTCCTTCACGGTCCTCGTCCGTTGCGAGCCACACGGTTTCCACGGTTTTAATGATTTGTTTTAATTCATTGATTACTTTGACCTGTTTATCAATGACTTCATATTTCGGGGTAAAGTTGTTTTTAATATCTATTGCATTATCCCCCTTTGGCAAGTCTCTCACATGCCCGAAGCTCGCCCTTACGATAAAATCTGCTCCCAGGTATTTTTCGATGGTTTTTGCCTTAGCAGGGGATTCCACAATCATTAAGTTTTTGGCCATATTTTCTGTATCAGATGAATATTATAATGTATAAAAATAGAAAAAAAATCCAGTCTTTTTTGTGAGATTTTTCACAAAAATACGGCAAACTTAGAACTTAGTTTTCAATATACCAATTTTTTTAGAAAATAAATTTCATTGGGAACCCTCCAGGCATGACTTGAAACAGGGAGAATTGCTATGCAAAAAAAGGCCTTGATCTGCCTTTTTTTCTTTTTTACAAAATAAAAGAGATTTTTTTCCTGACCCTGTTTTTCCGGTTAAAAATCCTCGAAAAAACGTTTACAGACAGAAAATCCGGAAACTTTAATAATTTAAACGGTGCTAAAAATTATTTCGGATAAAGGAATTCATTGGTAATTTTTTTACCTTTGTACCCAAAATCAGTTTTCTGATAAAAATAGTATTTAAAAATAATAGAATTTTACCGCCATGCGTACTCAGTCAATTATTACTTTAGAGCAGTTTATCATTGAAAAAGAGAAAAGTAATCCCGAAGCAACGGGTGGGTTTTCTCAGATTATCCGGGATTTAATGCTTGCCTGCCGGATTATTAACCGTGAGGTTACAAAAGCAGGCCTTGTGGATATACTTGGATCTCTGAATGCAACCAATATTCAGGGGGAAGAAGTGCAGAAATTAGATATCTATGCCGAAAAACAATTGATTGACGCGCTCAGGAAAGGGGGAGAAACCTGTGCTGTAGGGTCTGAAGAGCAGGAAGAGATTGTTTTTCTGAATCCCAAAGGGAAATATGTGGTACTGATTGACCCCCTGGATGGCTCTTCCAATATTGATGTAAATGGTTCTATTGGTACGATATTTTCCATATATAAAAGAATTTCCAAAGGCGATCAACTTTTACCGGAGGATTATCTTCAGAAAGGCCGTAATCAGGTTGCCGCAGGGTATATCCTGTACGGTTCCAGTACAATGTTGATTTTTACTACTGGACATGGAGTCAATGCTTTTACGCTTGACCCTTCAATCGGGGAGTTTTTGCTTTCGCATTCCAATATTCGTTATCCCGACAGATGTAATATCTATTCTATCAATGAAGGGAATTACCGCAAGCTGTTTGAAGGTGTAAAGCAATATCTGCGTTTTATCAAAACCTCCAACGAAGTGAAAAAGCCTTACAGTGCAAGATACGTAGGTTCTTTGGTTGCGGATTTTCACCGAAACCTGCTGAAAGGGGGCATTTACCTGTATCCGGGTACAACTGATAAGCCAAGCGGCAAACTCAGACTACTCTATGAAGGAAACCCTATGGCAATGCTCGCAGAACAGGCGGGAGGAATGGCAACCAATGGCTATATGGAAATTCTGGATATTGAGCCCACAGAACTTCATCAAAGAACGCCTTTGTTTCTGGGAAATAAAGAAGAAGTGAATATGATTCATAATTTCCTTCAGGTATATGACCAGATTTCTCAGTTGGTTACCAATACTATAGGAAAAGAAAAGAGCTAATAACGTACTCTTTATATTAATTTTTTTTCATAATAGAGAGGCTTTCCGGGGCAATTCCCCCTGAGAGGCTCTTTTTTATGTGCATTAGAAGTCCCTGAAACGATTGGTCCAGAGGTTTTTCTTATTGAGTTTTAAATCCTGAAGCGTGCTGCTTTTGACGTTTATCGTAAGGAAGTAGGACTGAAAACGCCCGAGAGGATTCCAGTTAAAGGACATTTCCCAGCAATGTAAATCCCGGTACAGACTGAAAGAGGTATTCTCGGCAATCTGATTATTGGTGAAATCATATCCGCTGTTAAGGCCGATTTTCCATTTTTCGGTCAGGTTAAAATCACTTCTGAAATTCAGTACATTATTGAGTACCGGATCCAGGTTGCCGCTGTTAATGTAAGTGAGGTTATAGGTCAGGCTAAGCGACCAGGGAATGTTAAAGTCCACATATCCTGCCATAAACCGCTGAATATCTGCATATTCCGCCTCATCAAATCCCGGTGATTTTTTAACTGGTCTTTTCCTTTTGTTTTTGGATTGAAAAGCAGTATTAAAACTGATTCCCGCATTCGTAAGTCTGCCCGGGGTATTATTGACCCGATAAGCAAATTCATTCACTCTTCTCCCCAGACTATCATTAAAATAATACGGGTCAAGGGTTGCATTTGCATTGATATTCAGTTTGTTTTTAAATAATGTGGTTCGTCCGTTGAGGCTGATTCCGGCAAGATTGAAGCTGTCTGCCGCAAAGTTATAAGAGGTACTTAATCCCAGATTGTCCAGCAGACGAATCCGGTCATACTTATCTTCTTTTTCGGGAAAATCAGGCTTGAAGCTTTCTTTTTTCAGGAGTTTTGCTTCAAGATTGCTCTGGAGCGAAAAATTCAGGGATTGACTTTCCCCCGAGCCCGGGCCTCCGACAATAGAGCCTTCAAACCGGCTGTAGGTAAATTCCCGGTTGTCCTGACCGGTATAGGTTTTGTAGAATCCCCATTGTTTTTCCGAAAAATCCGGACGGTACGTATATCCGATACTGGGAATAAAAAGTTGTCTTACGACGAAATTTCGTTTGGATTTTTTGAGGCCGTAAAATGCATACAAAGTAGTATTGGCATTTACGCTTGTATTGAAATCCCTTGCTGTTGCAAAACCATTGAGCGTCGTATTCATTACCTGCCGGTTGAGTGTATCGTATGATTTTTCAATGGTTTTGGTGTACCAGTATTCGTTATAGCTCATGGAAGGGGAGATATTCAGGTATTTGAATAACTGGATTTTGGTTGATAGCGGAATAGAATGCCGGATTCCATTGCTGAAAAATTCATATCCCATTTTACTGATTGTATCCAAAGGATTTTCCTGAGTATAGGTATATCGTTTATTGGGATTCTGAATAATCTCAAAAGCAATATCCTGAAGTACATCGGTAACCTGATTGGTAGCGTTCAGGCTGTAATTGAAATTCAGTTGCCGTAAAAATTTCAACCCGTCATATTTTACCCCTACATTTTTAAAAGGCGTTTGAGGTGCCATCGAAAAAGTAAAATTGGGCAAACGCATGGTGATTGTATTTTTGTTGATATTCTGTGTGAGTTCAGACGAAAGATAAAAAGAAAAAGGAGTGTTTGCAATACGGGATTTGCTGAGCGTAACGGAGGAGGTCTGCAGGTTGGCCAACGCCTGATTCATATTGAAATTCAGGTTTCGGTTAAACTGCTTGTCCAGCGTAACCCTTGCGCTTAAATTCGTGTTCTGATTAATCGTTTGCTGATGAGTCCAGTTGAATTTCCAGGCTACGGTTTTGCGGAAATCGGGGTCAGTCGCTTCATTAAACTGAATGATACCATAGTCCATGGCGATATTTCCGCTAAGACGGGACTGATATTTGTACTGAGAGCCTGCGCCTAATCTCCAGCCACCTTTAGAGTAAATATCTCCGTCCAGCAGCAGGTTAAAGTACTCACTTTTTCCGATATAATATCCCAGATTCTGAAGATAAATCCCTCTTTCTCCCTGTACTCCGTAGGTAGGCATTACGATACCCGTGGTTTTTTTCTTGACATTGGGTACAAATCCGAAAGGAACAATAATCGGAAGGGGGAATTCTTCAATGACCAGATTCAGCGGTCCGGAAATGATTTTATCATCGGGAATTACCTTCATTTTTTTGGATTTAATATAAAAATGAGGGTGTTCCGGTTCATTACAGGTGGTATATTTGCCGTTGAGACCGAAATAGGAATTGTCGGGATTTCTTTTAACCGCTTCTGCCAGCAAAAAGCCTTCGCCCTCACTGGTTCTTGCTTCGGTCACTTTTCCTTTTTTGGTTTTGAAATTATAGGACATTTTGCGGGCAGTATAATTTTGTTCCCCCTGTGTAAAAACAGGTTTCCCCTTAATGTTGCCGCTACTGTCCGGATAAGGCGTGCCTTCCGCTGTCATCAGCTGAGAGGTCCAGTCCACCGTTATCCTGTCAGATTCTATTTTTAAATCTTCGTAATCCATTCCGGCACTGCCATACATATAAAGAATCTTTTTTTCGATATCGAATACGATTGAATCTTCTGCCCGGGATTTTATCGGCGTTTTCAGTTCTGATATATTTTTGAGGGAATCCGTAATTACCGATTTTCTGTCAGTTCCTACTATTACAGAGTCTTTTTTCAAAGAGTCTGAAACGGTAAGCGGAGTGTTTTTTAGCGAATCAGGAGGCGTTGACGGTGCTCCTTTTTTTTGAGCATATACAAACTGAATTCCACTCAGGAAAAAACACAGCAGAAAAATGATATAGAATCTGATTTTCAAACTAAAGCGGTTAAATAATTATTGATTAAAATGACAGGAACAATTCCCGCTACAAAATTGAGAATAATTTAGCCCTTAGCCAAATCCAATGAAGGTTAATTTGACACGCTTGCACAGAAAGCCTGCACTATGACAATAATCAACGAAAAAACAGGAGGTTTCATGCTTTTTCAGACAGGTTTTTAGGGAAAAAAAATCAGAAATCATAATTCTGAACCAATCATTTCTTCTGCTTCCGGATTGTCTGTTTCCTCTATGATAACTTCGGTGGGGGCAGGACGAAAAGGCGAATTCGCCAGTCTTATCTGAATCGCATTTCTTGCAAAAAGGATTCCTTTAATCAGAATGGCGATAGAAATCAGCCCTGACACGCCCCAATCCAGAAAGATAAAAAAATCATACAGGGTGTGCAGAATCAGAGCGATAATAAAACCCTGTAAATGAAGCAGTATTTTAGGTTTTTGTCCTTCTGTAAACTTCGCTTTTCCGACATAATATCCTATGATAGTCCCAAAAACAGCATGTGAGGGTACCGCAGTAAACATTCTTAGAATCCCTGTAGCAAACCCGGACTGATATACATAGATAATATTTTCAACGGCAGCAAAGCCCATCGAGATAGAGACACAATAAATAATCCCATCCAAAGGCTCATTGAATTTTTTCAGGGGGTAAAAAAACAGCGTCAGACAAAGGTATTTCATCAACTCCTCTGTCAGCGCAATAATTACAAATATATAGACCAGCAGGTGAAGCGAAGACTGATTCTCGGAAATATTAAGCAGTTCACTGAGGAATTCTGATGATTTTACTACCGGATACGCACCCAAAGCCCCCAAAGTAAAAGCAGCGATGAGATAAGGCAGGGGTTCTCTGTCGTATTTATCTTTGGTGATAACGTATATCAGTATAAAAATAACCGGGGCGAGGGCAAGCGCAACTACACCGGCTATATTTAAAATATTTTCCATTGAATTGTTGTTTAAAAAACCGGTAAAGCAGTACTTTACCGGTTTTTGTGATTATAGACGGAAGAAAACCGGACTGGAATTAGTGGGTTTTCGCTTCAAATTTATCTTCATTCATCATTTTTTGTAACCAGGAACTCAATACAAAGAGAATACCTGCCGCTACACCTGTCATAATAATGAACAGCATGAAAAATTCATAAAGATTGGTTATCTGAAATCCTAAAAATTCAGGATACTTTACCGGCTCTGTAGTCGCTTCAGCCCCTGCAGTAGGGGGAATCAGCGCGCTGAGAGTACCTGCAAATTTATTGGCGGCTGCATTTGCAAGGAACCATGTACCCATCATCAGAGAAGATAAACGGAGGGGAGATAGTTTGGATACCATCGAAAGTCCGATAGGGGAGAGGCAAAGCTCACCCATTGTATGAATGATGTACAATGCAATCAGCCACCACATGGAAACTTTGTCTTCCACGCCCAGCCCTTTTACAGCAATAGCGATGACGACGTATCCGAGCGCAACCAAAGCAAGACCAATCGCCATTTTTTTAGGAGAAGAAGGCTCAAGATTACGGGTATATAAAAATCCCCAGATGATGGTAAATAAAGGCGCAAGCCCGATTACAGCAAGGGGATTCACTGATTGAAAATAGGAGGCAGGCATTTCCCATCCAAACAGTGTCCGGTTAGTCTGACGGTCTGCAAAAAGGGTAAGTGAGGCGCCCGCCTGTTCGAATGCACCCCAGAAGAAAATTACGAAAAATGCCAGAATGAAAATCACGATAATCCGGTTTCTTTCTGTAATGGTAAGGCTTTTGTCTGTCAGGATTATCAAAGGCATTATAATCATCGCTCCATAAATAAAGTAGCTGATAATATCTATGTCCGATTGAAATAACTGTTTGAAATTCAGCATGAAAAACACAATACCAATAGAGCCGATGGTCATAAGAATACTCACAATGTCTAATTTTTTTACCGGTAAGCCAATTTCCTGCCCTTCTTCAGAGATAAGGTAGGTTTTCTGGAACAAAATGAAAGTAATTAAGCTGATAATCATCCCGATACAGGCCGCGAGAAATCCCCATTTGAAATCCATGGAGCCACACACAAGCGGAGAAAAGAACGCTCCCAGGTTGATACCCATATAAAAGATGGTAAACGCACTGTCAATTCTCCTGTCGTTAGCGGGATAAAGCTGCCCCACCATGGTGGAAATATTGGGTTTAAAAAAACCATTTCCGATAATCAGGGAGGTAAGTCCGGCCCACATGAGAGAAGTCCCGGAAGGTCCTCCGGCGGAAGCACTCAAAAACATAAAAAACTGCCCGATTGCCATCAGTGCACCACCGATAATGATGCTTCTCCGGTTTCCTAAAAACTTATCGCAAAGATACCCGCCAAGTAAAGGGGTAAGGTAAACCAGACCAGTATAACTTCCATAAATCTGAGACGCTTCTGCATCCTTCAGCAATAGAATTTTTGTCATAAACAGGATGAAGATTGCCCTCATTCCGTAATAACTGAAACGCTCCCACATTTCTGTTACAAATAACAGATAGAGTCCGCGTGGATGTGATTTAGTTTGTGCCATAAAAATTGAGTAAATGATTTCGTTTTCTGATTAAATCAACGTGATTTAAAAGGTGATAATATATTTTGAAAAAAATACGGTGCAAATTAAGTAAAAATAAACAGATTCAGACACAGGAGCAGATAAATATGAATACCGTTTTTTTTAATGATTCCCGTAAATCTCTAATTAATAAAGTATTAAATGAGACCACTTCCCGTATTTTTTGCTCAAAACTACATAAAAACCGGTTAATTTTTACAGATATGTGTTAAAAAATCTTTTATTAGTGTAAAAAAGATAACTTAATGAAAAAAAAAACAGATATTTGTAGCCGTTTGGATACAAAATATGAATTTTATTTCTCATTTTTCGCTTGATCGGTTTCATCCTGATTCAGAGTATTTGGTAGGGGTATGTATTCCTGACCTGCTTTCCATCTATAACAGAAAGTTAAGAATAAAACATCTTTCCCACCACTTACATTTTCCGCTTCCGCTTCAGAAATTTTATCAGGGAATCGTCAGGCATTATGATACAGATAAAATATTTCATACCTGCGAATTTTTTGAAAGGGAATGTAATGTTGTATCAGCTGATCTCAGAAAGATGTTTCCCGACGGCTCCGCCAAACGCTCCTTTTTTGTTGCTCATGTTCTGATAGAGATTCTCATTGATAAAATCCTGATAGAAGAAGATAATCAGCTGGTCAGGGACTTTTATTTTCATTTGCATAAAATAGGGGCTGTCAGAATTACAGAAATGACTCAGGCTTTTCTTGATACTCCGGCTTCTACTTTTAGCGGTTTTTTACAAAAATTTCTGGACAATGAGTATTTGTATCACTATGAATCATACGAATATATTATCTTTGTACTGAAAAGAATTGTCGGTAGGGTGGGGATTGAAGAAACAGCTTATATGGATACACCGGTTTTTCTGGAATATCTCAGGGAGTTTGAAAAGAAAATTAAACCGGAAATAGGGGAATTATTTGTTTTTTTGCATAAGAATTTACCAAAACCGGAATAAGGTATAATTTTTGATATAAATTAAGACTACGATGAAGGGTATATTTGCGTTTTATTATTTGGATTTATCTTTCATCTTTAAAAATTAACTACTATTTATGAATTTTGTAAGATTTTGTAAACACATTTTGGGGGTAATCGGATTCGTGGCCGGGCTGAATTTGTCTGTTTATGCACAAGAGCCCAAAGCTGAAGCCCGTAAGTATTCCAATGAGTTTCTGAAAATAGGAGTAGGAGCGAGAGCTTTTGGAATGGGGCATGCAATGATTGCTACTTCTGATGACGTACTGAGTGGCTACTGGAATCCCGCAGGCCTGGTTCATGGCAGTATGAAGCCTGAAGTTTCACTCATGTATTCTTCCTATTTTGCCAATATTGCAACGTATAATTATGCCGGTTTTTCCCTTCCGCTTGACTCTGCAGGCAACCGCCGTTTTGGCGTTTCTGTTATCAGGCTTGGAGTGGATAATATCCCTAATACACTGGATCTTGTGAGTAACGGAAATATCGACTTTAATAAGGTTAAAGCCTTTTCTACCTCGGATTTTGCAACCCTGATTTCCTATGCCTGGAGACCCGCCTCCATTCCCAGACTCTCTTTTGGTACAAACTTTAAAGTAATTTACAGGGGAGTCGGACGTTTTGGAAATGCCTGGGGATTTGGGCTGGATGTCGCTGCAAAATACAAAACTGAACGTTTTGCTGCAGGACTTATGCTCATGGATGCAACACAGACCTATAATATGTGGACCTTCAATACAGAAACCTTTGGCTCCACCTTCATCAGCACAGGCAATGTCATCCCTGAAAACTCCGTTGAAATCACCCGCCCTACGATTCGCCTGGGAGTGGCCTATAATATCATCAATAGTAATTCTCTGGGGCTTTTGCTTGCCTTAGACAACGATGTTTTTCTGGACGGCAAAAGGAGCAGCGCACTTATCTCGGCAGGAGCGGCTTCCTTTGACCCAAGAGTAGGACTCGAGTTTGCATACAAAAACAAAAATACCGGAAAACCCATTGCTTTCCTGAGAGGAGGCGTGTATAATCTTCAGAATACCGTAAATGGTGATGGAGAAGAGGTTACAGGGATTTTTCCTACCGCCGGACTCGGATTTGTAATCAAAGGGTTGCAGGTGGATTATGCCCTTGCCAATATCGGAAATTTTCAGCAGAATCTATACTCTCATGTGGTTTCCCTGAAACTCCTCGTTCCTTCAAAAACAAATTAACTTCTGATGTATTTTATTACTGTTTTTTAGTTTTGTTTATAATAATATGTATATGAAAAAAATTTTTTCCGTTTCAGGTTTACTGTTTTTATCTCAATTACTTTGGGCGCAGTCCTTCGATTTGGGAAATCAATGGTATAAAAATCTGATTAATAACAATCCTAACCGTCTGTTTGTGAAAATGGAAGTAGGTTCAGACGGAATTTATCAGGTTTCCAAAACCGATTTGCTGAATGCCGGACATGATTTGTCCACTGCTGACGCAAGAACACTCAAAATCTATTACAGAGGGGTGGAGATTCCGATTTATGTTTCTCCTGCCAATTCTGCGACCTTTGATTTTTTTGAGTTTATCGGAAAACAAAATGACGGAAGGGTAGATTCCCTTATGTACAGAGACCCCGCAACAGGCGTTGTGATACCGGGTCAGGACCTTCAGCCCATCAAACAAATGAGTATTTTCTCGGATACTTCTGCTTATTTCCTTACCTGGGAGCCCTCTGTTTCGGGCGGGATTGTCGGAAAACGGTTTACGCCCGTATTTTCCAATAACTACACCACTCCCAGTGCTACTTTCCTTTTCGACGCTGCCTATATCCCTACTAAAACGACAGGCACTGGTTATCCTCAGCGGAGAAATTCAAACGGAGGAAGCGGGTCAAACAGTCAGTACAGTGATAATCACATCCTTAACAGCGACTATACCACAGGAGAAGGCTGGATAGGCCCAGATTTTAGCTCCTCTTCTTATTACACCCTCAATCTGAAAGTACCTTATGCAAATACGAATCCTTCGGTTTCTCCCCGTTTATCAGTCCGGGTATTTGGAAAGTCAGATACTCAGCATGGACTAAGGGTGTTTGCAAACAATACTGCAGTAATCAACAAAGATACCGTAGGAGTTTATTGTCAAACCTATCATGCAACCCTGAACCAAACGCTGCCGGCCACAACACCGATTCGTTTTGAGGGGGCATTTCCGATTGATAATAACAGCCTTTGCTGGATCAATCTGAGATATGAAAGGCTTGCATCTTCCGGTATGGATACAATTCCCTACTTTGAGTTGCCGGAAATACCCCTAAGTGCTTCCAATCAGTATTATGCCTTCCCTAAAGTAAAGGGAAATACAAAAGGATATGCCTTTGATGTTCTGAATCAGGTAAGAGTAGAAGGAGATATAACCGGCACAGGGGTAAATAATAAAACACTGAACCTGATTTTTCCTGCAAGCAGTTTTAACAGGGATGTGATTGTCGTTACCGATTTGGGATATAAAAAACCGGTCATCAATCCGACCCATAATCTGAATCAACTTTATAGTCAAACCGGAGCTCCTTTCCTGATTATTACGCACAGAGATTATACTCAGGCTGCCACAGCTTACAAAACCTACAGGGATACCAATACGGTGAATAATATTCCCGCAAAAATTGTCTATGTAGAAGATATGTATGATGAATACGGATATGGCTCCGTAACTCCCTGGGCGATTAAACGATTTTGCAAGGAGGCACTCGATAGCTGGACGGTAAAGCCCGAATATATTTTACTGTTGGGTAAAGCAATTGATTTTGATGCATCCAACAACAGTACGGTATTTAATCTCGGTACGGTACCTTCGATTGGTAACCCGGTTTCGGATTTTGAATTTGTGAGTCATTACAACCCCAACAGCCACCTTGAAATAGTGCCCCGCGTTCCGATAGGCAGGATTGTAATAGAAAACAATCAGCAAGGGCTGGACTATCTGAATAAAGTGATTGACCATGAGCATCAGGCGTGGGATTCATGGAAAAAAGAAGGCGTTTTCCTGGGAGGAGGAAACAGCAATGCAGAAGTATCCATCATTCAGCAGACCCTTCAGTACGGGAAATCCATCTTTGAAGGGGATCCTTTTGGCGGACACGGAACCATTTATCAGAAGTATTCAAACAGTACTACTGATCCTAATGCTGACTATGATTACGTAATCAATAAAGGAACCGCCTGGATTCATTTCTTTGGACACTCAGGCTCCAATATCGTGGACGTTGACCTGAAAGAGCCTTACGAATACACTAATTTCCATAAGTATCCTTTTGTATTTGCAATGGGTTGCTATGGTGGAAAATTTGATGAAAAAAACACCTTTGGTTCAAGATGGGTGATTCAGCCGGAGAGAGGGGCTATCGGTTACCTTGCCAATACAGGGCCGGGATATGCCTACGAACTGAGCCGATACTCAAACCTCATGTACAACTGGGCGTGGAAATATGAAATCGGGGAAAGAATGGGAGATATTATGAAGGAAGTATTTGAGAAATATCTGGATACATTTGGTACTTCAATCAGACTGAGAAACCATATCCGTCAGCTGGACCTTCAGGGTGACCCTGCTGTACGAATGAATGTACCAGGTGGATATGACCTGGAACTTACCAATTCCGGCATTTTCTTTACGCCTGATAATTTCTCTGCGATGGAGGATTCATTTAAAATCAATGTAATCGTGAAAAATCTCGGACTGGTATCCAATGATTCTTTCTATGTATCTTTCCGTCAGCAGCTTCCTTCGGGAGAGTGGTATAATCACCCCAATAAAAAAATGGCCGTATTTAAATTTTCGGACACCCTGTCGGTCTATCTCAAAAATCCTGTAGGGGCTGCGATGGCAGGTTATAATACTTTTGAAATTTTTGCCGATTCCACTAATTTTATTTCGGAAACCAACGAAAATAATAATATCGCAATAATCAGCAAGCTGATACCGGGTAACATCCCCGCCTGTCTTTTTCCGTTTGAGTTTTCGGTGATTGACTATAATGATCCACAGCTTATCGCTTCGGGTTTTTCCATGACAAGAGACAGTCTTGTAAAGTATGTATTTGAAATTGATACTACTTATGATTTTACTTCTCCCTTAATGCGAACATCAGAAGTAGTAACCGGAAAATCTATGCTGGCCAAATGGGATATTCCTTATACCCTTACCGACAGCATGGTTTACTACTGGAGAGTGAGATTAGCCGATATTACCCCTCTGGCATGGGCAAATTCCTCTTTCCGATATATTCAGGGTAAAAAAGGCTGGGCGCAGGCAAGAATCCCTCAGTTCATAAAGGACGCCAAAACGAATGTAGAACTGGAACTTGTTCAGGATAAATGGGTTTTTACCAAAAAAGAAAAATCTTATAGTTACAGAGTAAGGTCTTTTGGCTTTTTTGAAGTATTTATCAATGACGCCGGTTATGTAGGCTCTTCCAACTTCTCTTCGAATCTGAATGGGGTTGCATTCATGATTATTGACAAAAATGACTTAACCGTTAAATATACATCCCAGACTTTTTCCAATACCGTTGGGTATGCTGCTGCTCCTACGGCCCTGAATACCGGAGGTTCACTCAATACCCTGATTACGGCATTACAATCTGCGAATCCGGGAGATTACTTCTTTATTTCCAGCAACAGAAATCCCAGAGTGCCTTTCTGGCAAACCTATATTTTTGACTATCTGGAATCCATTGGCGTATCTGCCGGTCTGAGAAACCTGGGAGATAATGAGAAATTCCTGATATATGGCAGAATCGGCAATCCCTCCACGGTTCAATCCCTGCTTACTCCCAATATCGGTGGAGACTATGTCGTTGATGTAACGCTTTCTGTTCCTTATCAGAATGCATCTGCGTTTTCCACGATTATCGGCCCTTCAAAGGGATGGACTCAACTCATCTGGGACTGGAATACGATTGATAATCAGCTGCAAGAGTTTGCAAATGTATCTGTGTATGGATTAAAACAGGATGGTTCAGAAACCTTTATGTTTAAAACAACTTCTGCCGGAACTTATAATCTGGATACCATCAGTCATGAAACGTATCCGTTTATTCAGCTAAAATCAGAAATAACGGATAGTATTTATAGTACTGCACCTCAGCTTGAACACTGGCACATACTCTATAATCAGGCTCCGGATGCTGTCATTGATCCTTTTGGAGACTTCTACTTCAAAACCGATACCCTTGCGGAAGGGGCGGACCTAAAGATAAGGATGGGGGCAGTAAATCCGTCCAAAATCAATATGGACAGCCTGCTCGTTTCTTTCCGGATTGAAACAGAAGACCGGGATATTATTCAGCTTGGTCAGAAAAAATTTGCTCCTTTACCCAAGGAAGGAAGGATTGTCATTGATTTTGAAGTGAATACACTCAATATGGGTATTGAAGGCAGCAATAAATTTATTGTAGAACTGAATCCCGGATACGACCAACCGGAACAATATCTGTTCAATAATACCTATATTCATCCTTTCTTTGTGATTTCTGATAAAGAAAACCCTTTGCTGCATGTTACTTTTGACGGGAAGGAAATTATGGACCTCGATATTATTTCTCCTACCCCCAAAATTCTGATTGAAGCAAAAGACGAAAATCAGTTCCTTGCAATGACGGATACTTCTACCTTTGATGTATATTGGAGAAACCCCCAGAACGGAGCACAATGGGAGCGAATCCGGATTGACAACAGCGACCCCAGAATCGAGTGGGAGCCTGCGACACTGCCGTTGAATAAAGCCAGATTAACCTTCTCTCCGGGCGCAATTCAGCCTCTGGCGGATTCTGAAAATGACTACTACAGCCTGAGAGTACAAGGCCGGGATATGAGAGGCAACGACGCCGGAAAATCCAATTATGAAATTTCCTTCAGAGTGATTAATGCGCACACTGTGACCAATGTCCTGAATTATCCGAATCCTTTCTCCACTTCTACCCGGTTTGCCTATATCCTTACCGGAAATGAATTGCCGGAAATGTTCCAGATTCAGATATTTACCATTACCGGTAAACTGGTGAAAGTCATTGACTTAAAAGCGTTGGGAGATGTACATTTCGGGAAAAACCTCACGGATTTTGCCTGGGACGGAACTGACGAATACGGCGACAGACTGGCAAACGGAGTGTATCTTTACAGGGTGGTTACGAAAATGCAAACCAATACCCTGAAAGAGTCTGCCGAAGATGACAAAACGGATAAAATGTTCAAAAACGGCTGGGGAAAAATGTATATTATGCGATAACCCTTGCACTGATAAAAATTTTCTGTAATTTTGTAAGCCTTATGATATACTTCGTAAGGCTTACTTTATTATTGATATTACATGAAATACAGCTTCGTATTATTAACAGTGCTTTGGGTAGCTTCTTTGAGCGGATGTAAGGAGGAGTACCTGATTCATAAAAAAATGGAAAATAACTGCTGGATGAATACAGACACAATCCGTTTTTCACTGAATGTGAAATCCGGTGGGAAAGCTCCTTTTTCCATTGAAAATACGTATGATAATAATTATCCTTTTCAAAATATTTATGTAAAAATCTGGGCAAAAAGCCCTCAGGGGAAAATTCAGGAGGCGCTGCTGCTGGATTCCCTCACGGAATACACCGGTGCCTGGAGGGTAGAGGGCGGAGAAGAAGTAACGATTCCGTTCAAAACCCTGTCGCCGCTTTTGTTTGAAGAATCGGGAAATTATTCATTCAGGATGGTTCAGTTTATGCGGAAAGATACCCTTCGCGGAGTAAGAAGTGTAGGGGTAATAGCCGCTAAGCCCTGACAACTGATTATTGCATAAATTCCGCTATCAATCGGTGAAAATGATGTGTACCCTGTTCTTTGTCAGGGGAATATCTGCCATACCGGTAAAATCTGGAATGTACCCCTTTTTGTACATTTTCTACAATCGCTTCGTCTTCCATCTCTACTGTATGCAATTCATTTCCGGCCCCCTGATTCATTTTTGATTCGTCCAGTACATATGTTATAAAAGAGACCCTTGTCAGGTCCGGTTTCTCCGGATATATGATATTTACCGAAATTCCCCAGGGATAAAAATTAAACATCATATTGGGAAATACCCAAAAATAATAAGCCGCAATTTTCTTGTTTTTGGCATAATCATCGGATTCGGGAGGAAGTATAAAACTCAATTCGCCCTCATTGGCGATACCGGTCTGGAGGCTGCCAAAAGGGAATAGCTCGGTGGTATATTCAGAAAAATTCAGTACTTCATTTAATTCGCTGTGTACGAAGGGAATATGAAATCCTTCAAGATAATTTTCACAATACAGCGCCCAATGCGCTTTGACTGTATAGATTCTGTTTAATTCCGGATAGTACCTCAGTTTTTCCATGGGATACCAGTGCATTTTTTCGATAATTTCCCGGGGGAATTCTATGTTTTTCTTCCCTTCGGAAATCAGTTTTGTAAACAGGAAATTCCCCCACTGCATGAGAGGAACTTTTGTAAGGCTGTCGTCAGCGGAAGGGAAATTAAGCGTATTGTGAAACTGAGGCATTGACATAAAAGAACCGGAAAGAGAAAACCTTCTGCCATGATATTTACAAATCAGACTCTTTGCCTTGCAGGTTTCGGTAGCGATAAGATTTCCCCGGTGAGTACAGACATTGCTCAGGCAGTGAATCCCGCCGGCGTCCTGAGTGAGTACAAGGGGCTCGTTCATATAACCCGGAAGGAAAGTAAAAGGCTGAATATTTTTTCCCTCCTTAATCCATTCTGTGTCCCCGGCCCACTGCCATGCAATCGCAAAGATAGCTTCTCTTGCAAGCTCAAAATAAACCGGGTTCGTATAAAAGGAAGTATCCAGTGTTTTTGCTGTTCGTATGTCAGGATCTACTGTAAACGGATTCATTATTGCTGTTTTTTGAATAAGCAAATGTAAAAAGAATTTCCCAAACAGAATTCATTTTTACAAAACAGTTTCCAGAAGGAATTTTATACTCAATGGGTAACCCTGTTACATTTTCTGAAAAGATAAGGCTTTTAGAAAATTGTTTGCATTTCCCGATATAAACTTGCATTTTTGCAAAGAATTTAGATTGTAAAGAAAAAAAACAGATAATGACTAAATTAACAGCGGCAATCACTGCAATCGGAGGATATGTTCCAGAGTATATTCTTACCAATAAAGAACTGGAGCAAATGGTAAACACTTCCGACGAGTGGATACAGGAAAGAACCGGAATCACCGAAAGAAGGATATTAAAAGGAGACAGAGCCTCTTCCGATATGGCTGTAGAAGCACTGAAAGATTTGTTTGCAAAAACTCAGACACGGCCGGAAGACATTGAACTGATAATATGCGCTACCGTTTCTCCGGATTATGTACATCCGGCTACTGCTTCCATTATTGCAGATAAAATTGGTGCCAAAAACGCCTGGGGATTTGACCTGAGTGCAGCGTGTTCAGGGTTTTTGTTTGCACTCAATACCGGTTCCAAATTCATTGAGAGCGGAGCCCACAAAAAAGTGCTGGTGATAGGAGTAGATAAAATGTCATGCCGGATAGATTATGAGGACAGAAATACCTGTATCTTATTTGGAGACGGTGCCGGTGCTGTTTTACTGGAGCCCAATAAAGAAGGGTACGGCATTCTGGATTCCGAACTAAAAACTGATGGAAGCGGAAGGCAATTTCTTCTTCAGAAAGCCGGAGGCAGTCATTATCATACTTCCATAGATACAGTAATGAATAAAGAGCATTTTGTATATCAGGAAGGAAAAACCGTATTTAAATTTGCGGTGAAAGGTATGGCAGATATTACGGATATGGTGATGAAAAGAAACGGCCTTACCGGCGGAAGTATCGCTTTTCTGGTTCCTCATCAGGCCAACAAGCGAATCATTGACGCTACCGCCGAGCGTGCAGGTCTTCCTCCTGAAAAAGTAATGCTGAATATTCAAAAGTATGGAAATACAACCTGCGCCACAATTCCGCTTTGTCTGTGGGATTATGAAAAGCAACTCAAAAAAGGAGATAATCTGATGTTTGCCGCTTTTGGTGGCGGATTTTCATGGGGAGCTATCTACGTGAAATGGGCATATAATTCCCAATAATTTTTTATAAAAATACTCAGGTATGCGAATTCAGTCTCATATATTCTTTTTTTGTCTGATACTGTCAGCTACATTTTTTGGTTGTGATGATGACGAAAAATTTCGGATTATTACCCGTCAGTCTTACCTGTTCATGGAGGACTCCCTCTCATCTCCTCATCTGGTAAATTATGATAACCTCACCCGTAAGTTCACCCAAAACTATCATAAACAGTTTGGTGTGAGTGAGTTGGGCCTGAGTGACATGGACGGAAAAGACAATGAGGTATGTTTGAGCGATTATCTTCAGCCTTCTGTGAAATACGCAGTCTTTAAAGAGAAAATGAATAATTTTTCTGCCAAATCCTCTGCTGAAACGATTAGTCATACGCTTGTGGATTTTGTTCCGCACCGGATTGCTTTGGGAGATAATTACATCATCGCTTTGGATACAATCGCCCGGAAACTGGCTTTTATGGATAAAAACAGCCTGAATAAAGAGATAATTTACAAGCAATCAGATAAAAAACCGGTACTTGTATTTGCCTTCATGGGAAGGTTTTATGTTGCTACGGAGGAAAAAACGATTCAGATTTGGGAAGAATCTGCTTTTGCGATGCGGGAAGAATTGAGCACTCAGCGCAGAATAGATTATATTACACCTGACGATTTTTCAAAATCCGTTTCTTTATCGCTGCTGTATCATTCCGGAGACTCACTTTTTTCGGCTACCCTTTCGCTGAACAATAATAATATTACCAAAAATACACTGATAAACTACCGGAAAATACTGAATTCTCCCTACAATACCCTCAGCTATGGAAAAGAGTGGCTCGGGCAGGTGAAGTTGTTGAAAACCGGAGGGATTACCCTTACAGACGATAACGGAACCGATGAGTTTACCGTTGGGACTTCTTCCATGGATTTTGATTTTTCAAACTCGGTACTGTTTTGTACTCAGCATAATGAGCTTCGCGTTTTTGAAAATCTGAATGACTCAACATTATACACCGGCCTGCCTGTTACCGGCAAAATCCGGAAAGCATTTTTTAAATCAGGGTATTCCGGAAATTAATAATATTATGACAGAATCTTCCCTCAATAAAGAAATAAATTATTTACAGAACCGCTCCAGAAGGGGATATCTTGCCGCTACATTAAGTGTGGCGCTGATATTGTTGATTCTTGCTTTATTCTTCTCGTTTTTTTTGTTTGGTAAAAGATTTATCCGTGAACATCAGGACGCTATTCTCCTGAAAATTTCTGTGCATGACGGGATTTCCTCCGGTTCGCTTTTGCTGCTTGAAAAAAAGATAAAATCTGCTCCGTATTGTAAATCCCCGACCTTTATCTCCAAAGAAACGGCTCTCCGGCATTTTATTGAGCAGACCGGAGACAAGGACGTAATCAAAATGATGGACGGGGTAAATCCGTTGTATGCTTCTTACGAAGTAATTCTGAAACCGGATTATATTCACTCTGACAGTATTCTGAATATACAGCAGAATCTTGTAAAGGATATAGCAGTGGCTGCGGTAGATTACCCGATAGAAATGGTCAGCGGGTTTCAGACCAATATGAAAAATCTTATCGTAATCTCTCTGATTATCGGGATTATCGCTGTTTTTCTTACGATATATCTGGTAATGAATACCATAAAACTGCGAATTTATGCACAACGCCTGAGTATCAGGACAATGCAACTTATCGGAGCAACTGCGCCTTTTATCCGGAAACCCTATCTCCGTACCGGAATGATTCAGGGTCTCATCGCCGGAGTGATGGCCGATATTCTGTTGTTCTTTATGTTACTGCTGCTTTTTTCGCGCATGGTACCCGTCAGGGAATTTTTACCCTTTATTTTACACATAGATTTTTTTGCATTATTGGCAGGAATTGTGTTATTTGGCGGTCTTTTAGGCTATGCGGGCAGTCATCTCGCCGTAAATCGTTTTCTGAACCGCTCGCTTGAATCATTAATTTAAATTTCAAATAATAAATCATTACTATAAATATTAATATGGCAACGCAAAAACCAAAAGTACAGCCTAAGGCAGTGAAAACAGAAAAAGCGGTTACCGCAACTTCTTCTGTTTCCCAAAGCAGAGACATTCTTCCGTTTACTAAAATGAATTATATCTTACTCTTAGTAGGAATTGGGATGATTTCTTTGGGCTTTTTCCTGATGAGAGGTCCTTTTGTTGATTCCAAAACTTTTTCTGTCCCCCTTCATATTTCCCCTTTATTAGTGGTAGGAGGTTTTATTGAAATTGTTTTTGCAATTATGTACAAACCCCGTACCCCCAAAAGCGAAGCATAAATCATTTTTCTTTTAATCATTGATATTATTGGATTCAGCCTTGTTTACAGGTTCGCGTCTGTATTGGCATATGCCTGCTTCCATTTTTTATGAAAAATAAATGAATATTCTACAAGCGATTATTTTAGCGATTATTGAAGGAATTACAGAATATTTGCCTGTTTCCTCCACGGGGCATATGATTGTGGCAAGCTCTCTTTTTGGTATTGAAAAAAACGAGTTTGTAAAACTTTATACAGTAGCCATTCAGTTTGGCGCAATTCTTTCCGTTGTAGTGCTTTACTGGAAAAAATTCCTGAATTTTAAAGAGTGGTCATTTTATTTTAAATTAATCATTGCAGTAATTCCGGCTTTGATTTTCGGGAAATTATTTGGGGATTATATCGATGAAATGCTGGAAAAACCGCTTTTTATCGGTATCGTTTTTTTATTGGGAGGCATCGTTTTACTGAACATAGACAAATGGTTTTCTAATCCTGTGGTGCTTGAAGAAAAAGAAATCAGCTATTTAACCGCCTTTAAAGTAGGGATTTTTCAGGTGCTCGCCATTGTGTTTCCCGGGCTTTCCAGAAGTGCCGCCACAATTATCGGAGGCATGAGCCAGAAACTTTCGAGAGAGGTAGCAGCAGAGTTTTCCTTCTTTCTCGCTGTTCCTACAATGGCAGCCGCTACCCTGTACACCATTTTTCTGAAAGACATAACGATTGACGGAAAAGAAATCAAAGGATATGAGTTGATGCTTTCGGATACCACTATTTTAACGAACTTCCTGATTGGCAACGTAATTGCGTTTATCGTAGCATTTATCGCAGTCAAGTCCTTTATCGGATTAATCAGTAAGTACGGATTTAAGTATTTTGGTATTTATAGAATTATAGCAGGAATTATCGTTATATTATTATGTATAACGGGAGTAATCGGTTGATTTATCCATTTCCAAAAGCCAACAAATTATATTTTTTTTCGTTAAAACCTAGATAAACGAGAAAAAACTATGTTTGTCAATAAATATGAACCTGCTAAAGGCCGTTTTTTAGTCTCAGAGCCGTTTATGGACGATCCGAATTTTCGCCGGACAGTGGTTATTCTGGCTGAGCATAATGAAGAGGGCAGTGTCGGGTATGTTCTTACTCAAAAACTGAAATTAAAAATCAATCAGATTTTTGAAGGGGTTCCGGAGTTTGACGCTCCGGTTTACCTCGGAGGACCTGTAGGACATAATACCCTTCATTTTATACACAGGGCTCCGTTGATTATTACAGGAGGAGAGGAAATTGCGCCGGGTTTGTTTTGGGGAGGGGATTTTGACAGGGTAAAAGAGCTGCTTTCCTTTAACCTGATTTCAGCTTCGGATATTCTTTTTTTTATTGGGTATTCCGGCTGGGGTAAAGGGCAGCTAAACGAGGAGATTGAAAGGAAATCCTGGATTATTGCTCCCGAAAATCCCATACTCGTTTTTAATCCGCATCCGGAACATTTCTGGAGAGACGTCCTGAAAAGTATGGATGAGTACAAACACTTTAGTAATTATCCGATTGATCCTAACCTTAATTAATTATAATAAAATTAAATATTTCATATCAACGTTAAAAAATGAACCATAAAGTAATCGTTTCACTTATTCTTAGCCTCTTTCTTTCTGTTTCTGCGCTTTTTGCGGGTGGACCTGTAGTACTTTCCGGAGAGTTCGGGTCGTGTAAACCTCAGGATTCCCTCCGGATTTTTGGCTACAGCGGAACAACTCTCTATCAGCTTGCGGTGACTCCGCTTATCCTGAAGGAGAATAAATACGTTTTCAGTATTAATATCAACGGCCTCGAAAAAGGATATTATTTTATCGGAATGAATCCTCAGAATATCATCCCGCTGATTTTGGGGGAGGAGTCTCCGATTCACCTTACGGGAGATTGCAGTACTTTTAACAGTAACCTTGTGATTTCCGGCTCAGCTGACAACAAAGCCTGGAGCGAGTTGAACCTGAGACTGAACCGAATGGCGCAGGAAAATAATCAGTATATGCAGTACTTTCGTTCATTTCCGGCGGATATGGTTGACCCTTCGATTCAGAAAAAAATGAAGGATATGGACAATACCAAAATTGCCATTCTGGATTCCCTCCAAAAAACCAATCCTTTTCTGGCCAATGTAGTAGGACTGAAAACCTACCTCAGTTTTCAGTACAATCACCTCGAAGGAGAAGAAGAACCGGAATATTTCGCCAGAACGTATTTTAAATATGCAGACCTGAAAAAGAATGACTTTCAGCGAATTCACTTTGTAATGGAACAGGCGCAGCAGTATGCCAATACGCTCACAATGCTTGGGCTATCTGCCGAAGAGCAAATTAACTATGCTTCCCGCCTGATTGAAGGCCTTGATGCAAAATCCAATACTTACGCTATGCTGCTGGTTGGACTTGCTACCGGGTTTATGGGTAAAAATGATGATTGCTTTAACCATTTTTCCTCCCTCTACCTCAAAGACTACGCACAGGTAAACCCCAATCTCAGTCAGCAACTGCAATCAACCATGGACAGGATCAAACCTACTCTCATCGGTCAGCCTGCACTGGACTTCAAACTTACAACTCCCGAAGGGAAAGAAGTTTCCCTGAGTGACTACAAAGGTAAAGTTGTGATGGTTGACTTCTGGGCAAGCTGGTGCAAACCCTGCCGCAAAGAAAATCCCAACGTGGTAAGAATCTATAACCGCTTTAAAAATGAAGGTTTTGAAATTCTGGGAGTAAGCCTTGATCAGCAAAAAGAGGCCTGGGTGAATGCAATACAAACCGATAAACTGACATGGACTCATGTGAGTGACCTCGCAGGATGGGGAAGTTCTGCCGCAAAACTATACGGAGTAACCGGAATTCCCTATACCTTAATCGTAGGGAAAGATGGCAGAATTCTGGAAAAAAACCTCAGAGGCGAGAAATTGGAAAAAAAACTGGAAAAAGTTTTATTAAATAAATAAAAACCAGTAATTTCGCAGAATTTTTAATTTTAATTATTTTTTTATGTCAGCAGTAAAAATGGGAGATACGGTACTTGTTCATTACACAGGTACATTTGATGATGGTAATATTTTTGATAGTTCTGTAGAAAGAGGAGAGCCTCTTCAGTTTACAATGGGTGAACAACAGGTTATCCCGGGTTTCGAAAACGGTGTTTTAGGGATGGTGGTAGGAGAATCCAAAAAGGTTCATATCGTAGCAGTTGAGGCTTATGGAGAGCGTTCTGATGAAAACCTCATTGAAGTGCCTTCTGACCAGTTACCTGATACGATTCCTTTGCTCCCCGGCACTCCTTTAAATATGCAAACGCCTGAAGGTTATGTACTTCCGGTTAGTATTTTTGAAGTAAAAGAAGGAGTTGTTGTGATTGACGCCAATCACCCGCTTGCTGGCAAGGATTTGAATTTTGATCTGGAACTCGTTGAGATTCTGTAAAATTTGCTTACTGATTTCATTCCAAATATAAGCTATCCCTTTTGGGATGGCTTTTTGTTTTCCTATAGAATTTATCTTAATTTTGTCCGCTTATTTCATCCGTCATTACCATATTTTTATCATTTAATATTATGTTTTATATAGACAATGCTGCGTTGAGTCTGGATACACTGACTCATTTTTTTGAATCCGGAGAAAAAGCATTCCTTTCAGAGGACGCAGTTGCAAAAATCGAAAAATGCAGAGCGTATTTAGATACACATTTTTCGGGTAGCTCCAGAATCGTATATGGAATCAACACCGGTTTTGGGGCTTTGTGTGATACAGTAGTGGAAAGCTATCATCTTGAAACGCTTCAGTACAATCTGATACGTTCTCATGCCTGTGGAATGGGAGAGGAAGTTCCCGAAGAAGTGGTAAGGATGATGTTGCTCACCAAGGTGCGTTCCCTTGCTTTTGGATATTCAGGTGTACAGTTGATTACTGCTCAGCGATTACTGGATTTTTATAATGAAAATATCACCCCTGTAGTTTTTACCCAGGGCTCACTCGGAGCAAGCGGAGACCTTTCGCCTCTTGCGCATTTATGTTTACCGCTGATAGGGGAGGGCGAAGTAAGATGGCGGGGACAGGTGTATCCTTCTTCCGTTGTGCTCGAAAAACTGGGTTGGGAGCCGGTAAAATTAAAGTCCAAGGAAGGCCTTGCTCTGCTTAATGGGACACAGTTTATGCTTTCCTACGGATTGATTACGGTGGCGAGAGCTGAAAAAGCGTGGCATCTTTCCAACCTGATTGCAGCGATTAGTATTGACGCATTTCATGCAAAACTGGAGCCTTTTAACCCACTGATTCATCAAATCAGACCTCATGCAGGACAAATCAAAACCGCAGAAACCATTTTAACCCTTTTGCAGGATTCTGAAATTGCTCATTCCGCAAAAAAACAGGTTCAGGATCCGTATTCTTTTCGATGTATTCCTCAGGTACACGGGGCTTCCTATGATGTAATTCAGTATGCAAAAGGGATATTTCAGATAGAATTCAACTCCGCAACGGATAATCCCAACGTATTTCCGGATGAGGACTGCTCGCTTTCAGGGGGAAATTTTCATGGTCAGCCCTTGGCTTTAACCCTTGATTTTCTGGCTATTGCTATGGCTGAGCTAGCCTCAATTTCTGAACGCCGTACATTTCAGCTGATTTCCGGCAGCAGGGGATTACCGGCTTTCCTTACCAGTAACCCCGGACTTTCTTCCGGATTTATGATTCCTCAATACACCGCCGCCGGAATTGTAAGCCAAAATAAACAACTGTGTACTCCCGCCTCCGTTGACTCAATCCCTTCCTCTCACAATCAGGAAGATCACGTAAGCATGGGTGCAAATGCCGCTACTAAATGTTATAAGGTATCTGAAAATACATTTTCGGTTTTGGGAATAGAATGCATGAATGCTTCGCAGGCAATCAGCTTCAGGGAACCGCTCAAAACGGGAACCAAAGTACAGCATTTTATAGACGCTTTTCGTAAAGAAGTTCCAGTCCTGAATGAAGACATGATTATGTATAATTTTTTAAACAAGGCTGGAGCATTTTTAAAATTTCATGTAGTCAGTTAATCCTGAACGGGTGGGAATAATGAATCACCTAAAAATATATTTTATTCGTGAAATGTATTGAGTTTCGGATAATTCCGTATTTATTTGTAATTTTATTTTGTTAAATTGAATTAGCAGCATTTATTTGTAAAAATGTAAAACTATTATTGTTCTACATAAAGAGGTAGTTTTTTGTGTTTGAAATAATAAGTTTGTAAATTTCACTGAGTATTATTTTTTGTAGTATAATTTTTGTAATGTAAAACTGTACGAAAATACGTATTTGTTTGGGTTTAATTTCAACGGGTTTTAAATTGAGAAAATTATGTTACGATTACTATTTTGCTTCACCTTGTCAGTAGTTTGCTTTTCTGGTTTGTTTGCCAATCCATTCACAGACAAAACAGAAATTCTGTTTATGACTGATGCTTCTGTTGAGGATATTTTACTGTCAGCCAATGATGGTAAACCGGTGCTAATTCTTTGCACAATGTATGATATTGCGGATTATTCTGCAATGGAGTCCGAAATTATGAACGATAAAGTTGCTACTGCCTATATTCAGAAGAATTTTCACTCGTTTAAATTTGATGCTTTTCAGGATATAGATAAAACTCAATTCTGGAACATTAAACATTTTCCGACCTTTCTGGTAGTGGGTAAAAACGGAGAAGTACTGGACAGGCTTGAAGGAGTCGTTAATTCCAGACAACTTGTGGGGGAATTAAACGGATGGCATGAAAGAGGCGAAAAAGCCAATCCGGATTTCAGAGGAATGGCCTACGGTAAAAGGGCTGCTTCTGATGTATATTACAAAGATGTGGAAAATTACGGTCAGTATAGTTTGGAAAATGCCGGTGAGGATGGATATGGACTGAGAATTGGTACTTACAGTACTAAAAAAGCACTGGCTGCGGAATTAGGCAAAATTGTAAGAGTATGGAAAAATCAAATTTCGGTATATTCTCAGTATAATGAGAGCAGAACGGTTTATTGTATAGTGCTGGGAGATTTTGAAGACTATGAAGATGCTGCAAATATGCAGGAGCTGATTTACGAAAAACATCTGATATATTCTCCCATTGTGCCCTTTAACACTTTGATGTCGGGTTTTATTGAAAGCGAATTGCCTTTGAAGGACTGATTTTTGTGATAATCAGCGTAGGAATAAACATCGTCAGCGTACAAATAATCAGTGCGCTGACGTTTATTATTATAAACCGGCTCCATACCCAGGCAACCGGCACTACATCCAGAAAGTAGTTTTCGGGGTCGAGCTTCATGAACTGGAATTGATACTGTAGAAATAGTGCTCCTAACCCCAGAATATTCCCAATGATGATACCGCTTATCATCAGTAAACCCATTTTCCAGACAAATATCCCCTGGATTTTCCGGTGTGTAAGACCAAGCGCATTGATAACCCCAATCATTTGGGTTCTTTCGATAATCATAATGAGTACTACCGACGACATATTGATTACGGCAACAAGAATCATCAGAATCAGAATTACCCATACATTTTGATGCTGTACCTTTAGCCAGTCAAAAATAGGAGTATAAGCAGGAATTTGTGTTACAGGAATTGCCTCCCACAAATTACCGGAAAGACTGTTGATTGCTGTGGCTTTTCCCTCAAGGTCATCTGTGTTTTTTAAATCCACTTCAAACCCCATCGCTTCATTCTCTTCCCATTTCATTACCTTGCGGAGAAGCCTGATATCACAAAAAACGGTTACCCGGTCAAATTCCTCAAGCCCGGTATCATATATTCCGGCTATTTTTACCGGTCTTCTTTTTATGGGGTCCTGAATAAAAAGGATTGTCAGCTTGTCTCCGGCCTTCACTTTGAGCAACTCCGCCTGCTTACGGGAAATCAGCACTTCCAGTGATTGGTTTTCGACCTTCAGGTCGGGGATTTTCCCTTCTTTAAGGTGCTTTTTAAAGAAATTAAAATCGTAATTCTCATCTATTCCCTTTAGCATAAAAACCTCCATTTCCTGCCCTGCTTCAATCATTGCCCACTTTATAATATAAGGAGAGACAGACTCCACATAAGGCTCCTTCCGGATTTTGTCAATGACGCCGGTAGAATCTTTCAGGGGCTCAATTTCCGTTCCGGCAGAGGCAAGAAATCCATAATCCCCAATCTGAATATGGGAGACAAATCCTATCACTTTTTCCCGGATAGCCGATTCAAATCCCTGAACGAGGGAAAGAGAAATCTCCATAACTGAAATGGATAGTGCAATACTGATAATTGCAAGTCTCACCATCAGCGTAGAAATGGAACGTTGCTGCTGGAATGAAATCCGTTTTGCTATAAAATAGGAGAGATTCAAAATTTCTTTTTGTATTTTTTTCGGAAAGCAAAAGTAAGCATTTTTTCTGATGTCCGGTATTCTTTCTTTAAATCCAATAAAAAAAAGGCAGATAAGGATTTCCTATCTGCCTTTTATAGTGTAACCTGAATTACTGGATACTTATTTTATGATATAAAGAACGATTTCCTTTGGTCAGTTTTACAATGTAAAAACCATTACTCATGCCCGAAAGCTGGATATTTTCAGAAATTTCTATGATATCGTTAAAAGATTTTGCCCAAATCCTTTTTCCGTTCAAATCCAGTATCTCCATATCAATGTCAGATATTTCGGCTGAGTTCAGGTCAATTGTAAAATTTCCGTTACTGGGGTTGGGATATACATTTACCTTCAATCCCATCTCTTTATCTTCCAGAGATGTTACCCAAATGCTGATTACCTTGGTGGAAGTATTGGAGCATATTCCGTTTCCGGAGGTAAGGGTAACGGTGAAGTTCCCTACAGACTGATAGGTGTAGGTTGGGTTTTGAAGGGTGGAGACACCCTGATTATCTCCAAAATCCCACTGCCACTGAGTGGCTCCTGCAGTCGAATTATCATTAAACTGAATAGAAGAGAGCAAATAACCATAAGCCGGTGCATTGATTCCTGCTACATAGTTTCCGGTAGAAGATACCTGAACCGTGTCGTTGATAATACATCCCAGTGCGTCGAGCACTGAAACCCAGTATGTTCCAGGGGAATTAACCGTAATATTCGGCGTTGTTGCACCATTGGACCAGTTGTAGATATTGTTGTTTGAGCCGGAATTAATAGTTACAGAAGTTCCATTACAAACAGAAACATCCGGCCCTAAATCTACACTCAGAGTGGAAAGAGTGACGACTGCAGTATCTGTTCTGAAGCAACCATCGGCGTTGGTTACCTTTACATAATAGGTACCCGGAAGGGTTACGTTGATGGTTTGGGTAGGGGCGGCTGTTGACCAGAAGAAGGAATAACCTGCACCAAAATTCCCGGCGTTGAGCACGACCGGATTCCCGTCACAAATTACCCTGTCAGGACCAATATTTACCCCAAATGAAGGAGAAGACTGGATTACAATACTATCTCTTCCTTCGCAACCCTGAGCATTGGTTACAGTTACCCAGAAAAATCCGGCGGTATTTAAGGTGATACTTTGCGTAATGGCATTGGTGTTCCACTGAAAGGATGAACCGGGGTTGCCGGCATCAAGCGTGAAAGTACCGCATTCATTCCGGTCAGGGCCTAAATCTACAATGGGTGCGGGCGCAACAGCAATGTTAATACTATCGGTTACCACACATCCACTGGGGGAACTTACGTTACAAATATATAAACCGGGTGCCGAAACATTTAATGTCTGGGATGAAGGCCCGATATTCCATGCATAGGAGGTACCCGGTCCGCCGGGACCTGCGTCGAGCAGGAGAGAGGTACCAAAACAAATCGTTTGGTCAGGGCCAAAATTGGTATTGGGTAACACTTCCTGATAAATGGTGATTGTATCTTTCAGCGTACACCCTACATTGTCCGATACTGTAGCTACATATACCCCACCGGTAGCAACACTGAGAAACTGATTGTTGTTGAGGACATTTCCGGAAGGAAGCTGTTGCCATATATGGGTGGGTGCTGAGGGGTTGCTGGAGTTTAACTGTATTGTCTGATTGGGACAAAGATATTGATTCGGGCCTAAGGTTAATAATAAAGTAGAGTTTGTCACTAAGACGGTATCTCTGTCTTTAAAGCCCATAGAATCTGTTACGGTACAAATATAGGTTCCCGGGCCGCTTACATTTATACTTTGTGTAGTCTGGGTATTGTTCCATAAATAGGTTGCTCCCGGATAAAAACCTGCATCTATTGTAACAGGAGCACCGCCGCAAAGGGTACGGTCAGGCCCAAGATTGATATCAAATTTTTCTCTGATTACAAAATCATCAAAAGCAAATCCATCATCATTTACACTTCCGTCAGCGGCAAAAGCAATCCGGAATTGTACATTGGGTTGCCCTATACATGCTGCCGGTAAATCATGCTGAGTCGCCTTCCAGCCCCCGCTTCCATACGAATTAGGGGTAGTGGTTCCTGACCATCCTATCGCTGTAGAGCCTATTTGTCCTCCGGGGCCAGCCTGAATACTGTTGTCATTATACCAGTTGAAGGGAGAATTAAATGCCCCTACTACGTACCAGATTAATCCGTCGGTTGAGTACTGTAAAACTGCCCCATCCGCACTGTATTCAGATTCCCACCACACTTTCAGGCCTACCTGAGGCTTGATGAGGGTGCTTAAATCATAACAAGGGCTAACTACAGCAGATTTTTCAAAATTATTGTACTTCCCGGAGGAAAGTCCACCGGTAACCCAGGCGTTAGGGGCGGAGTAAGCGCTGTTGATGGTAACTTTTCCGGGCGTACCAAATGCCCATGTGTTGGAGGCCCCTGAAACAATCGCCGAACTCCAGCCGTTCTGACCATTAGTGTCAAAAGTTTCAATAGATGGATAACTATTAATACATTGACCCAAAACGTTTGTCGTTGTGAAAACTAGTCCAAATACTGCGAGAAAGTAAAAAAGTCTATTCATATATTCTCTTTTGTTTAAAAAATATTTGATTTAATACTGTATCATGAAATGAAAGTACAAAGTAAAAAAAAAATCTGGTATTTCATCCGATTTTAACGAAAAATGTTAATAATTTAGTGTAAACGGTTTGGTTATACGTTTCAATGGTACCGATTCTCTACTCTTTAACGATTAATCCGGCTCTACGGAGGCTTTATCCTACATTATAAAAATAAATAAATTTTTAAGGCAAAAAATCAAACCTTACTTCCTGAAATTCGTTTAAATCTGTAAATATTAAAAATTTTTTAATAAAATTAATCGTCATGAAAAATAAGAAGAACCTCAACGAAGAAGTAATCGAGAATCCTGTTGTAGTAGAGACTGTCGAAACAGTGATTTCTGAAAGTGTTGAAAAGATTGAAACTGAAAGCGCTGAAGTAGTAGCAGAAAAGAAAGAAGACGTCGAGTCTGCTAAAAATGAGTGGAAGGAAAAAGCAGAAGAACTGAAAGACAAAGCTGCTGACAAATACGAAGAGATGAAAGAAAAAGCAGAGGAAATGAAAGAAAAAGCGGAAGATAAGTTTGAGGAACTTACCGCAAAAGGAAAAGAAAAAGTTGAAGAGTTCAAAGAAAAACTCGAAGAAAAAATTGATGATCTCGCAGCTACTGTTAAAGAAAAACTCGGAAAATTATTGTAATTTTTTCTGATAAAAAAATAAAACGATAAAGTAAGCGGAAGGTAATTTTTACCTTCCGCTTTTTTTATAGGTGAAAATCTCGGGTTTTTATCGCCCAATCCGGACATTGGCCTAAAAACAAACTGAACATTCTATAATACCTGGGATTTGGCTGTATTTTAGGGCTGAATTACGAGTTTTCCGTATCCTTTTACGGTTTCATCCACCCTTATCTCATAAAAATAGACTCCCGGACTAAGGTTTTTGGTTGATACCTGAGTGTTTTCGGAAAGAATAGGGTTTTCCTGCGCTTTTTGTCCCGATAGGGTATATATTTTTAGTGTTCCGGGCGACTGATACCCTGAAATACTGACGGTAATCTGACCGGAAGCCGGATTGGGATAGAGATTGAAGGCTTCCTGTATTTCCGTTTCACTGGATACTGCAAAACATCCGTAGGGCTGGAGTTCACTAAACATAGCGTTGATTCTCGCTGAAATAAAGGGCTTAATTCCTAAAATAGTAAATACGCCATTGGGTCCGGTGGTAGTAATCGTTTGGTTCAGATTGTTTTCAAACTGCTGGTTGCTGTAGGTTTTCTTTGGGTCTGCATAAACATAAGGCCGGATAATATTTGCAATGCTGTCTATTTTTGGAAATAGATAATCCTCTGTAAAATAAGTCCTTAAAACCTCGCAGGTATAGTCTGCCAGCTGGGTTTTGTAGGGATTGTTCTGAACCATTTTTTCTATCAGCGGCCGGCTTCCGGGCTGTCCTGAATAAAACAGGGAAAAATTTTCAATTTGCTGAGTGCTTAAGTTAAGTTTAAAATTGCCAAACGATTCATTTACATCCCACACTACCCACTCAAACCTGTTCGTCAGGGAGTTGTGATAGAGATAGTAATTATGCCCGCTGCCAATATAGGAATCCAGGTTCACAAAAAGATTGGTCAGGGCCCAGTAGCGGATAAAATCATATGTATTCAGTATGGTTTCCAGGGAGTCATAGAATTGATTGGTGGGGGTATTATTGATTTTATCAATCAGATGTACCAAATCCCTCCAATCGTTGGAGCTATCGCTTTTGGCGTCCAGTTCATAATCACTGTAATAGGAAGAAGGAAGCACTCCTTTCCACCGTAAATCGCCGTGAGGGTCTCCTTTATACAAATTACTGTCGTTGTCTGCAAACCGCTGATTCAGGAAATTTCCGTTTACTTCCTCCACCACCGTATAAAATCCCCAGTACTCATTATTTAAATATACATTGGCATAACTACATCTCGGAGCCGGAATCCCCAGTTCGTTGAATAAATCCAGTGTGATTTTTTCTCTTAAAAAAGAAGGGTCTTTAAAGACATTATTCAGATTGAATTTTTTTAGACCATTGTATTTTTTGCCGCTTACAAATTCATTCAAATCCAGCTTCATGGATTTTTTAAGGCTGGGATTATTATAGGAAGAGTTCCCTTTGAGTTTTACCCCTATGGAATCAATTACCTGCCCGTTAATGGTTAGATTACAAAGCGTATAAATATCTGTGTCATGATTCAGAACAAGAGTATCCCAGAAATTATTCTGCGCAAAATCCAGATAAATATCATGCACTACCGGCAGATTAAAAAGGCTGTCACCATCGTTTTGTTGAGCTTCAAGCCAAAAGGGAATCAGGAGGAAAATAAAAATTGCTTTTTTCATAAATGAATTTTGTTTCAAGAGGTAAAATAATGACGATTTCTACAAAAATCAGGCCTTACAATCTTTTATTTATCCACTTTTTCAGCAGAAAAATGTAAGCATTAACCGGATAATTTTCTCTTTGGAATGGACTATTAATTTCTCCAAAGGTTTAATGCGCTGAGGCAGGAGCCGCTTTTTTGTTTTGCAGGAATTCCGGGATTCCATACAGGGAGCGAATGTATTTTTCTTTATTCATCTCTGACCAGTGAATAATATAATACCGGTATTGCAGGGTTTGAATCTGATTCAGGAGTATCAGTGCAAAAATAATTCCCAAAGCCGGGATTTTCCATTTCAGAGAGGTAAGATAATCCACCCAATAACCCAGCAGAATCCCAAAAAAAGGCAAAAACTCAACCATGGGTCTCGCCGAAAAGCTTCCGCCGTAGTACCAGTTCCACCAACTCGAAAGCACATATACAACCATTCCCATAAAAAGTGCGAATGAAAAGGCCTCAAACCGATTTCTCCGGATACAATATAAACCCGACAAACTCAGGGCGGCAAGGGGCGTATAGAGAAAAAAACCTTTTCTGAAGCTGAACAGGAAATTGATAATCTGAGGATTCCCAAAATTAAACCCTTCTTTTGCATAAGAATATACCCAAAAATGCCCGGTTTGGATATAGTATATGATAAGTTGTATGCCGGCAATGGAGAGCGGAATGAAAACAAGCAGCGATAAATATATTTTATTTTTTAAAAGAAACTTAAAAAACCAAATTAGTTTACTGTAATCTTTTGAGAGAAAAAGCAGACAAAGGACAACAATTCCGTTTACAGGGCGGATTAAGATAATGATACCCAAAGCAATACACATAACGATAAAATCAGGAAGGGTAGGGGAGAGGATACTTTTTTTGAGGAAATAAATAAAACAGCTGACTCCTGCAAAGGAAAATACATGGGAAAGGGAAGGCTCGCCGACAGTGTAGTAAAACAGATGGGTGCCCGTCAAAAGCGCAATCAGCACTACGGCGATACTGAAGGGCTGAAACTGATACAAAGTCAGGGTTTTCCGGAGGTAGTATAATCCAGTACAAAGGTAAAATACAGCCGCAATCGTAAGGAAAATGATATAGAGACGGGAATATCCGTCCGCAGGGCCACTGGTCAGCGTTACGATACTATGCGCAGCCAGAAAAAAGGGAGAAAGTAACAGGGCTTCCCCGGCAAAAAATTTATTGACTTTTTTCCCCTTAAAAGTATAGCGGTATTCAAAAAAAATGGTTGGATTGTAGGAGTGTGTGATTTCTGCATATTCGAAGAACCCAAAGTTAAGGTCATGATAAATGAAAACCGCCGGAAGATATGCGTAATACCCTTTACCGTCCGCCTCGATGACGTGCTCCCACTGCCCGTTTTTCCAGTTGATTTTTGCCGTGTAAAGAATCATTACGGTAAAAATAAGCGGGATAATCAATCTATATGAGAGGGAAAAAAAATATTTCATTTAATTCATTGCGAAAATTTAGCCTTATGCAAAGGTAATTGTTTTTGAGAAAAAGCCTGAAATTTTTCTGCTTTGATAAAAAAAACCAAGTCTTTTTGTTTCGAATAAGGTTATGTACTATCTTTGGCGAAAATAATCACTTTTTTAGAATTAAATATGAAAAAATGTTTTTTGGGATTGACATTAACCACTCTGTTGTATTGCGGATGTGCACCTGTAAAGGAAAAAGAAGTGGATAGTGAAGTATATAAAAAAATACAGACTGCACTTATCGAAGCAAAAGAAGGAGAGGTGATAGAAATTCCGGAGGGGGAATTTCACTTTGATAAATCCCTGATGCTTGACAAGGTAGCCAATGTAACGATACGGGGAGCGGGAAGAGATAAAACGATTCTATCTTTTAAAAACCAGACATCAGGTGCCGAGGGCTTTCATATCGTGGCGGATAATGTAACGATTGAAAATCTGACTGTTCAGGATACCAAAGGAGGCGGATTCAAACAGCAGCACTGTAAGGGAATTACGCTCCGGAACCTGAACGTAACCTGGACAGGAGGAGCCGATGAAAAAAACGGCGGATACGGCTACTATCCCGTAGAAAGTCAGAATGTATTGATTGAGAAATGTGAGGTGTCTTTCGCTTCGGATGCGGGTGTATATGTGGGACAATCCGAGAATGTCATTGTAAGAGAATGTTATGTTCATGAAAATGTAGCAGGCATAGAAATTGAAAATTGTATTAATTCGGATGTTTATAAAAATAAAGCAATCGGAAACACCGGCGGGATTCTTGTATTTGATATGCCGGATCTGAAACTGAAAAATGGTCATATTTGCAGGGTTTTTGAGAATGAGATTACCGAGAACAATCATTCCAATTTTGCTCCAAAGGGAAATATTGTAGCGATTACCCCTCCCGGAACAGGGATTATTCTGCTTGCAGCGAAGCAGACCGAAGTGTTTAATAATACCATCAAAGGACATAAAACAATTGGAGTCGCAGTTGCCAGTTTTTTGCTTACTCAAAGAGAGGTCAGGGATACTGCTTATAATCCCTATTGTAGCAGCATTTATATCCATGATAATCAGTTTGAGAGGAAAACGACAATTCCGGATTTGAGTACAGATTTCGGTAAAATGGTGAATTTTGTATTTTCCGGCAGCCCTCAGGATATTCTGTATGATGGAATTCTAAAAGATAAAAATGATAAAGTGTTGTGTATCAAAGGAAACAAGTCAAGCAGTGAAATCCGTTTTGCAAATGCAGACGCAGCAAATAATTTTAAAAATGTAGTCAAAGACGAATCGCTTTATACTTGTGAAGGGGTAACCATTAATCCTGTTCAGTTTTAGCCCGGAATATGAAAAAATATTTCTTTGGAATTATAATGATAACTTTGTTTTCCTGCAACAGGGAAACGCCACCGGTAATGCTTGATTTTAGTAAACTTCCGTATGAAAAACTGTCGGACTATCATTTTTTTACGGGAAACCTCAGCGATTTGAAGGCGAATAATAAGGTAATTCCCTATGACCTGAAAGCCTCTCTTTTTACGGACTATGCACACAAAGCCCGTTTTGTATGGATGCCGGAAGGGAGTTCCGCTGAGTTTACAAAGGAAGGGGTTCTGGATTTTCCGGAAAAAACAATTTTAATCAAAACTTTTTATTATCCCGAAGACTTCTCTCAACCGGAGAAATATAAACAGATTATAGAAACCCGCCTGCTTGTCAAAAATAAGGATGAGTGGCAATCCTATAATTATCTCTGGAACGAGAGTATGACAGAGGCAGTACTCGATATTGTCGGGGAAACCAGAAAGGTTAGCTGGAAGGATGAGAAAGGCGAAAAAAGGACGGTGGATTATATCGTTCCCAATAAAAATCAGTGTAAAAGTTGTCATAACTATAAAGAAACGCTTCAGCCCATCGGCCCCAAGGCCCGGAATCTGAACAGGGATTATTCCTACGCCCCCAACGATACCCAAAATCAGCTGGAACGGTGGGTTAAAGAAGGCTATCTTACCGGACTTAGTAAGGATATCTCATTTATGCCTGTCTGGAATCAGGAAAAAGAAGGTACTCTCCAACAAAGAGCGATGGCGTATCTGGATATAAATTGCGGACATTGCCATAATCCGGATGGTCCGGGAGGCTCCTCGGGGCTGAGTCTTACCTATGATGAAAAGGACTTACACAATGCCGGACTCTGCAAACCTCCGGTGGCAAGCGGAAGAGGTTCCGCAGGCCTGTATTACGATATTCATCCTGCATTTCCGGATAGCTCCATCCTGATTTCCAGAATGATCAGTACAAATCCCGGCGAGATGATGCCCGAAGTCGGCAGGACGGTGGTTCATGAAGAAGGGGTGAAACTCATACGGGAGTGGATTCAGTCCCTGGAAGGAAATTGCAGAAACCAATAAATAAGCACTCACTTCTTTTGATTAACCCGAAAAATATCATTTAATTTGTATTCTTAAATTATTATATCAAAATTTTTATGAAGTACTCACCGCTTTCTTCTTCATTTTTTAAAAGAAACAGAGCAAATTTTGCCGCCGCAATGAAACCCAATACCATTGCAGTTTTTCATTCCAATGAATTACTGGTAACCAATGCAGACGGGAATTACCGTTTTACCCAAAACAGTAATATGTATTACCTTTCCGGAATTGACCAGGAAGAAGTATATCTTGTACTTTTTCCCGATGCTCCCAACCCCGACTGGAAAGAAATGTTATTTATACGGGAGACGAGTGAACACATTCAGATTTGGGAGGGCTGGAAATATTCCAAAGAGGAAGCAAGAGTCGCTTCCGGAATACACAGAATATATTATTACAAGGAGTTTGAAACTTTTTTAAACCGGATGGCGTCTCAGTGTGATGGCTTTTATATTGATATCAACGAGCACGAAAGAAATGCAATCGAAGCGCAGGGACCCGGACAAAAAATTGCCCGTAAGCTAAGAAGCTGGTTTCCTGCTCATTCCCTTCATCGTGCTGCGCCCATACTGGAAGGATTACGTTCTCTCAAAGACCCGGAAGAAGTAGCTCAGATGCAGGTAGCAATGGATATTACCGAAAAAGCCTTCAGAAGGGTTTTGGGTTTTGTGAAACCGGGCGTGTGGGAAAATGAAATAGAAGCAGAAATCATGCACGAATTTCTGAGAAACAGAGCTACCGGAGCGGCCTATGATTCTATTATTGCTACCGGCAAAAATGCCTGCGTTTTGCATTATGTTCAAAATGAAGCGCAGTGTAAAGACGGAGAGCTGATTTTGATGGACTTCGGTGCCGAATACGGCAATTATTCTGCCGATCTTACCCGCACAATTCCTGTAAACGGACGCTTCAGTAAGCGTCAGCGGGCGGTTTATGATGCTGTACTCAGGGTGATGAAAGCAGCAAAAAAAATGTTGATTGCCGGGAATTATCTGGAAGAATATCACAGAGAAGTGGGACTATTGATGCAGGAAGAATTGCTGGAACTGGGCCTGATTACTTCTGAACAGGTCAAAAATCAGAATCCGGACTGGCCGGCCTATAAAAAATACTTCATGCATGGCACTTCTCACTTTCTGGGACTGGATACGCATGATGTGGGCAACCGGTACAAACCCTTTCAGGTGGGCATGATTTTTACCTGTGAACCCGGTATTTATATCCCCGAAGAAGGAATTGGTATCCGCCTGGAAAATAATATTCTCATTACAGAAAACGGAAATACAGATATGATGGGCAATATTCCGATTGAGGCGGATGAAATCGAAAGTCTCATGAACCGCTGAATATAAAAGCATTGTAAAGTCTGTAATCCCTGATATATCCCAATGTCAGGGATTATTTTTTGGACGGGTTATCCGAAATGAATACTAAAATCCATACATTCTTTGTACCTTTGTGTTTTATTTTAACAAATGGGGATGAAGCCCGGTCCGAATGAGGAAAGTCTTCTCAGGAAAAAGGGTATTTATCCCGGTTTAATCAATATTTTATTCATTGCAAACAACAAAATTTGAAATTGTATGAGCAAAAAAGGAAGAGTACTCGTCGCTATGAGCGGCGGAATTGACAGCTCAGTCGCAGCGGTTATGCTACATGAGCAAGGCTACGAAGTAGTAGGGCTTACCATGAAAACCTGGGATTATGTGTCCAGCGGGGGAAGCAAAAAAGAGACAGGCTGCTGTAGCCTCGAGTCCATTAATGATGCAAGGGAAATAGCCGTAAATCTGGGTTTTTCACACATGATTCTGGATATCAGGGAGGAGTTCGGAGATTCTGTAATTGATTATTTCGTAGAGGAATATATCGCCGGAAGAACGCCCAATCCCTGTGTGATGTGTAATACGCATATCAAATGGGATGCTTTACTTCGCAGGGCAGATAAATTATCCTGCGAGTTTATTGCAACCGGACATTATGCTCAGATCAGGGAAGAAAATAACCGGATGGTGATTTCGAAAGGCGTGGATGACTGGAAAGACCAATCCTATGTTTTGTGGGGAATCAGTCAGGAAGCCCTGAAAAGAACGATTTTCCCGATGGGGAATTACCATAAGTCAGATATCAAGAAAATGGCGATGGAAATGGGTTTTCAATCACTTGCCAATAAGCCGGAATCCTACGAAATCTGCTTTATTCCCGATAACGATTACAGGGGATTTTTGAAAAGAAGAAACCCTGAGTTAATGCCGGCTTTATCCGGAGGGAATTTTGTGACGGTAGAAGGAAAAGTGGTAGGTCAGCATGAAGGTTATCCTTTTTATACCATAGGTCAGCGGAAAAAATTGCCGGCAATGGGTGTTCCGTATTATGTAGTCAATATCAATCCCGAAACCAATACTGTTGTCATTGGGCAGGAAGAAGACCTGATGGGCACCAAAATGCGGGTTCGTAAGTTGAATATGGGGAAATATGAATACCTTCATGATGATATGGAGGCTCTTACCAAAATCCGTTATAAGGATGAAGGCAGTATGTCCACAATTTCTCAGCTGGATATTAATACCATGGAAGTAATTTTTCATGAGCCGGCAAAATCCATTACTCCCGGACAGGCGGCGGTTTTTTATGAAAACAATGATGTAATCGGCGGAGGATGGATAGATAAAGTATAGAGGGAAGCATTTTATTTCCCATTCGATAAGAAACAAAAAAAGAGGCTGGTTTTTATTTCCAGCCTCTTTCTATTTTAAATCCCTTAAGGATTACGCTTCTTTTTCCTCTTCAATCTCTGCTACCGGCTCTTCAGCAGGAGTTTCGGTAACTTCCGCTGTTTCCACTACTTCATTTACCGTAGTTTCAGAATCCACTACTTCATTCGTTTCAGCAGTATTTACCACTTCTGTGTTTTCTGCTACCACTTCAGGAGCCTCAACTGCTTTCGCTTTTTCATTTTGAGCCTGAATCTCCTTTATCTGTTTAGTGTAATCCGCTACGAGTGCAGTTTCCTTGTCGATTTCATCCTGAATCTGCTTACGGAAAGCGTCACCGGATTTTCCTTTAGTAATGAAAAGGATATTGGTACTGTACTGATTAATCGTTTCGTTAGACTTGGCGATTTTCTTACGGAGGCGCTGAATTCTGTCGTCTTCATTATTCTTTTCGAATCCGCCTCTATCGTTATCGTTTCTGTTCGATTTATTGAAATTCCGGTTATTATTATTACCGGTATTGTTTCTTTTTTGCTTATCGCGGTCGTTATTACCGTTTCCTGCGTTATTGTTTCCGCCTTCTCTTTTCATGCCTCTCAGCATTTCGAAGAATCCGTCGAGTTCCCGGGTGAATTCGTCCCAGATAGTATCTTTCACTTTGATAGGAACTTTTCCGATTTCTTTCCATTTGGCCTGAATTTCTCTCACTTCCTGGAAAGAAGCTTCGCGGTCTTCGATGTTAGCCACAATTTCCTTTACGCGGTCGATAAGAGAGCGTTTTTTCTCAAGGTTTTCATCTTCTTCACCTTTGATGTCCTTAAAGAATTCTCTTTTTCTGTTGTAGAAGAAATCACTTGCTTCACGGAAACGGTTCCAGATTTTATTGGAGAATCTGTCAGGAACAGGACCGATTTTTTTCCATTCTTCCTGAAGTTCACGGAAGATTTTTCCAGCTTTGTCCCATTCAAGGCTATCTTTCAGGCTTTCTGCTTTGTCGGCGATTACCGTTTTGAGTTCGAGATTCTGATTTCTTTCCGTCTCAAGGTTTTTGAAGAAAGAAGATTTATTATTGAAGAATGAGTTCCCTACCTCACGGAATTTTTTCCAGAGTTCGGTGTTTTTTTCGATAGGTGCTTTACCTACGGTTTTCCATTCTTCCTGTAACGCAATCAGTTCTTTGGTAGCGTCTTCCCATGCTCTCGGTTTTTCGCTTTTGAATTCGATGAAAGGGGTCATTTTCACGAGAATAGCCTCTTTTTTCTCACCGTTTTCGTGCATTCCCTGCTCCTTGGATTCTACGAACTCCCTGCGTTGAGCGTAGAAATTATCTACTACATCCTTATATTCAAGATTGAGTTTTTCCATGTCCTCGCGGGGTACATGTCCTGCCTCTCTCCATTCTTTCTGAAGTTCATTCAAGATATTGGCGCGTTCTTTCCAGATATCAAAATTGGAAGACTCTTCTTCATTGGGAAGTAAAGCACGGATTTTTTCGATGATAGAAGTTTTGATTTCCAGATTACGTTTACGGTCATAATCCATCAACTCCATTTCCTGTCCTTTTCTTTTATAATATGTATCAAGGAGACTTCTGTAAGTATTATCAATTTCTTCCTTGATTTCTTTAGTAACGAAACGCAGCGTTTTCCACTCTGTCTGAATTTCTTTAACAATATTGTGATTCACAGAGCCGGATTCCATCAGGTCTTTCAGACGCTGAATCAAATCTCTTTTACGGGTTGTATTATGCTCTTCAATATTTCTTTGATATTCAGTTTTACGTTTGCTGAAACTACCATAAGCCGCACTGAATCGCTGGGCCTGCTCCTGACTTACCGCACCTTCTTTGCTGCGGGCCTCAAAAGTATCCTTGATAAGTCTGCCCAGTTCCATAAAGTGAGAAAAATTTTCGGCGTTAAGATTATGCCCGAGCTGATCCATGAACAATACAAGCTCAGAAGACTCCGCTTTTGGGATATATTCTGATGCATTGCCGCTCATGAGTAGTTTTTTTACCTCAGCCAATGCTGCATTTTCGGTAAAACTCTCAGTGGATGCTTCCTCTTTTACTACCTCATTTTCTGCTTGTGGTTCGGTTACTGAATGAATTTCTGCTTGAGGTTCAGCAGTTTCCGTTTGGGTTTCTGATGTAGTTACCTCAGCAGAGACAACCTCTGTATTCTGAGTATTTTCTACTACTTCTACCTTTGGACTTTCTTCATGATGAGTATTTTGCTGATTTTCATCATGAGATTGCTCATTCATTAACTCTTCGTTTACTAAATTGTGTTCCATGCCCTATTGCTTACGCTTAAAAATTGTATTGATTTGTTTTTCTTTTAATTTACTTTGTATTCGGTTTAAAAAGTTAAAATGATTTAATTTTTTAAAATGTGGTGCAAATTAACAAAAATTTCTGAAATAAAAGAACGAAAAACTTATAATTATTTTTTTTAGCCGGTTTTAAGCCTTTATCCATGACTTTTCTGAAGTCAAACCGGTCGTTTTTCAGATTTTTATACTTCTGTTTTTCCGTTTTTTTCAGATAGTGCCTTTTCAAGGGCTGTTACCTTTTTCATAAGAGTCTCTAACTGACGGAAAATCGCCTCGGATTTTAGCTGCTGACGGTAAACCTGTGCAGGGGAGCCTCTCCATGCTGAATTTTCTTCCTGAATTGTTTTGGAAATGCCTGACTGAGCACCGATTTTTACTCCGTTTGCGATTTCTATATGCCCCACAATTCCCACCTGTCCGCCAATCATTCCTTTTTCTCCGATTTTAGTACTTCCCGAAATTCCGGTCTGAGCAGCGATTACGGTATTCTTTCCAATTACGACATTATGAGCAACCTGAATGAGGTTGTCTAATTTTACGCCATCCTGAATCACCGTACTCCCGATTGTGGCCCTGTCTATTGTCGTATTGGCTCCCACTTCTACCTGATTTCCGATTACTACATTTCCCATCTGAGGTATTTTGAGATAGCTTCCGTCTGCCTGAGGCGCATGACCAAATCCATCACTTCCGATTACAGCTCCGGAATGAATGATACAGGACTCTCCGATTTTACACTGCATATACACACTGACATTGGCGTACAGAATGCTGTTTTTCCCAATCGTTACTCCATCTCCTACATAAGTTCCGGGATACAATTTCACCCCGTCCTCAATGACAGCAAAGTGTCCGATATAGCAAAATGCACCGATATAAACATCCTTTCCGGTTTTTGCTGTAGGAGAAATAAAGGAAGGTTCTTCGATTCCGGTTTTTTTCTGGAGTAACTCCTGTACTTTCTGAAGCAGAAAAGTAAATGCCTGATAGGGATTTTCAACCCGGATTAAAGCCGCTTTTACCGGTGCTTTGGGTACAAAGTTTTTGGAGATGATGACGGCCGAGGCTTCAGTTTCATAGAGGAAGGATTCGTATTTGGGGTTAGCCAGAAAGGTAATACTGCCTGGAAATCCTTCTTCTATTTTAGCGATAGCGGTAATTTTTTCCCCTGAATTTCCTTCTGTTGTCCCGCCAAGAATCCCTGCTATCTGACTGATTGTATAACTAATCATGAAAAGATATTTTTTAAGTTCGTTTTATTTTTCGAATAGGTTTACTGAAAAACAGCTACAAAAGTAAGCAATTTTATGAAAATTATGATTCGAATCTTTTATGCTCCGGCTGGTTTTGAATGAAAAAAGGTTCATTCGCAGAAGTTTTACCCTGAGCAATAAATGTAGCTTTCTCAGAATTAAATGAGAGGAAGGGATGTTTTTGAAAAAAAAGACCAATTTTCCGAAATATTCATCCTGATTAATCAAAGATATGAGAAATTATTTTAATTTTGCCATTGAGTTGTCCATTTTTCTTAAATTTTAAAACAATGACCGAAAGAACAAAAAAACCATTCAGAATTTTATCAATTGATGGAGGAGGAATCCGCGGAATTATCCCGGCAATGGTAATCAAAGCAATAGAGGATGAAACCGGAAAACCAATGCATGAATTGTTTGATATGATTGTAGGGACTTCAACCGGAGGGATTATTGCACTGGGGTTAACATTACCGCTTAAAGATAATAAACCCTATGATGCAGATTTCCTGATTGATTTGTATTCAAAAAGGGGTGGAGAGATTTTTCATCAGACCACTATTAGTAAATTATTTAGCCTTGGGGGTATTTTAGAGGAAAAATACAGTCAGGGCGGAATAGAAGCAATCCTGAAAGAGTATTTTCAATCTGTAAAACTCAGTCAGGTATTGCCCGGCGTGGAGGTGATGGTTACTGCTTATGAAACTGAAAGAAGACAACCCTGGTTTTTCAAAAGTCATGTTGCTAAAATCGATGCATTAAGGGATAACTATGCCTGGGAAGCTGCCCGTTCTACCTCAGCTGCTCCTACTTATTTTGAGCCTTATAAATTGAAATTAAACGAAAATGACCATCTTTCGTTGGTAGATGGAGGTGTTTTTGCCAATAATCCTACCCTTTGTGCCTATGCCGAAGCCAAAGTGATTTTGGGCAAGAGAAATGCGCAGCAATCCAGAACGACAGAAGAGACCGGTGAAAGAGGGCTAGAGTCCTTAATTGTGGAAGCCAGGGATGATGATAATAAAAATTTTCTGGTAGTCTCTGTAGGGACAGGTTCTGCTACTCTCCCTTATATGCACGAAGAAGCAAAGAAATGGGGTGCTGCAGGCTGGCTGAGTCCCCTGATTAGTATTCTGATGCAGGGAGTAAGCGAATCCGTTGATTATCAAATGCGTCAGTTGCTTCCTGAATCTACGGACGGAGAGCGTCATTATTATCGTTTTCAGGTTGAACTAAAACCGGAAAATGAACAAATGGACGACGTATCTGAAAACAATGTAAGAGGCTTGAGACTTCAGGGGGAAAATCTGGTTAGAAATTCTGCTTCGGATATTATTAATCTTTGTAAGCAACTGAAGAAATATTCTGAGCTTTAGGCTTTTTAATCCTTCTGATTTCTAAACTTTATCTCAGGGTTGCTGTTTTATCTAAAAAAACGGAATGAATTTTACACAAATCAAAACCCTGGGTGAACTGAAAGCCACAGGATATAAGTCCAAATCGGTAAAGGATGAGATGAGGGAAAACCTCATTGAAAAACTTAAAACTAAAACCCCTTTATTTAAAGGAGTAATCGGGTATGAAGATACCGTTATTCCGGACGTACAGCGCGCAATTTTATCCCGACATAATATCATCCTGCTTGGACTGAGGGGACAGGCCAAAACCCGTATCGCAAGGTTGATGACGGATTTGCTGGATGAGTACATTCCTGCGGTGACCGGGTCTGAAATCAATGACGACCCGCTTATGCCGATTTCCCGTCAGGCGATAGATATTATTGCTGAAAAAGGAGATGACACCCCTGTTCACTGGATACACAGAAGTGAAAGATATACCGAAAAACTGGCAACTCCTGATGTAACAGTGGCAGACCTGATTGGAGATGTGGACCCTATCAAGGCGGCTACTTTAAAATTACCGTATTCGGATGAGCGGGTGATTCACTTCGGGTTGATTCCAAGAGCGCACAGAGGCTTGTTTGTAATCAATGAACTTCCGGACCTTCAGGCGAGAATTCAGGTTTCTCTTTTTAATATTTTACAGGAAGGTGATATTCAGATAAGGGGCTTCAAACTTCGGTTTCCGCTGGATATTGCTTTTGTGTTTACTGCCAATCCCGAGGATTACACCCACAGGGGAAGTATCGTTACTCCCCTCAAAGACCGTATAGAAAGTCAGATTCTGACACATTATCCTAAAAATATTCAGGAGTCGGCTAAAATTACCCATCAGGAAGCAAACCTGGCACCTGAGCAGGAAAAAAACATTATAATTCATCCTCTGTGCGGCATTATAGTGGAAGAAATTGCCCAAATGGCCAGAAACAGTGAATTTGTGGATGCAAAAAGCGGGGTTTCTGCCCGTTTAACCATCGCTGCTTACGAAAATCTTTTCAGTACTGCCGAAAGAAGAATGCTTCTCAACGGAGAGAAAAAAGCCTACAGCCGGATTTCTGATATTCAGGGAATCATCTCCGCAATTACCGGAAAAATTGAGCTGGTGTATGAAGGGGAAAAAGAAGGTGCGGGAATTGTAGCCCGGAAATTGATTTCCAAATCCCTGCGAAAGCTTTTTGCGGAGCATTTCCCCAATCCTGAAAAATTTAAAAAAGGAAAGGAAAATCCCTATAAACCGATTGCCACCTATTTTGAAAGCGGAAATCACCTCGATTTATGGATGGATTCTGATACGAAATCCTATAGAAGTGCGCTGGATAAAATCCCCAATCTAAAGGCAATCGTAAAAAGTACACATCCTAAAGTAACCGAGGAAGAATTATATCTCCTGATGGAGTTTGTTCTTTTTGGAATGGCTGAATTTTCGCTCATTAGTAAACATGAAATCGGGGTAAAAACCCAGTTCAAAGATTTACTGAGCGGAATGATGTCCGGTGAGGATGATTCTGACGATGAAGATGAATGGGGCGGATATTATGATAAAAAATAGTCATTTTAACGGACTCTCCAGGGAGGATTAATTCGGTTTTCGCCTGCATGATACAGGATAATCAGGTGATTGTCCGGGTCACGCAGGCGTGCTTCCCGCCAAAGCCATGGCTTGTCTTCCGGGAGGCTTTCAAAAACGAAACCCTCCTTCATAAGTTCTTCCACCTTTATATCCGGATTTTCGACTTCAAAATAAATCCATGCTTTTTCTCCTTCAGGGAGTGAGGAAACCTGATGTACAGAAAACGTGGCTTCTCCGTCCTCTGCGAGAAAACGGGCATATTCCGGTGATTTTACGATGAGTTTCAGTCCTAGTTTTCCGTAAAAAAGAATTGAACGTTCAACGGAGATTACCGGAATCGTGATTTGATTGAGTCTCATGAATCAATATATAGATTTTTCCTGAAGCAAAAGAAATAATTATCTTTTAATCCATTTAGCCATATTCCGGCTTTTTTCGGTTTCGATTACGGTGAGATAAGTACCTGAAGGCAAATCTCCAACCGGAATATAATCCGGACAGTCTGTCTGAATCAGCGTTGAACCGGAAAGGGAACAGATTCTGATATTGAGTTTGGCTGAACGGGAGAGATTTTCAGGAACCTTTACAGAAAGATAATCAAAAGCCGGGTTAGGATAAATCGAGAGAGAAACGAACGTTTTGGGGTTTGCAATACTCACCGGGGTAAGAATATCGGCAATATCATAAGTCATAATGGAACGTCCATGGGTTCCCGCTACCAGAATCTGAGCAGAAGTATCGATTTCTACATCATAAACCGGAATAATGGGCATATTATTTCCCACTCTGTTCCAGGTTGTTCCTCCGTCTTGCGTCCCGTACACGCCAGCATCCGTTGCGGCAAACATGATTTTCTCATCATTGGGGAATATAACAATGTCATTCACAGCAAAAGGCGGTAAATCCCCGGAAACCGGAGTCCAGCTTACCCCATAATTTGTGGTTTTGTAAATATGAGGGGTATTATCATTGTACCTGTAGCCGGAAAAAGTCACATAAGCAGTGGCTGCATTATTGGGGGAAGGATGAACGGAGGTGGTATAATACTGCGGAAGCCCGTTGTCTCTTTTATTCCAGGTAGTTGCGTTATCGTTAGTAACATAGACATTGGCGTCAGAAGTACAGGCATAAACTACCGTAGAATCCACGGGAGATTCTTCTACCCAGGTAACGAAGTGCATATTGGGAGAGAAAATAACTCCGTCTGTAATATCATCGCTGATGGGAAACCAATCTTTTCCGGCACCTTCATAGCAACGATAAATCCGATGAGTCCCGCAATATTGTCTTTTGGGGTTAAAAGTACTCAGCGTAAACGGAGCATCCCACGGGAGTCTGTCATTGGGGTCAATGCCACTTGTGTGGTCATTGAATCCGCCCTGACTGGCATCATAATATACCAGATTCAGGTTTTGGCTTTCGCAATAGTATAAATCCGGATTGGAGGGGTCAAACCGCATCTGAAATCCGTCTCCTCCGTAATATTTTTCCCAGTTATTAATCAAGGAAGCATTTCCGCCCACACTTCCGTTGTCCTGCACTCCGCCGTAATACATGCCGGGCTGATGAGGATTCAGCGCGATTCTGTAAAACTGATTGGTAGCGATATTTTCTATATCCTGCCAGGATTGTCCACCGTTCTGCGATTGGTAGATTCCTCCATCGGTAGCCATATACAAGGTGTTTCCAACAAATTGCAAATCGTGTTTATCGGCATGCATATCGTAAAAAGCATCTCCGTTATCAAAATCCATTCCTCCGTTAGTGGACTTTTCGACACCTACACCCAATACCCAAATTTCGTCGTCATCCGCAGGGTTTACTCCGATTTTGCCAAAATACCACCCAAAACCACCAAGTATATTTGCATTTATATTATTGGCGTCCTGTTTATTCCAGTTTGCTCCTCCATCGGTAGTTTGATATACCCCTTCCAGCTGAGAGTCGGTTCCGGTTACTACTGAGTATAGTTTGCTTGAGTTTTGCTGCGAAATTCCGATTCGGATTCTTCCTAAATCACCCTGAGGAAGCCCGTTCATGACGGGAACCCAGTTTGTTCCCGCATTGGTGGTTTTCCAGATTTTGGCGTTGCTTCCATAATAGGTAGATTCCTGCATATTACGGATACGGTCCCAGGAGGCCGCATAGAGAATATCCGGATTATTGGGGTCTATTACCAAATCTGAAACCCCTGCCTGATCTGCAATAAACAATACCTGAGTCCAGGTTTGTCCGCCGTCGGTAGTTTTGTATAATCCCCTGTCATTGTCTCTTTCGAAAGGAAGTCCCATTGCACCCACATACATAATACTGGAATTGGTTGGATGAATGATAATTCTGGAAATAATATGAACAAAATCAAGCCCTATATTTGTCCAGGTTGCGCCTCCGTCAGTACTTTTGTAAAGCCCGTCTCCTACAAAAGAATAGCCTCCGATATTGGGGTCGCCAGTACCTACATATACGATATCCGGATTCTGAGGGTCCAGTTCAACCGCACCAATTGCCAGATAAGGGTTTTCGTCAAAAATGGGATTCCACGTCTGTCCTCCGTCTGTGGTTTTGTAGAGTCCTCCTACAGCTGCACCTGCGTAAATAATATCATTGTTCACGGGATGAATTGCAAGGGTATTAAATCTTGCCCCAATATTTCCGGGGCCTTCGAGTAGCCAGGGATTGTCCCAAATTCCTCTTTCCTGATTGTTTTCAACCTGAACAGAAACTTTTTTCATGGTTTCCAGCCAGGCATTGACGGACGCTTTTGCATTCATATCAGGATACATACGCTGAATAAAAAACTGATCATCCGGGGCAAATTGATGCTGGGACTGATTTTTGGTTTTGGTAAGAGTAAAAAAAGCAGGAATTGTAAACAGAATTACAAGAATCAGCGAGGGGATTAATATTTTATTTGTCATTTACAGCGGATTATATTATATTCTTAACAGAAACTCATATAAAAAACCTCATTGGGAGAGATTTGTTTCGTTTGGGCATATAGAAAAATACAGAGAATGGTAAGGTTCCCTGTATTTTTCCAAAAGTAAGAAAGCGAATCCGGATTACATTCTGTTGATAGACAAAATGCAGTGAACCGGAATAAAGATTCCGGATTTCAGACTGACGAGGTCGTTGCTTACATTCCAGATAGTAGTATGGACTTCTCTGATACCGTCCTGCGATACAAATACGATTTTGACTTTACCCTTGTATTCATTACCTAAGCGGCATGCTTCATCCAGAGCTGACTGTCTTTCTGCAATTGCTTTGGGGTTTTCGAGTATATCTCCTTTGGGGAAATGCATTCCCTGAATGGCTTCTTTTTCTATTATTGGAAAAATGGATGTATTCATCGGCTTTTAGTTTAGAATTTTTAAAATAGAATAAATAAAAAATAGAAGAAAACATTGTATCAAAATACATTAAGTAGTAACACTAATAAACATTTTCTCCTATAATACGGTCTGAAAATGCTTGCAAGGATTGTAACATTATTAATAGAACTCAGGAAGACTTTGATTCGGAATGATGGGTATTCCTGAGAAAGCCTTCCGGAGTTAAAGAAAAATGTGATGTTATTAATTGAAGAGGAAAACTGTCTGGCTAAAATGTGTATAGGTATGGAATAATTATCGTTTTCCCTCAATAATATCTAATGCAAGATTATAAATCGTTTCATCGTCCAACCGGACAAATTCTCCAACCGGAGTTGATTCGATATGCACGCTCATGGACTCTCCGGTCTGGAAATGATCCCCACCGAAATAGTTTCTTACCGTATCATCGCTTATACCCATAATTTCAGCGATTTTGTGTACACCACCGACAGGGAGCCGGTCTTTTACATTTCTGAGTTCTTGAAAGGTAATCGTCATTGTTTTTGATGTTTGAATTGTTTAACAGTAAGTAAGAAAATATATTTTTCAGACGAAGAAATAAAATAATAAAACGGTCTGAACTATAGATACTGCCATTCAATCCTCTCTGAAAAATCAAAGACTGAATTTTGGTAAGATATAAAAGATAAACCGCTTCATTGGATAAACCTGAATTAAAATCTGAAAAATACAGAAGAATTATACAATTACAAATCTCGTAAAATATATTTATAAATGCAAACAGATTAATAAATTATAATTCTGATTAACCAAAAATTAAAATTTATTAAGGTTTGGGGCGAATGTGCAGGATTTTGATTTTTCCGGACGACCGGAATTGTTGTGCGGGCTGAGAAAGTGTACTCAACGGAATTTCCATACTACCGATAAAATCATGGTATGAAACAGCGTCAAAATCATATACGCTGAATCTGAGAGAATCCCCTTTGACATAAAAGAAAGCCGGAGTAGTATCTTTCCTGCAATAACTGATGGTGTTTTTACAGGTTTGGGAAGTATAGATTTTTCGTTCTCCAATCGTTCCTTCCCAGAAAAGGTCAGGATATCCTGAACCCCAAAGCATACTGAAATCCATTTGGGAAGGGGTATATAAAGTGGTGTCGGTTTCCATTTTAGTAACAATCAATGCGGTTTTTTGTACTTCGGGCATGATAAATATACCTGAAGCCACCGTCATCCCGTCAAATTTGCGTACTTCCGGTCTCAGGCTGTCTCCCTGCTGATAAAGATTGTTTCTCACTTCCATGGATAGGATATTTTTGCCTTTTTTTAAGGTATTTAACTTATGATAGGGGATAAATATTTTTTTGGTACCGGCTCTGTCTGTATAAATCGTATCGGAAAAAACCGGGGTATCCAAAGCGTTTTTTGAAGTACATATCAGTTCGTAAGCCTGATCCGGATTTTTTTCAGTAAAATCGTCGGGTATATTCAGGAAAAAAGTGATAGTAAGTCCGCCTACTCCCTTTTCCCGGTAAAGAGAATCAAGGGTGAAGTTTTCTATTTTAGTGTCTGTGGTGTAAAGGGTTTTTACTATATTCATTTTCAAAGACTTACTTTCCTCCTTACAACTTTGAAAAACTGTGAGGGCGAAAATGAATGAGATTAACCACAAAGTTTCCTTTTTCATGATTTCCTGAGATTATTTTACCTCCTCTTTTGTGGGAGAAGGGGATTCCGGTTTTGGGGCCTGATGATCTGCTGCCGGCTTTGCCGTTTCCTGCTTAACGGCGGGAGTCGGGGTGGCAGACTGAGGCTGCGTAATTACAGGTTTTACGGCTGTTACCGTTTTAGGTTCATTCAGAGTGGATTTTGGTTTGGGGATTCCTGTATTTTTGGGAGAAACTGTTGGGCTTTTTGGAGGTGTTGTCACCGGCTGAGTAGCGGTAGGAATCAATTCTTTCGTTACAGTTTTATCCGTACAGGAGTCTTCCACCGGTTTGGATTCCGGTTTTTTTCTGGCTTCCGGCGTCAGAAGAGGGAATAAATCTTTCGCACCTCTGTTGGATTCTGCTGTCTGATTGCTGTCTTTCCGGGTTGAGTCGGGATGAGATTGTTTCAGTTTTTCCATTATATAAACTGTAATAAGAGAATCCTCTTTGTAGATGGAGTCTCTTATTACTTTACTATTATGACTTTCCTGTGTATTACAGGCAAACATCAGCAATAAAATACCGCTGAAAATCAGGATAACGGAGCTTGTTTGAGTGTACATGCCAATTCGTAAAAATGTTCGATTACTGTTGCTAACTGCGATTTGAATAACTTAATCGCAATCGCCAGCAAAATTACACCAAAAACTTTACGTAGTACATTAATTCCTCCATTCCCCAATAATCTTTCTATGGGGTCGGTGAGATTGAGTACGATAAAGACCACAATCAGGTTCAGAATTACGGCCGGTATGATTTCATAATAGGCGTCATAAGTGGCTCTGAGTGCTACAAGGGTGGTCATTGTACCAGTACCGGCAATCAGCGGGAAAGCCAGCGGCACGATACTCCCTGCTCCTGTGTCTCCTTCATCGGTTTTGAAAAAACGACGGTTCAGAATCATTTCCAGGCCTATCAGAAATATCACAATTCCTCCTGCCATTGCAAAGGAAGCAAGGTCTAATCCGATCATCTGAAGAATTTTTTCTCCCAGAAATAAAAAGGATATCATAATGACGGCAGAAACAAGGGTAGCTTTGAAGGATTCAATTCTTCCCATTTTTCTTTTGAGGTCAATAATTACCGGAATAGAACCCAGTACGTCAATCACCGCAAACAGGGTAAGACTGACAGTAAGGATGTTATTCAGGATTTCATTCATTGGTTTTGGCATAAGCTTTTCTCTATTTATTATAAAATTTTAATATCTTTCTAATAGTTTCTACCCTAAGCAAATAGTGTGCTATATTTTATTTTCATGAAAAAATGGCCTGTATTTTTAAAATTAATAACTTTTTTTATTTTATTGAAGCAGAAAATTCCGAAAAATTGTCAGTTAGTCAGGAAAGATAAGGCGTAGTTTTCTAATAAGTTCTTAATATTTGAAGGTATTTCAAGATAATGCTACGAATTAAAAAAAAACGGAGAGGTGCTCTCCGTTTTTTTAATAAATAAAGCCCGGGTTCAGATTATTTTTCCTTTTCGCTTTCTTTCTCTTTGTAGGATTTAATCAATTCCAGTGCCTGAGCTATTTCATCACTGCAAAGGGTGATATGAGATCCGGGAGTCGCATTTTCGATAGCATATTTTACGGCTTCCATTTCGTCCTGAATCACCATTACAGGAATATGCGGTGCCGTATTTTCGATTCCCTGCCGTAAAAGTTGTGTCAGTTCATTGTCGGCCCTTCCTCTCAGGTTTTTGTCATGACGAATAATGATTCCATCAAAAATATTCCCTGCTGCTTCTCCGAATTCGATGATATCCTCATCTCTTCTGTCCCCTGCGGCAGTAATAATTCCGATTTTCGGAGAGCCTTCAGTTCTGTGGAGGAATTTTCCGATAGCCCTTAATCCATGAGGGTTATGAGCATAGTCCACCAGGACTTCAAAATTCCGGAATTTGAAGATATTCATCCTTCCGGGAGTTTGACCGGGAGAAGGAATGAAGGTTTCGAGGGGAACTTTAATGTCTTCAATTTTTATACCCTGAATAAAAGCGGCTAAGACAGCAGGAAGAATATTGGCAATATTAAAAGTAGCTCTTCCGGAGAAAGTAAGCGGAATATTCACGATTTTTTCAATCCTTAGTTTCCAGGTTCCTTTCATAATCGTAACGTAGCCATTTTCTGCCACAGCGGCAAGGCCACCTCTCTGACAATGCCTTACAATCCGGGGATTGTTTTCGTCCATACTGAAGTAAGCGATATTACACTCGAGTCTGTCTCCCATTGCAAATACGAGGTCGTCATCTGCATTCAGGATAGCATAACCGGAAGGTTTTACGCTTTCAGGAAGAATACTTTTTACCCGGGCAAGGTCTTCCAGGCTGTTGATATCTCTCATTCCGAGGTGGTCGGAAGCGATATTGGTTACGATTGCGATATCACAATGAGGGAACCCCAGTCCTGAGCGCAACATTCCTCCTCTGGCCGTTTCCAGAACCGCAATCTCAACAGTTGGGTCCATCAGAATAAACTTAGTACTTTGAGGTCCTGTACAATCTCCCTTTTCGAGTAAACGGTTTTGTATGTAAATCCCGTCAGAGGTTGTCATTCCTACTTTGTGTCCCAAAGACCGGAAAAAGTGAGCGATTAACCGGGTTGTAGTGGTTTTGCCATTGGTTCCGGTTACTGCAATGATAGGAATCATGAAAGGAGTTCCCGGAGGAAAAAGCATATCTATAACAGGCTCAGCTACGTTTCTTCCGATTCCAAATGCCGGGTCAAGGTGCATCCGGAAGCCGGGCGCAGCATTTACTTCCAGGACTTTGGCCTGATTTTCCATCATCGAAACGCTGATATCCGGACTCATCAGGTCAATACCACAGATATCAAGGTTCATAACTCTTGCGATTCTTTCGGCCATGAATACATTATAAGGATGTACAATGTCTGTCACATCTGTAGAAGTACCTCCTGTACTGAGGTTGGCAGTGGTTTTCAGATAGAGTTCCTCACCGGCAGGTAAAATACTTTCCAGCGTAAGTCCTTTCTTGGCCAGAATCCCCAGAGACATATCGTCTATTTTGATAGCGGTTAATACATTTTCGTGACCGTATCCTCTTTTCGGGTCACTGTTTACCATATCAACGAGTTGCTGAATTGAGTGAACGCCGTCTCCGTTAACGGCAGCGGGCGTTCTTTTGGCAGCAGCTACAAACTTATAGTTAATTACCAGCAGCCGGTAGTCATGTCCGTTTACAAACTGCTCTACGATTACCCCTTTGGAATATTGTTGTGCTCTTTCGAGTGCCTGAACAGCTGCTTCTTTGGTATTCACTTCGATGGTAGCTCCTTTGCCGTGATTGCCGTTAACGGGTTTAAAAACCAGCGGAAACCCAAAGTCATTCAGGGCTTCTTCCAAATCCTCATTGTCATATACGATAGTCCCCTTAGGCACAGGAATATTCATTAATTCCAGTAAGTCTTTGGTATCTTCTTTATCGCAGGCAATTTCAACGGCGATATTACTTGTAGTGGAAGCAATTGTAGCCTGAATTCTTTTTTGGTTACACCCATATCCCAGTTGCACGAGAGAGTACTTATTGAGCCTCATGTACGGAATGCCTCTTTTGGCAGCTTCTTCCACAAGACTGCCTGTACTTGGCCCAAGTCTTTCGCTTTCCCGGATTTCCTTGAGTTGCTGAATATCCTCAGAGAGGTTATAGGGAAAGCCTTTAATCAGAGCCTCAACGATTTTTACCGCAGCTTTTCCGGCATATAATCCGGCTTTTTCTTCTAGATAGGAATATACCACGTTGTAAATTCCGTGCTCTCCGGTAGAGCGGGTTCTGCCAAAACCAGTATCCATTCCGGCTAAAGTCTGAAGTTCCAGGGCAATGTGTTCGACGATATGCCCCATCCAGGTACCTTCCCTGACTCTGATATAAAATCCTCCGGGACACCCTTCAGAACAACGGTGTTCATATAATGAAGGCATTAATTCCTGCATTCTTTCAAGAAATCCCGGAATCATATTGGAAGGATATTGCTCCATTTCTTCAAGGTCCAGTCTCATTACGATGAGTTTATGGCGGCGGATAGACCACAGGTTGGGCCCCCTCATTACACGAAAGTCAATAATTTTCATAAGCGACGACTATTTTTTGTGTTCTAAGCGTTAAAAAATTAGTTTAAATCTGATTCAAGGAAACAAAGATTTACATAAAAATACAATTTTACAATTTTATTTAAGAAAAAGTAAAAAAATAAATTTTAGCTCAAGGGATTATCGGGTTTTTATGTGCTAATAGGGGAGTATTCCCAAAGAAAGCTTGTTTATACAGAGATGACAGAGTTGATTTTGATGTATATGCGGTGAATTTGAAAGAAGAAGGCTTGTTTAAATGATATGGCTTCTTACAAGTGCTTGCCAATATGCCCAATTAATATCTTACCATTTGCGATATTTGTATCTTTATCTGTTTTTCCTTCATGGAAATAAATTCTATAAAAATAATACTCTGCATCCCCAGGATACGCATCACTTCTACATAATTTCAGATGTGGTTCACAACAAACTTCTTCAAATACTCCTCTATTGTTTTCAAAACTAAATGTAAAAGCTTTTTTTCGGCTCGCATCTCCCTCATTACTTGCCTCCTCATCTAAATCACATGCCACTGAAAAACGTTTTAATGTTTCTACTCTATTGTAAGGGTCTGTCTTACAGTTATTAAAACTATCGTGCAAATGAGACAGATGTTCTATGATTTTTTTAGTAAACTTATCAAACAAAGTATTTATAGTTGTTTCGTTCCTTTCATGAAAATGTAGTTCAGGGAAATATTTTTTACACTCTTGAAAATAGAACGCTACATTTTTAGGATAAACCCCTAAAAAATAGCGATGAAATGATAACCAATTATATTTATTATAAACAAGGAATTCTTTGGGAACATTATCTATTGGATGTAAACAAAGCAAGCCATACACTTGCTCTTGGCTATGTTCTTGTAATAAACGTTCTATTACTTCTTGTGAACTTATCGAATCTGCCTCTGATTTGTCAATAATTGTTCTTAGTGCTTCGATTGCATCTCTATCTATTACTCCTTTTAATTTCCCATTATATAAAATATCCATAACACTATCATTTCCAAAAAGGACTTCTTCATAAATGGATTCATGCCTTCTTACTTTATCCCTATCTTTATATTGACGAATATAGTCATAATCTGTGGCTAAGTGTTTTAATCTTTCTTCTAAATCTGATAAGCTTATTCCTTCTTGATAACGAAAAGAATGATTGAGTAAATAAAAATCCGTTTTCATTTTTTGTTTCTATTTAATTTAAAAAGTTCTGCCAAATCAATCTCTTGTTGATCAAAAAAGCCATCTACCCAATTTTTGATACTTCCATCTTTTTCGATTGGCAGTTGTATAAAAGGGTACTTTTCATTATCTTGAAAATATAAGACACTAACATCTTCATTATTTAATTGTATATCAGGCTTAAGGGTAGCTACTCTAATCCCATTCAAAATATGCTCACTATGCGACTCTATAAACACCTGCACACCCATACTTGCGACCCTCGCCAAAAAATTTGCCAACCTCGACTGCGCTCGTGGGTGCAAATGCGCCTCTGGATTTTCGATAATGAGAATTTCGTTTTCTTTGGCAACTAAACCTGCTACAATGATAGGGAGAATATAGGAGTAACCGAAGCCTACGTTGGGGGGAGTGTAGGTTTTTGTCCCCATTTTGAAAGCAATATCAAGATAGACAGGATAATCATTCAAAATAATACTTACATTTTCGGTATCTAAGATATAAGAGAGCCATTGACCTGCTTGGATTTGTAAACGATAATCTTTATTGTGTGCAGGCTCTGAATCTGGAAATGCAAGTCCGAGATGCGGAATGATAAGTTGCTGTTTTTGGTAAAAATAAAGTACATCTGCTATGTATTCGCCTTTTTTGCCTACATGTATAAAATCATCCAAATTATTTTTGGGATAAAATTCTTGAGGACCTAAACGGTCGGCAGCAACATAATGAATATGGTAAAATGAGAAATATTCTTCCAAATCATACCTGTCGTCATAAGGAGGTTTTATTTGTATGTCATTGGGACATAAAAGGTGAAAATATTTTAACTTTGAATCTGGGTCAGAATATGCCCCTTCTGCGTTTCTTTCCACCCTGTACCATTTCACTTTACTTTGGTCATTATCTATGTGTTTCATAATGACTTGCTTGGAAGAATCTAAGTGAAACACTCCTAACAGTAAGTTCCTATCATCTTTTTCATTCTCAACAAAATCATAATAAAAAGATAAGGATATATCCGTATTTTTATCATAAGTTTCAAACTTAACATAAATAGGCATATCATTAGGTTTATACTTGTTTTTCACATCTTTGAATGCCCCTAAGTTCACACAACTACCATTCAAAATAAGCGATTTTGTATTTGGGTTATGTTCTACCGACTGCCTAAACAAAAGCAAACTCTGCAAAAAAGAAGATTTCCCTTTTCCATTAATCCCTGTTAATAAATTGATTTTGCTAAGGGGAAAAGTGGTTGTTTCTCCATAGCATTTAAAATTGGTAAGCGAGATAGATGTTATCATATTTTGGTTAAAATTTCTTGCGCTAATTGAAAACGAGTATGTACTTTTTTAACATTTCCCGTTGACGTTTTTACACTTTCTAAGTATTGTTTATTTTTGGTTAATTCATAGTAGTTTTTATTGATTTTTTCTTTATTTTTTGCTAAAAACTCATCTGAACAATTTGACAATACGTAACATACACTTTCCAACACAGAAACATTGATAGCCCCTCGTCTGTCTTTGATGCTACCATTTTCTTCATACAAAGGAATACGAAAGTTTTGTTTGCCAAATAATTTATATGACCATTCAAATGCTCTTTTGGCATCTACTTTCAATTTTTCTAATTCTTTATCTGCCATGTCATTCATCATTGCCATAGCTAATTCTACAAAAGGACTTAAATCATCTCTATAACTCTCATAACCTTGTAATTTAAATGCTAAATAGCGTAATACCATTTCTTCATCTTTCATTCTACTTTGCCCAACTCCATAATCAGTAGCTTGTTCAAATATTTCGTCATGAGCAATTTCCTTTAATAAACGAGTAGATTTACCTATAAATATACCATTTCTAACTTCCTGACGAGTGAGTTGTGTTCCTCCTGTATTAATTCTATCAAACAATTCATAAATTACCCGGGGAGGGGTAGTAGCTTTTAAAATATAAACATTTAAGCCTTTATCTTCAATTTTTGCTTGTAATGCCATTGGCAAATCCGAGAATTTCTTTCTTTCTAGTTGTTTCAAGGAATGTAAACCCTTTAAAGAGAACTCATCTTTCAAAAAATAACTTAATGTTTTAGTTCGCTGCAATCCATCAATGATAATATATGCGCCATCTGGTTTTGCATTCAAATAAAAAGGAGGAATAGGAAAACCCATCAAAATAGATTCAATAAATCTACTTTGTTTTTCTATATCCCAAACGAATTTTCGTTGAAATTCAATATTTTCAATAATAAGTCGCCCATTCTTTAACTTACGGATATGGTCAAATACAGACCATTTATCCTGTATTGGGTCTATATCTTGTTTAAGTGGGTCAAAAATCTGTACATCCGTTTCATAATTATCTATATCATCTCCTTCAACCATTTCATTGTCATTATTTTCAATAGTTTCTATTTGATTACTTCTTTCCCAATTAACTAACCCATATTTAGTTGGCTTTTCTTCTACTTTTACAAAATATGTGTTTGGATTATCTCGTATATCTAAAGAAATAAGTGCAGAAATGGTATTCCAAGGCGTTTTACCTTGAATCTCTTTTTTTGAAGCAAACCCTAATCTTTCAGCCTCCCTCCAAATCTCCATATAAGAAAGCGGTTTTTTGCTATGCTTAAGCACCTCCTCTACTATTTCTAAATAAGTCATAATCACATAATTTTTGATAGTTTTCGCAAAGATAAAGAATTTCTATGAGAGTATAAAAACATAACTATTCATACTATGGCTTGCTCGTAAAAAATTGGCATATTTATCGATAAAAAATTTTATTTTTTGAATACAAATTCTATAATTTGATAATCAAATTTACACACATTCAAGAAAATCCTGACACTGATATTCATTTTAGTGAAACTACTTTTTCTACACTTGGTAAATTTGTGAGATTTGATAATTTTTAACCAATTTTTTAAAAAAACTTATGAAACAATTATTGTTTATGGTGACATTTTTGTTCTGTACCTTAGGTTCTGTTTCTCTTTTTGCACAAGTAAAAAAAATGGAGATAGATATTTATGGTAATTTTGAAACAACAATTGATGTTGGCAGTTCGGCATTTGTAAGAATCAATTCTATGGGTGAAATCATTGATATTGGTATGGGTGGAAGCCGAGATTATTACAGCAACAATGATGTTTATGGAAGAGGTGGGAAAACGCAGAGGGTAGGTAATGTTTCATTCGACTATTTTAGCAATAATGATATTTATGAAAGAGGCGGTAAAGTAAAACAAGTGGGAAATGTTTCCTTTGATTATTATAGTAATAATGATATTTATGGAAGAGGTATGAAACTGAAAAGTATCGGTAACTCTTCATTCGACTATTTTAGCAATAATGATATATATGAAAGAGGCGGTAAAGTAAAACAAGTAGGAAATGTTTCCTTTGATTATTATAGTAGCAATGATATCTATGGAAGAGGTAAGAAACTGAAAAGTATAGGTAACTCTTCATTTGACTATTTTAGCAATAATGATATTTACGGGAGAGGTGGAAAATTGTCTTCAGGCAGTACTTGTTTTACTATAGAGGGTATATCATTTCATATTACTGGAGGAAATTGAAAAATAATTGAGTCGTTTTAGCACACTATCCAATACCATAAATTCTATAATTTGATAATCAAATTTACACACATTCAAGAAAATCCTGACACTGATATTCATTTTAGTGAAAATTGCTTCCGCTGCATTCGTATATTTGTGAAAAATAATTTATTTAACCAAAATTTTAAAAAGCTTATGAAACAATTATTATTCATTTTGACATTCTTGTACTGCACAGTAGGCTTCACCTCTCTTTTTGCACAGGGAAAAAAGGGGGGAAATAATACCACTACTTCATCTACTCCCAGAAATAACGTTGAATCTCACGAGGTGAATACTCCTAAGGATTTACCCAAAGGAAGTACGACTACCTCGACTCAGGCTAACCCCAAAGGCTCGTCCTCGACCACACCCAAACCTCGCTCAACTTCTGCTACCAACGTACCCAAACCCAGGGTTACAATCGGGAATCAGCAGGTGGAAATTGAACAGGATCAGCACGTTGTACAGCAACAGAATAATGGTCAGGTGGACTGGACAGGGCAGTTTGCAGAAGCCAAAGGCATCAGCTTTATCAACCGTCAGAAGTTTCCCAATGAACAACAGGCTATTGAAATGGCCAAAAGAGGTGCAGAAGTGGTAGCAAAAGCCAATCTGCTGGAAACCATTGAGGGAATTCAGATAATGAGAGAGACTACCGTGAAGGATTTGATGACCGAAAGTGATATCGTTACCTCCCGGGTTGAGGGGATTGTAAAAGGAGTAAGGATTTATGGCGAGCCTGTCATTACAAAAGAGGCGGTGGAAGTAACCGTAAGAATGCCGCTCTATGATAAAAACGGCCTTGCGCCGGTAGTGAAAAGACAGATGGATACCAAAAACCCATCTCTTTCTCCGAATATGAATCCGGTAAGTATCAATCCTGCCATTCAGGACTCACTTTCTCAGTTTGTACTCAATTTTACCGACGGACAATTTAATCCGGCTCTTTTCCCGGTAATTACCGATCAGAACGGGCAATTATTGCTGGATTTGTCTCAGTACTATGACCCCATCAAAGGGCAGTTTCCTCCTTATATTAAACTGGGAAAAGAACTACTCAAGGATTTAAACCTCAATAAAGGAGTTCATGTACTGGATGCTATTCAGGATTTTGATGGCTCCATCCGTATCAATACAGACGCACAACCCAAGGCACGCAAGTGGCTGAAGTGGGTAAAAGAAATTGGCTCACTGGCTATTCCATTTATTATTTCTCTGATTCATTAATCAATTTTTTACGCTTTTTACAATGTCGGACTTTGGGATACTCCTGAAATCCGGCATTGTAAATCCATTAATCCTGAAATTATGAATAAAAAAATTACCTTATTATCCACCGCTTTTTGGTTTCATCTTTCTCTTGTAGCTCAGTGGGCTAACTGTCTTCCGGATAATCCGCTTACGATAAAATCACCGGCTTTTTCAGAGGCTTCCGTTACGGAAAAAATCCGTTCATCACAGGTATTTTATAATGATAATGATATTCTTTCAGTGAAAAATTATCTGGATAAATGCAATTCCAAAACAGAAGACGAACTGAGAACGATTCAGGGAAATATTGCCGCAACCGGACTGAAATATCAGGAAATTCTGAGCCTGAAAGATGTCGCCGGAATTCAGCGTCAGATTGAGGACCTGAAACAAAGCAAGATTTCTTCCATTCAGACTCTGGAAGAAAATCTCACGAAAACCCGCCACAGCGGATTGTTTCTCGTGGTTTTACCCGAAATAAATCTGATGGACAATAAAAATGTATTCATCAGAAATGCACAGTCTGCACTTGCTCCGTATGCAATTTCGGACTTGAACGGGGAAAGAATTGAGCGTCTGACCGAAGTAAAAGATTATGAAAACGTCAAAGATGTAATCACTTCTTTCAAGGGAGGTGATGTAACGCCGGTTTCTGATCTGATGACCAATGCAGATTACAAAAACAAGTGTTTTATTTATGTTGTGAAGGTAAATGTATCTCCCGCCAAAAAAGATGCTTTAAAAACTACCAGTGCTCCTTCCGGAACGGGCAATGAAGTCGTAGTGAATCTGATGACTGACCCTAATTTTGCGCTTATTCTTCAGAAATATAACGTTCCGGAATCTGTCATATCAGAAATCAATCAGAAAATCAGCACAAACAGTTTGGTGATTCAAAATGAAAATGCAGATGCTGACCAAAGACAGGCCGAAATTCTCCTTCAGGGCGAGGATGAAATCCGTAAAATTGATCATGATATTGCAGAATATACTCAACGGATGCAAACGCGGAAAGTAAAACTGAAAAGTACCATTGAAACAATACCGGGGGCAAGTTATAATCCTGCGGATGCAGAAGCCTCTGTACTCAGTGCGCTCAATACTCTAAAAGACCGGATGACGGAACTAAACAAGCAATGGAACGGGATAAAAGAACAGGAATTGCAATATAAAGAGACTCAGGTGATGATTGAGGGAGACCCTGCTGAGGCTTTGGCAAAAGAAACCATGCGGTTATATGATCAGCTTCAGCAGAATTTTACTACGATTAAGAGAAGTATGGAGTTTATATCCGTTGAAAATTTTGAGGTAACGGATTACAAAAGTGCGGATGAAATGATTCTCTACCGTCAGGTAAATCAGATCTGGTCGTATCTTGTGCCGCAGTCCAACGGTTCTTTCCGGTTGATGTTGCTCGCAAAGTTTCAGATACAGGATGGGAAAACGCCTCCTGTAAAGCAAGTGGTCGCAGAAAAACCCGGACTGAAAGCAAATCCGGTACCTAAACCGGCTCCTGCTGAGGGCAGAAACAAAAACTTTGACCGCGACCCCAGGTTAATTTATTATCAGGACTCGCTGATGGCTGTCAGAAAAAGAGACTCTTTGATGAAAGGTTTGTATTTTAATAATCAGGACCTGCCTTTTAAGAATTATAAGGAATCTGCTTTAAAAGGGCTGGAAATGATTGCCATCGAAAAGGGGGCTTTTTATATGGGCAGTGAGGAGGGAAATAAAGACGAACTTCCGGTACATTCTGTATGGACCGATAATTTTTATCTCAGTAAGTATGAAGTAACGGTAGGTCAGTGGAAAATATATTGTAAAGAAACCGGGCGGGAGTCTGTGCTTTTTCCGGGAGGGAGTTCTGACTGGAATAATGATTTGCCGGTTTCGGGGGTTACATGGTATGAAGCCACGGACTTTTGCAAATGGCTTTCGGAAAAAACCGGGCTGAATTACCGCCTGCCTGCTGAAGCCGAATGGGAATATGCCGCAAGAGGAGGAAATCTGGCTGAAAACAAAAGATACAGCGGAGGAAGCGACGCCAATCAACTCGCATGGTATAATGAAAACAGTATGCTGATGGCTCATCCCGTGGGTATGAAAAAACCCAATGCTCTGGGATTGTACGATATGTCCGGTAATGTATATGAGTGGTGCCTGGATATCTACGGACCTTATGAAGACGCAAGTGCTGAATCCGGAGAAAATAAAAGGATTATCCGGGGAGGCTCTTTTGCCAAAAGCAGTTCATTTGTCCGTATTGCCAACCGCTCTTCCTTTGACCCTGCCAGAAGAAACGCAGAAATCGGTTTTCGCATTGCAAGGAATGGGGAATAAAAAAAAGCCGCTCTCACGAACCGCTTTTTTATGATGGTTTTTTACAGTTGCTAAAATTTGTTTTTCACTAACTTAACTTTATATACAGAGATTGTTTATTACTTAAAAAATAGCGGAAGTCTGTTTTGAATGGGGGCCTTCATTTTCAGACCTCCGCTATCCCGTTTTTGTTTTTCCGGAAAAATTTTCCCCGGAAGTGGATTAGTCAATCAGCAACTTACACTGAGAAACTCCATTATTTCTGCGTAACTGCAGGAAATATACCCCGCTTTCAATTTCAGATACGGTGATGTTTTGGGCATTTTCTCCTTGCTTTATGCTGATTACTTTCTGTAAAACCAGCTTGCCTGTCTTGTCAAAAATATTTACCGTAGCGTCTTCTGATTCATTTGCGATGAATTTCAGGGTTACATTCTCTTTTGCAGGATTGGGAAAAGGCTGAATATTATCCACTGTCAGTTCCTCATTGATTGATTCTTTGCTTACAAATGCTAAGTTCTGAATCTGAATCTCAAAATCTTTGATAGTACGGCTGTCTCCTTTTATTGCAAACACAACAGAAGTTACGTCAGAAAAATCTACTGCTGAATTTCCGGTACGGAAGACAGAAAGAGGGAAAGAATAATCGCTAAGGGACTCACCGAGCTTCAGGCTTGTGCGAGGCTGATTTCCCCATTCTTTTACAGAAGCTTTTACCAACACCATTTCAATTTCCCCTTTGTTCATCCCCTTGAAAGTCAAATGACTGTATTGATTCAGGTTTACCGGAGCTGCATTCGATTTGAAAATTCTGAACAGGGAAACCCCTGAAAAAACGCTTCCTTTTGCCTCTACATTTCTTTCCACGGCCATTTCAGTTGCTGCATTGCTGAAAGCGTCAGTATGACTTACTTCGAACAGAGTGATATTATCTTCAGCCGTAGAAGGGGCAATTCCCCAGGGTCCGTCGGCAAGATAAAGGTAATCCTCTTCCTGACTCATATTGTTTTTTACGGAGAAGCCCGTATCAAAGAGTTTTCCCACCGGTAAACTAAAAGTCTCAACCGCCTGACCGGAAAGAGGAAAACTGAATGTCCAGTCTTCAAACATACCGGCAGTTTCAGTTCTGGATAATGCACCATTAAAGGTTACTTCAGTTGCACCACACTGATTTTCAACTTCCAGTTGCAGAACTCCATCACGGTAGTTTCCTTTTCTTACATATACTTTCGGTAAAAGTAACTGACTCTGAACAAATTCAAGGGATTTATATTCATTGAGTTTAATCAGTACTTCCTCGATCATTTTTTGTGTAATATGAGGGGCTTTAGCCCAAATCTGAAAATTATAGAACTTGTCGTTTTCAGGATACTGTCCGAGTCCCCATTCGGTTTGTAAATATAATTTATCGTCTTTTTCATAAACCACAAAGTGGGTTGCATATTCTGTATTTCCGTCGGCCTGCGTCAAACGGGTCAGGATAAAAGAGTACCCTTCAACATTCAGCGTTCTGATTTGATTCAGGGAAGCACCTGCAAGACGGTCGCATATTACTTTCGTATGATTATATACTTCGTTTTCGGTTAAGGTAGCAAGGATAACCCCTGTTCTTTTTTCCTCCTCAAAATAATCAACCGACATTACTTCTTTTGCATTGGTGATATTAACAAGGTCTGTTGGGGTAGATGCATATCCGTTTGCATTGGGAAAAGGAGTTTCAGGGAAAAACAAAGAGAGCTCGTCACTTCCTGCAAAACGGGCAGTATTCAATACAGCAGTAAATTTATTTTCTACCTGAGGATGATCATAATCAACAGTTACGTTTTTTAACCTGTCAAATTTCCTGACAGCCACAAGGGAAGCAAGCCTTCCGTCACTTTCCAGCCCGCCGTTATTTCCGCTTCCTACGCCGGGTACGCCTTCGGTGGTACGGTTTACATTTGCTACATACATTGCGGTATCCGGGTTGGTTGTAACATAAAATAAAGCGTCATTAAAGTCCTGATCACAGTTTCCATAATCTCTTCTGATATCCTCAAAACCCAGTACTAATTTTTGGGTAAGGGAATCATACAGCAACACATTATGAATTCTCAGCAATGAGTCTGATTCAGGGTTGTAATCCGGATTGGAGTATAAAATCCAGTTTCCGTTGGTTACATTACCCGTGTTGATATTGAAACCATTCGCAATCAACACCCATCCGATTTTGGTGCCTGCCGGAAAGGTGCCCAAAAACATCTGATTTCCTGTGGTAAGTCCACCACCGCTGTTTACTTTGCTTACGTTGGGAAATATAATGGTAATATCCTGCTGTGACGGGGGAGTAGGGGAGGGAGTACCCGTGTAGGTATAGAATCCCAGAACGTTTCTGTAGCCTGCGCCCTCCTCCACAAATGTTACCCAAACGGAAGCCGAATCTGTGAGTAATAAATCTGTATCAATTCCTGAAGCAAGATACTCAGGATGATAAGTCGGAACCGGATAATTTTCCGGCAGTGAAGCCTGAATATTGGCAAGCAGCTGAGCATCCACTGAGTCGGTCAGGATATTCAGCGGAACCCCCTGAGCATTATAAGGACTCAGAAAATTATATTGTGCAAAAAGTGAGGTATTGCCTGCGACAATCACAACGAGAAGAAAAATGATTTTAGAAAAAAAAGATTTCATGTAAATAATTATTTTAAAATTTTTTTATATTTAATTTAATTTTGTGCAAAATTATGTTTTTGGAAAATAAATTATTTAATATTTTCGATAAACGGATTTTTTAAGGGAATAAAATGCACAGGATTGACGGTAAATAGTAAAGTACAGTTCTCTGATACTTAATACCGCTAAAAGACAAAACTGTACAAAAACCTGTGTAAGAATTACTGAATGCAAGTCTGTATGATTCAGGGAGATGAGCATGACCTGAAAGACTCCGGCCGCAAGGGTAATGAAAACCGGTGCTTTACTGCCAAATGCAAGATTGTAATATACTATGATGTTGCTCAGGCTGAATAAAACAGTTGCAATCGCATATTTACCCATGAGCGGCGCAATACTGATTCCGTTATCCCCAATCCACAAACTGAGAATCTGTTCTGAAAATAAAGAGACGAAAAGAACAATCAAACCTCCGGTAAGCGCAGTGAAAACGAGCGAATAAATAAACATTTTTGTCGTTTTTCCGGATTTTTTTGCCTCGCGGATTACTTCTCCGATTAATAAATTGGCTACTGACCATGAAGAGAAATATACAATTCTTCCTATTAATCCCAGTGCTGCATATTTCCCGGCAGTTTCTCCGTCGAAATACGATTTCACGAGCAAAATATCTCCGTTATTGATTAAAATCTGTGATAATTCATAAATCAGAATCCCTGAAAAATACACCCAAATGGAAGAGTCTGTCCCGGTAATACTGAATCCGGAGTGGAATTGCGCCCTGGGAACGAATAACCAGGAAATGATTACGGATAGTCCAAGTCCTGCCACTGCACCACCTGTTCCAAATCCGGCAAAGACCATAATGAAGGTTAAGATTAACCTGCTCCACATTTCCACCTGATAGGAAATCATCCATTTTTTCCATTCCCCCTTTCCCTGTAAAACCCCTCTTCCCACACTCATGAGAAAGTAAAACGGAGTAATGAAACCCATCATGTAAAAATAGTATGGAGAGGTAATCTGAAAAGTACCGCTGAGTGGACCGGCAAATAATATCATTCCTCCACCCATAATCACGCCCAGTATCAGAGCTAGTGTATTCAGTGACTGAACCTGAATGTTTCCTTCCGCTGAATTCTCCGCAGACCATTTTGCCGAGGTCAGTTGAAAGGCTGTAGCCATAAAAGAAATTCCTATCAGCAGGGTAATCATCAGCGTAGCATCGGAAAAATCGGAGATACTCAGGTATTTACCCAGAAATAAATTAATCAGATAATTTCCGCCATTGACTACAAGCGAGCTGATTGTCAGAATTGTGGCTGTTTTTAAAATGGATTTCATTCTGTTAGATTAAATTATCGTTGATTGACTGAAATAATTTACCAAACTTGGTCAGGTGAAGCCACTCGCTCATAGAACTTTTATTGCGACAGGTAAGGAAAAGCTCTCCTTTATTATCCCTGAACTTTTTTAGCATTCCGGCAAGTACATTGATTCCGGTTAAATCTGTATTTTCTACATTTTCTGCATTAATATAAACAAAGCGGTTTCCCTCTTTCAGCAGGTTTTCCAGTACTTTTCTGATTTCCAGTGCTTCTTTTCCACAAAAAGAGAGACCCATGGTTAAGGTAATAATTCCGGTACGCTGGCTTTTATTAATCTGATATTTCGTTTGCATAATTTTTAAAATTAGAGAGTGAAATTGTATGCCATAACCCTTACAATTTTTTTGCCAAAATGCACTGATTTTTAGGGTTTTAGACGAAATGCAGACTTTGTTCGCCGGATGGAAGAAATCAGCCGTTCAGTGAAATCAGGGAAATATGCCAACTGTTTACCTGTGTTTTTCTGCTATTCATCTTCTATGTTATGCTTTTCGCCGAAAAGTCTCTGAAAAGCGGGTTTGTAGCATGTAATTTGTGTATCATTTAATATATGTTTCTGATTTTATATACAAGATTTAATAAACAAAATGCTAAAATTTAAATTGTTTTCTATTGCACTTTTCTTTGTAATGCCTGTTTGGATTTTTGGGCAGTCCCCGTTTCAGCAGGGTTTTGAGATGCTTGAGAAGGGAGAGTTTGCCAGTGCTGAGACCTTCTTTGGAGAAATGATTTTATCGAATGAGTATAAAACCCACAAAACAGTAAGACTTTGCTACGGAAGAGCGGCCGGATTAAACGGAAAAATCGAGGTGGCACAGTCTGTTTTTGTTCAGTTACTGGAAGATTATCCTGCCGATTTTGAAACGGAATTAAACTACGCAGAATCTTTTTTATGGGCAAAAAATCCCGTTAAAGCATTAGATAAATATGAGGCACTGGTAAAAAGAGATTCGCTGAACTTTGCGGCAATGCTGGGCTATGCCAACACTTTGTCCTCTCTCAAAAGATACAACCTGGCGGCTGACGCGATTGAAAAAGTATTAAAATTAGATTCCGGTAATTTTTCAGCAAAGGTTTCCCGAAAATATATTTATATGGGGTATGCAGATACTGAAATCAAAAATAACCGGATTAATTCAGCTGCTTCTATTATAGACAGGTTGTTAAAGGATTATCCCGGAGACGCAGATATCCTCATGCTTGCCGCTACCCTTGAGCTGGTCAGGGAAAAATTTTCGGACGCCGTTTCTTTTTATACTCAGCTTGTGAACATGAATCGTTTTGTAAGTCAGGCTTATTCCGGGATTTCCTATGCTGTTTTTATGCAAAAAAAACCAGCAAAAGCGATGATTTATGCAGATAAAGCGCTGGAAAGCGTAACCTGTGACAAAGAACGGATTCAGGCATATAATGGCAAAATCAATGCTTTGGGATGGAATAAAAAATTTAAAGATGCTTTTGCCCTGATAGATTCCATGAAGCGGAGATTTCCGCAGGAGCCTGCTTTTTCTCTGGCAGAAGCAAGGTTGAAAGTATGGAATCAGGATGCCACCAAAGGAGTATCGGATTATGAAACCCTGAAAGAAATGATGCCCGCTTCTCTGGATTTTCATCTGGGGTATATAGATGCACTGATTGCAGAGGGAAATACCCGTAAAGCCGTTTCACAGATGGAAAGTTCCCTGAATTTGTTTCCGGAACAAAGAGACATTCTTACGATGAAAAGAAAGGTGATGCTTGAAAACGGATTAAATATAAAATCTGCCTTTTTTCATAGTTTTGATAATGGAAACAATCAATCGGATAATTTCAGAACCGAGGTGGGAATTCCCTCTCTGGGCAGAGTAAAGCCTGTGATTGGTTTTCAGTTAAGAAGTCTTACCGATTTTGACCAGAATAAAAGCAATACGATGATATTTTCGCTGGGCGGACAATACCGGATTTCGGCTATTTCCTCCTTCAGAGCGAAAGTCGGGATTCTTGCTGCAACTTCTGCGATTAGTTCCTTTAACAAGCCGGTAGTTGAGTTTTCCTATACCCGGAAACTGGGAAAGCGTTTCTCGGCTGAACTTTTTGAAAAAACAGAGATTCAGAATTACAATGCTGCTTTATTGCAAAGGGTACTGACTACCCATGATTTCGGGGTAAATATGAATCTCAAAACCCTTTCAGGGATGGGTTGGTACGGGCAGGGAATATTTACGGCTTATTCCGATAAAAACAACCGCAAACTGTTTTTTAGTTCCTTATATTATGACTTTAAAGAGGAACCCTGTATAAAAACGGGATTGAATACGACTTTTTTGACCTTTAAAAACTCTGTGAATGAGAGTTATTTCAGTCCTCAGCGATACCTTTCCGGAGAATTGTTTTTGATGAGTGAGAATCTTTCCTTGCCTAAGGCTAAACTGCTTTATCATGCAAATATTGCCGGAGGTGTCCAGAAAATAGACGATTTCGAAATGCAGAGTATGTACCGGATGAATGCTAAAATCGGGTATCGCTGGAAAGATTACGGATATATCCTGGGGTATTATGCCTACAATAACGCATTATCAACCAATATTCTGGGGTATTCTTACAATGAAGCAGGAATAGAACTGAAAATCAGTATCCCCAATAAAGTTAAAAAGTAAAGAATCAGTAAATCAGCAAATTGGCCTCGTAAAATGTAAAAAATTGACGGGGTTTTTTCTCCCGCCTAAAATGGGATGGAACAGCTGCTGAAGCGGAGCCTGTACTACAATGTAGAGATAAAACAAAAAATAAAGGCAACGAATCCCGCTGCCTTTATCTTAAACCAAAACTTCAAAACAACTAAAGTAAATTTGAATAATTTTAAGGTCTTCCGCCGGGTCTTCCGGGGCCGCCCGGGCGAACTCCCACTCCCTGACGGGCTTTAAACTCACTGAGCAACTGCTTTCTGAATTCCCTTTCGGATTTGTAAAGTAACGCTACTTTACGGATTGGAAGCACCTTTTTAAACTGAGAGTGATACCTTTCTGTAATTTCCAGTTCTTTACGCTTTTGTGCCATCATCTCATCCACAAACTTTTCTACTTCAGGGTCCGACATAGACTGAAACTCATTCCCCATTCCTTTTCTGATGATTTTGGAATCGTTTTTGGTCGTTTCCAGCTCTCCTGTAAACTGATTATATACAGGCCAGAATTTCTGAGCTTCGTCAGGTGTAAGGCTGAGGCGCTTGGTGAGAAAGGCAATTTTTAAGGCTTCGATTCTCTCTTTTTCCTTTGGGTCATCCTCTCCGGGAGGTTGTGCGGCAAGATATAGTCCGGAGGTTAGAATTATTAGCAGGATGACTGCGGATTTCATAAACTGTTTCATATAAATAATTGAAAAAAAATGAAAAATAAATAAATAAATAAAGTGATATACTAATATATAAACTGTTAACGGAGTTAAATTTCTCCAAAACTGTCATCATTAAGGTATTCCAGAAGCTCATCATCAGAAACTTCCTTAAAATCAGCATTTCCGGTGGGTTTGCTTTTGATTTCGCTCAAAGGGAGTTCCTCTTTCAGAATTTCGATATCCAGAGCTTCGTCTTCAGAAAGATATTCCATCAGTTCCTGATCTGAAATACTGCTAAAAGAAACGATTGCGTCAGAAACATTGCCAGTATGGTTTTGATAGATTCTGCTTATTCCGAAACCCAGTAATACAGTGGCGGCAATACCTACAGCAAACTTTCTGACATTACTTCCCCACAGGGAAAAAACGGGAGCAGGCTGACTTTTTGCGGTTTCAGTACTTTGAATTTTTGACATCAGTCTGGACTCGAAACTTTCAAAATACGCATTTTCATCCTTCGTTTCTTTTTGAACGGGAATCCGGTCAAATATAGCTGGCAGTTCATCCTGTTGAGTGGCCGTTTCCACTATTCTTTCCGGAAGCTCTTCAAAATATCCGTAAGGAATATCCTCATATTCTGATTCTTCTGGCAAAGGCACTCCTGTTACCGAGAGAATTGACTCCGTCAGCAACTCAAAATAATGGGCTGGAGGTTCTTCTGTTGACATCAAAGGTTTCAGTTCCTTCAGCTTCAGATCAGCAATGAGGTTGGCCTCAAAGTGTTCGAAATATCCCTCAGGCACTTCCGGAAGGGGAATATTTTTAAGGCTTTTCAGCAGGGGGAAATTATCTAATTCGTGTTTCATTGTCAGTTTTTCTTTGTTTTGATAAATTATCATGCAATACTCCATTCACCACTGGTCAGAAAGGCTTCAATTTTTTTTACTGCATGATGATAGTTCGCTTTTAATCCGCCCTCTGAGGTTTCCAGAATTTCTGAAATTTCCCGAAAACTCATTTCATCATAATATCTCATATTAAAAACCAGCTTTTGTTTTTCAGGAAGTAATCCAATCGCTTTTTTTAGTTTTTCCTGAATTTCCTCTCCGGTCGGTTGCGTCTGATGGGAAGTACTATGCTCCGTTTTATTTTCCAGTACCTCAACATCAGCATACGCCCTTTTATTTTTCTGGTTCAGAAAAGTAATTGTTTCATTGGTTGCTATCCTGTAAAGCCATGTTTTCAGGGAAGACTCCTCTCTGAATTTATCAATATTCTTCCATACAAGTATAAAAGTATTTTGAAGAATATCGTCGGTATCATCATGATTGTTGGTCATGCGCCGGATATGATAATACAGATTTTTTTGATAAGTCTGCACCAGTTTCCGGAATGCAGGTTCTTTTCCTTCTGGCGATTTCAACTGTTGAACTAATGCTTTTTCGTCCATAATCTATCGTATTTTGTATCTTTGACAGAATAAAGTTAAGAAAGTTTAATTGTATTTTTCTTTTTTGTTAAATTTTCCGGCAGGCTTTCGGATTATTGCCGGGATTAGGATCAATTATTACAGAATAAACGCTTTTTGAGGGAAGAAATCTTAGTACATTCATTTCGTCTGAAAAAAAATATTACCTTTGCTTTTCAAAATTCATTTACTGTAAAACTCATTTATGCGGATGAAAAAAAATTATTTCTCACTCATTCTTTTTTTTATGCTTAGCTATTATACGCAGGCTCAGAATCTGATGAGCCTTCAGGTATTTTCAACAGGCTACACCCGGATTTCCTGTATTGCAAGTGCAGGAGACAATCGTCTTTTTGTCGTAAACCAGAATGGTTATATAGATGTATGCGATTCTTTGGGCGTAAGGCAAACCCCTTCGTTTCTGGATATTGACTCAAAAGTAAAATCCAGTGGAAATGAACAGGGACTTTTAGGGCTTGCTTTTCATCCGGACTATAAAAATAACGGATATTTCTATGTGTATTATATTAATAACTCGAACAACTCCGTGATTGCCCGGTATTCTGTGAGCGCAGCAAATCCAAATCTGGCAGACGCAAGCAGCGAATTGATTCTGTTGACGGTTACTCAGCCGTATTCCAATCACAATGGAGGCGATATGCATTTTGGCCCTGACGGATACCTTTATGTGGGGTTTGGAGATGGAGGAAGTGCGGGAGACCCTGGTAACCGTGCCCAAAATCCTCAGGACCTTCTGGGTAAAATGATTCGGATTGATGTCAATAATTCATCAGCCAGCAATCTTTATGATATTCCCTCTACCAACCCTTTTGTCAGCAGTACCAGTACTTTACCCGAAATATGGTCAATCGGATTGCGGAATCCCTGGCGTTATAGTTTTGATAAACTTACCGGCGATATGTGGATTGCAGATGTGGGACAAAACATGTATGAAGAGATTGATTTTCAACCAGCAAGCAGTACTGGAGGGGAAAATTACGGATGGAGGTGCTATGAAGCCAATACGGCCTATAATACTGCCGGATGTCAGCCTCAGAATACGTATGTGTCTCCTGTCGCTACTTATGCTCATACAGGAGGCTCATGTTCTGTAACGGGTGGTTTTGTGTACAGAGGAAGTATTTACTCTGACCTCTACGGCAAATATATCTATTGCGATTATTGTTCCGGTAAATTCTGGTTTATTGAGCCTAACGGAGCCGGGGGCTGGAACAATCTGAATGCTGGCACCTTTACGGCGTATCGTTACAGTTGTTTTGGTCAAAATAATGTTGGTGAGCTCTTTGTAGGTGGAAATGATGATGGAAAAGTATATAGAATAAAGGGACTTTGTCTGAATGTGAATAATAGCGCAACGGTACAAGACGCTTATTGTGCGGGTCAGAATACAGGTGCGATTAACCTGACTGCATCAGGAGGAACACCTCCACTTTCCTATTCATGGTCAAACGGTGCTGCTACCAATTCGTTGTCCGGTCTTGCACCAGGCACTTATGTTGTCACGATAACTGATTCTCTGCAATGTGTAAAAAAAGACACTTTTACGGTAGGCTCAGGGGTAACAGTGGCAGTAACGGGTAATCCAGTAAATGTTAATTGTAATGGAGGGAATGACGGTATCGTTTCTGTTGTAGCATCGGGAGGTAACGGCAATACCTATACCTACTCTTGGAGTAACGGTCAGTCAGGAAACAACCTTTCGGGATTAACTGCGGGTAGTTATACCGTTACCGCGACCGATTCACTCGGATGTGAAGGCTCTCAAACCTTTCAGATTACAGAGCCAACCGCAATTGTTTCTCAGATAGACAGTGTTGCCCCTGCTCAGATTAGTGTAACCGCGTCCGGTGGTATTCCTCCCTATACTTACCTTTGGTCCACAGGTCAGACCACTCCATCCGTGAGTTGTGCTCCCGGAATGATTTCGGTACTGATTACGGATTCCAATGGTTGTACTCAATCGGACTCTCTGCTTTGTCCGGAAGGGGTAAGCATACTCACCGCATCAGATATTGCTTCCTGGATTGTAAAACCCAATCCTGCAACGGAGTATTTTGAGACAGAAATCCGTTTCTCCTCTCCTTCAGCACTCACTCTTACTTTATTTGACGCAAAAGGCAGAAAGATTCAGGAACTCAATTTTGATAAATCTGAGTACAATCACACAAGAATATCCGTTGCTTCATTGCCTTCGGGTATCTACTGGATACAGGCAAGTACTGATAAAGGAAAAGAATGGCGGAAAATCATCCGTCATTAAAGAAACGAATACCAATAAAGCAAAAAAGCGGGGAATACAACTTCTCCGCTTTTTTTTATCTGACCGAAACCGGAATTACAATTTTACATTCTGATTATTATCCGTTGTTTTCAGGGTAGCAATCAGTTTTCCGTTTCTGAATATCTCTGTCCCGACGGGCAAGGTTTCGGATTGCCGGGCAAAAGGACCCAAATCCAGTCCATAGGAAAATCCGCCTTCCATTTCATTCATTCCCTTTACATAATATTCTCTTTTTTCGCACTTTCATTTACAAAAGTAATATGTACTCTTTGAACAGGGTTTGCAGAAAGGCTTTCAGTCGTTTTTCGGGAAATAAATTTACCGTTTCCGAAAGTAGTCCCTTGGGTTTCTCCTTCACCTGTATTTTTTACACTACCATTTCCGCTAAGTACTCCTTTGGCAATTACAGAAGCATTTACATAGATATTGCCGTTTCCAAATCCCATGATTTCTGCAGATTCAGACGGTAAAGCCTGAGCATCTACTTTTCCGTTTCCTTCCTTATGAATTGTGAGTGTATTCACTTTTCCGGAGAGCGTCATATTTCCATTCCCTTCTTTTTTTACCTTTAAGGATTGTTGTTCTATCCCGGCTACAGCAATATCGGCATTTCCTTCAAAACGGATTTCCTCCAGTTCCGGACACACAATTTTTACCTCAATCCGGGTGTTTTCGATATACAAAACATTATTCCGGTTTCCATTGATAAAAACAGCGAGTGTTTTTCCCCTGACTTCATACCGGAGTAAATCATTGAGATTTTCATCCACGTTGCAGAGGATTTCCGGCTGAGCGTTTTTTTGCACATCAACCGTGACTTGTCCATCCATACCATAAAATTCTAGTACTTTAAATGAGGGCAAGGGTTCTTTTCTGGAGATAAGTTCTCCCTTTCCGGTTAGGGGTTTTCGGTTTTGGGCAAAACACAGATTCACTGAAATTAAAATGAATAAAACTGCAATACACTTTTTCATGATTTTTTTGAATTAAAATGTGAGTAAATAAAAAAAAACAAAATGATGCCGCAAAAGTGGCAGTTTTCGGATTGGAGGTCGTTTCAGAATATAATTTCGGCCTTTTCAAATTATAATATGAAACCTAATCGCAGGATTCGGTCCCGGAAAAGTACTCTTTGGGATTTTTTCCGGTAGTTTTTTTAAAAGCTCTGTTAAAAGTAGTCTTGGAATTAAACCCGCAGCTAAAAGCGATTCCCAGTAAAGTATAATGACTGAAAGCCGGATTCTTCATTTTTTGAATACATAGATTTACCCTGAGTTCGTTGATGAAATCATTGAAATTTTTATTGAATCCTTTGTTGATGACATACGAAAGTACCGAAGTATTGGTATTCATTTTTTCGGCGAGGTCGGGCAGGGAAATATCCGGATTAAGGTAAAAAGCCTCTTTTTCTATCAGTTTTTCTACTTTCAGCTTCCACGCTTCCAGCTCTTCATTATTCAGCAGTGCCTTAGCAGGAGCAGTTCCTTCTTCAAAGCTGATTTTTTCCATTATTTCATCCCCCGGAACCGGTTCTCTGGGAAATACCAGGTTCGGAATAAATCCCTGAGAATAGCCTGAAATGCTAAGGTAATAGGTGAAAAAAGTATTGGTCAGGTATATCCACCACATTTCTGCATAATTATAATCCAGAAAATAATCCGTGATTCTGAATATCCACTGAACCGTAACTACGACGGTAAGTACATATAAATAATTCCGAAACCAGGTAAAACTGACTTTTTCCAAATCTGCATATCTTGCTTCTACCCATTTTCTGTAAGTTAAGTACAATCGGACGGATTTTATCAGCAGATAAATTTGCATTATCAGGAGGATAAGGTCAAAAACAGGATTAATATAAACGTCTTTTGAATGCCACCACTCTTTGGCAAAGGGATTTCCCTGTATTCCAATCAGAAGGTGATATATAACATAAATGCAGTAAGGCAGGAAGTAAATCAGATTTTTTCTTTCAAACCTGTAGGAAACATTGGTGAGGCTTAACAGAAAAAAATAAATGACGGGAGGAATTGCCAGCTCATAACCGTCCCAGGGAAGGAAAGTGAGCTTTTCCCAAAGGAAATCTATCCCCAGCCATCCCAGCATAAAGGGAACGCTGGAAAGTGCCATCAGCATCAGGAGTAATGCCAGCCAAAGGTCGGATTTTCGTTCTTCCTTCCAACCCCTGTAAACCAGTAAACTACCAAAAACAGACGCCTGTAAAATAGTCAGAAACGGAATCAGGGCATAAATACTGAGTGTAATGTCCATTTTCTTCAAACAAAAATTTACAAAAAAATGTTTCGGATAATGGAGTAATTTATGGTTTTTAACGGGAAAATACCATTCCTGAAAATCCCTTTTCTCTGAATTTACGGACTAAAATAAATATGTATTATACGAAAAAGTAAAAAAAAATATTTTTTTCTTGGAAATATAAAAAAAACTGTTTTTCTTTGCTTGCGAAGTGAACTGAAACCGATACCATTCACAAACTTTAACGTCTTCTTCTGTCCTATAAACCTTCAAATTATTAAATGCGTATGAGAAAATTTACTTTAGCATTCGTTTTTGCCTTCTTATTGCTGAGTGTTTATAATCCCCTCAGTTCTAAATTGAATCCGGAATACCCATCTGTAAAGTCGGCACTTTCTCCGGGCCATACATTTGTCCTTAAAAAGAAAAAAAGAACTCCCAGAAAAGAAGAGGAGCTAAATCCGAACCTCAAAGAAGTCAAGGATTTAGAGTGGTATTATTTTACTTTTGAAAAAGATTTTGGTTTTATGAATAACAGCCGTGCTGCAATTGAAATCATCAAAGTAAATCTTGCTCAGGAGCTTGCAATTACTGAAACTGTTGAAATTACCGGAGAAAGGATTACTCCCGTAAATGATGAATTGCAACAACAGCATTCAACCGGATCCAAAAGGATGAATATTCCTAATACTATCTGGAAAATTGAAGAAATTGGTGGTGGTTCTGTATATTGATTATTAAAACATTGAATTTGATTTTTTTAAAGTCTGTAGATTTCCGGATACATTAGTATTGGGGAATTTGCAGGCTTTTTGGCTTTTATTAAAAACGAATTCTCCTTTTTAATCCTCTTTTTCAGGGTTTATTCTCCCCCCTCCTGAAGTTTCTCCATGATTTTTTCCCACTCCTTTTCTTTATTCATCCAGAAGTTACGTGCCCATACCCGGTGGACTTTCCAGCCATGCTGCAACAGTAATTGCCTGCGGTACACTTCTCTCTCTTTTGCCGTCTCGCCGGAGAAGTAGTTTTCGCCCTCACACTCAAGCGCAAGGATAAAACTCCGGTCTTCAGGATTACGTTTTACTGCCAGATCCACTCTGTACTGAGTATCTCCAAAGTTCCGGATAACAAAAAATCCGGCTTCTGTCAGTTTTCGGGCAAAGTGTTCCGTCATAATTTCCTGTGAAGCAGGTAAGGCCTGATTACTTTGCGATTGAAGAATCTGATTGGCTTCTTCGGGTCTGTCTTCGCTTACGGCTTTCACATACTGAAGATAGCTTTTCAGGAGTTTAGGTCCTTCGTATTTGGAGCCCTCCACATTCAGGTCCGAAGGATTGAAGCTACAAACCACATATATTTTTTTCCTTGCGCGGGTAATCGCTACATTCAGCCGGTTTTCTCCTCCGGATAAATTCAAGAGCCCAAACTGAGTGGTGAGTTTTCCCTGTTCATTTTTAGCATAGCCTACCGAAAAAATCATGACATCCCGTTCATCTCCCTGTACATTTTCGATATTTTTTACAAATAAGCCCATGTATTCCTCATTCTCAGTTTTGTGAATTGCCGCCTGTAGTTTTTCATACATAACCGGGTCAGAAGTGGCAAGCTCCTCCAGTTTTTTATCCAGCAAATCTTTTATCAGTTCCTGCTGAAAATAATTGAAAGTAACAATTCCCATAGAAGGCGGTTCCGGAGTATTGATCCAGTGAAGCACGATTTCGAGAACCCGGTTTGCTTCTACTTCATTCCGGTTGTTTTTCCATTCACCGTTTACGGCTGCCCATTCCAGGGGAGGAAGAAAAGCAGCCTCAGGAGTTGCCGCCGGAATTACCTGTAATTTGCCCTCGTAGAAAGCCTGATTGGAAAAATTAATCAATTCTTCTTCTTTGGAACGGTAGTGCCAGTTCAATTTGGCTTCTTCCCAGTGGGTTTTTGCCAGATCCAGAATGCTTTCTACCTCCAGTGCCATTTCATTTTCTACGGCTTCACCCTCTTCATAGCGTACAGAATACATATCAAAAGGCTGAAGCTGTTTTGCGTCACCGGCAATTACCGTTTGTCTTCCCCTCAGCATTACCGGAATAGCCCTTTCTACAAAACATTGGGAAGCCTCATCAAAGATAACCAGGTCAAAGTAGTTTTCTTCCATCGGGAAAATAGCCGAAACAGATTCCGGAGAAGCCATCCAGCAGGGAATCAGGTGATGAAGTCCCTGATGCCAGTAAGTATGTATCAGTTTTCGGACGGTCCATAACTTCCTTTTTTTACTTACCTGATGCAGGATTTCCCGGAAATTTACAGGCTGATTGTTTTTATCATATTCTGCGTTTCCGGCAATTCTTTTTTTGAGAATGTAAAAAATGTAAGTCAGGAGGGAGTTTCTTTTATTGGCCAGAATGGCAGAATAATCCTCTTGTTTTCTGACAAATCCCCGGGTACTTACTTCTGTCAGAACGGGATATTTTATCTCGGTTTGCTGAATCCATTCAAAGTAAATACTATTCTGAACGGCATTTACCAGATCTTTTTGGGCAGATTCCTGTTTCAGCGAGAGCGCATTTTGTTCTATAACAGGCCGGATTACCGAAAGTACAGCATATTCGGCAGGGGTAAACCCATCGAGGAGTACATCGAGTTGCCGGAGGTCTTCAAAGTCTTCTGGCAGGGATTGATTCAGTGCATCCGCATAATCGCATTTTTCGGATTGTATTTCCTGAAAGAGAAGGCTGATCTGCTCAGGATGTAAAAATGCAGACCATTGCTGACCGGCTTCTTCAAGCAAGTCGGTAAAAGACTCCAGGAGTTGGATGATTTTGATGGAGTTTTCCCATTTGCCGGTATTCAATTCCCCCTGATTAAACTCGGGCTTGTGATACTGAAGGTGTTTTATGCCTTCAAGAAATCGCCATGCGTCAAACTGAAAGTGTTTTTGTTCCAGCCATTGTTCCCATCCGTTCAGGATATTTTCGGTCTTGAAATCCGAGAAGAAAGAAAAACGGATTAGCTGAGTATAAGTGTTTAGGAAATGCTCAAAATTCTGAACTTCACCGGATACAAACGGAATAGCCGCTTCATTCCATTCAAAGCCTTTGGTACTGAGCAGTGACTGTATAAAACTATTGGCTTTATGGTATTCTCCGGAAAAAATCCGGAAGGCTTCGTTTTTCTTGCTGAGATACAGTTTGAATTTTTCGGATAAAGAAAGTGCGGTATCCCATTTTTCTCCCTTAAGCAGCCGTGAATTGCTCAGGTTTTGAAAATGAGTGGAGATATCCCGAAGGCTGACCGCAATAAAATCCGGTTTGAGCCCGTCTTTGTAAATGGCCTGAACGGCAGAAAGCAGTTTTTCATCCTGAATAATCCCCTCGGCATTCCGGAAAGTGCGGATGTATTCCCTGTTTTGTTCTATATTCAGGAGGTTGTCACCCAATAGTTTTTTCAGATTTTCGTATTGTGCCTTCAGGGCTTCCTGTACCGGTTTTATTTTTCCGATTTTTTCAGCAAGGGTGAATTTATCCTGATATCCATACTTTGAAAAAGGAATCCGGTTTATCCAGGGATATTCTTTCTGGAAAAATTCTGCATAATCCAGCAGGTGAAGCAGTTTTTCATTCAGCTGACGAAGGGAAAGTACAGATAAATCTCTGGCAACCTCACTCAGGTTAAAACGGATATCCTCGCGGTTGCATTCGAGGTACAGGGTATGAATATTCAGTCCGAAGGTTTGTTTTTGAGTCAGTGCTTCAAACAAGTCATCAAAAAAGAGCCTCATATTGTCAGCATGTTTCGCCCAAACGTCGAATCCGTTCTGAGTGGGGATACTTTCAAAAGCCTGAATTTCTTTCTGAAATAAAGGGATATCGTCAATTTGTTTTTTGATTTTCTGAAAAATAGGAACCCTGTCAGATTGCTGATCATGTACCAGCGCAGCAAAATCCCCCAACCCGAGGGCTGAAATTCGTTTAAAAACGACGTCCAGAGCCGCTCTTTTCTGGGATACAACCAATACTTTTTTCCCATGAGTAAGTGCGTCGGCAATCATATTGACAATTACCTGGGATTTACCGGTTCCGGGAGGTCCGTGTACTACAAGGGATTTTCCGCTTTTGATTTTCAGTAATACTTCTTCCTGAGATTTGTCCAGAGGCGTTACAAAAAAACGAAGTTCCTCCGGCACTGTATGTAAAGTATTGCTTTGGGCCATCACCTGATTTACCGGAGTAAAAAATCGCTGAAGGTCAAAGTCTGCGGTATTGGCTTCGAGGGTTTCATAATCCTGAAGCAGGGAAGAATCCGATTGCGGAAAAATCCCTAAAGTCAGGTTGGGTTGAAAAGTAAGCACCCCCACAGGCATAGCATCCATCTTCTCTTTATTATAAGGTATAAACGGAGCGATTTTTTTTTCAAACAATACCGGATTAAAATTGACTTCTATTTCATATTTTTTCAGAAACTGATAGAAATTTTGCAAAAAAGCCGTCCAGTCTTCGCTGTATTCCGGTATTTCGTCCCAGAAAGCAGCAGGAATTCTTAGGTTTTGATGCAGTTCATACGCAAGAAAAAAGGAAGTATTGAGGATGATTTCAGTATCTTTCGGTACTTCCAGTGCCCACCGGGGTTTCCCCTGAAGGTTTCGGATGAGCTCCACGGGGAAAAGCAAAACCGGACAACGTACAGGAGTTCCGTCAGCAAATTTTCCTTCTACAAAAGGATATCCTACATACAAATCTTTCGTTCCGGTTTCTTCAAAAATAGCCTGAAGCTCACGGTAAATATGATTGAGTTGTTTGTCAACGAGGTTGGTTTTTTCAAATCTTGCGTCTAATTTCTGAATCAGGCGAACGTTTTTTCCTGCCAGTACCTTTTGAAAGAGCATTTCAGCAGATTCTTCTTCCAGAAAAGCAAGCGAAGTAAAGTCAAGGTCTCTTCTTGGGCTAAGTTTCAGGAGTTTAATCGCCCGGTTTCCCTGACTGATATTGGTTAGCCTTAATTTATAGGTATGTAAAATCTCTTTCATTCAAGTCGGTATTTGATGGCTCAAAGATAGGGAATTTCCCGAAATAAGAAAAGAGAATCGTGTGTATGAGGCGGATTTTCCGGAGAAATACTGCCGGAATTATTTCTTTTTTATGTAATGCTTTTCAACAAAACCATGCCTTCCCTGAATTGCCAGGCAAAGAGAATCCTCTGTGTTTTTCCGGATTTGAAATTCAAGATTGACTTTCTGTGATTGTTCCGGAATGCTGAAATCTCCCTGTTGTGTATAAATCAAAGTCAGTTTGCGGGTTTTCTTTTCAATCAGCCATTTTCCTTTATTCCGGTTACTGCCTTCTGTTTCTGTAAAAGTACCATCGGCATACATTTCAATTGAAACCGGGTTTTGGGGGTCAGCAAGGGTGGTGATTCCGCCGTTGTAGGGGTCAAAATTTTTGACAAAAAGCCATGTGGTTTTTTCCGCTTCTTTCAGCAGTACTTTTTGGGCTTTGCGTGTTCCCATTGCATTCACCCCGTAATGCGTTTTTTCGTTTACGGATTTGGGATGACAGGCAGAAAGGCCCAATACCAGTGAGCTTAATAACAGAAATTGACTCAGGAGTTTCATAATAAAAATAATAAAGAGAAAGTATCGTATTTTTCTGTAAATCAATACGATACTTTCCGGGGAAGGTTACTCTTCTTTAAAATATTCCAGGAGTGTATTGGAAACACCCATGCTTGAAAATCCTCCGTCATGGAAGAGGTTTTGCATCGTTATTTTTCGGGTATAGTCAGAAAACATCATGATACAGTAGGCAGCGCACTCGTCTGCGGTTGCATTTCCAAGGGGAGACATCAACTCGCCGTAGTGCAGCATTTTATCAAATCCACTTACGCCGCTTCCGGCTGTAGTTGGGGTAGGGGACTGAGAAATGGTATTTACCCTTACTTTGTTTTTCACGCCAAAATGATACCCGAAGCTTCTTGCATAGGACTCAAGCAGTGCTTTGGATTCCGCCATATCGTTGTATTCACTGAAAGTGCGCTGAGCAGCTATATAACTCAAAGCGAGAATTGAGCCCCAGTCATTCATGAGGTCTTTCTGATACAGAATCTGCATCATTTTATGGAAAGACACCGCCGAAATATCGTAGGTTTTTTGTAGAAAATCGTAGTTCAGGTCAGTATAGGGTTTTTTCTTTCGGACATTGATAGACATTCCGATGGAATGTAAAACGAAATCAATTTTTCCGAATTTTTCCTGTGCAACTGCAAATAAAGCATTCAGGTCATCCACAGAAGAAGCATCTGCGGGGATTACCTCAGTACCCAGTTTTTTGGCAAGCTCGGATATACTCCCCATTCTGATAGCCACGGGCACATTGGAAAGTAATATTTCTGCTCCTTCGCTGTGAGCCTGCTCGGCTACCTTCCATGCGATAGAGTTTTCGTCCATTGCACCAAAAATAACGCCTTTTTTTCCTTTCAATAAATTATTTGCCATATAAATAGAGTTTTTTTTGATAAAACCGAAAATTAATCAGAGAAATATTCCGGACTCAAACCGGAAAAATGTGATAAACAGAATCAAAAAATCCCGAAAGGGAAAAATTCCTTTCGGGTATGTTTTTTAAGATAAAATCATAGAGAATAAAAAAATTATTCTTCTTTGCCTTCAAATACTTGCTGCCCCTTGTAACGTCCCGTAGTAAGGTTTACTCTGTGATAGAGGGTAGCCTCGCCTGTAATCGGGTCAATATAAAACGGTCTTGCAATCAATTTATCATGCGTTCTGCGCTTATCTCTGCGTGTACTGGATTGTCTGCGTTTTGGATGTGGCATGGTTTTTAAATATTAATGTATAAATTATTGATCTTTTTTATTGATATTTTTCAGACTTTCCCACCTTGGGTCAATCTCTTTTTCATTGTCGTCGTCACCGGAATCAGAAATAATGTATTTCATTATCTCAGGGTCACAATTTTCTCCGATATCTTCATGCACTTTTCTGAAAGGAAGAGCGATGCATACAAAATCATACAGTTCCTGAACCAGAGTAAGTTCAGTGGCTTTTTCATCCACGTACAAAACTTCAGTATCTCCGGCGTCTTTCATTTTTTCACTAAAAGAATAAATGACTCTCTCCTGAGTGTCAAGCGGAAGTTTCATATCATCAGCACACCGGTCACAACTTACAACCACATATCCATGAATATGAAATTTCACATCAATGTGAGAATCAGTACGATGAATTTCAAGATCAGCCTTAAGGCCGCAATCCTGAACAGGAGTATTTTCAAAATGAGAAAAGAAATCGCCGTTCAGTTCAAACTGTTCATGATTTAAGCCGGTTTTGATGCGGTTTAAATTCAGAGAAAATATTTTTTCAAAGGACTTATCCATGACTTTTACAATGAGGCGACAAAATTAGTAGTTTTAAATTTACTAAACAAGAAATTTGTAAAAAAATCTTTTATTTGCAGCAGATTTTTAAAAGTACGAATAAAAGAGATACAGTTCAGACATGTATTTTTACCATTCTGACGAAAAAGCGGTATTTTATTCAAGTATTTTTAATAAAGTTAAAATTATAACGTTAATTTTGTTGCCAAATACATAATCTATTATATGAAGTGTAATTTATTGAAAAGTTTACTTGTTTTAATGATTTTATCAGGGTTTTTGGAATCAAAAGCGCAAACGGCACTTTTTGCTTCTCTGAACGGGAATGGCCCTACAATGAATACAGCGGGGTGGACTTTGCTGGGTTCTGCAGATGCCGGGGGCGGAGTGCCTAACCTGATGGATACTAACGGGGATCCGGATTTTTTCCCAAATGAATTAATCTTATCTCCTCAGCAAAACCTAACGGCGGGCGGGATTTTTTTTAATGGCTTTATGGATTTATCCGCCAATTGCAATTTCTGGATTGCAGATTTTGATATAAGAATGTTTGACGGAGCTCCTGAGGGGATGGCTTTTATTGTGACCTCTGCAATTCCTGGGAGTACTCCTAATTTTAGTGGAGGAGCTTTAGGATTGCCTCCCGGAGGAATTACCGGATTTTCCGTTTGCTTTGATGGATTTAATAACTGTCCGGGTACTTCTCCTCAGCTTGAGATTCGCTATAACGGAACGGATGAATGCAGTCCCGGCCCAACAATCACTCTTCCCGGGATTTTTAGTGATAATTACAACAATATCAGAGTCGTTTACAATAACGGAAACATAGATGTTTATTTTAATGGTTCAGTGAATCCTACGTTAAGTGGTTTTTATCAGCTGAATTTCCCTGCATTTTTCGGATTTACCGCTGCTAACGGAGGAGGAGGAGACGCTTTGTATTCACTCAAAAATGCAAATATCTTTGTACCAATCCCTACAGTAAACGCAGGTGTCACTCAGTCCGGATGTGAGGGTAGTCTCGTCAATCTGGGTTCACCTTCACTGCCTTATTATACGTATTCCTGGACTCCGGGCAGTGGACTGAGTTTTGATACCATTTCGAATCCTGTTCTGACTATCGTGAATAATGGAACGCTTGCCGATACATTTGATTATATTACTACCGCTACCATCGGAACCTGTAATGTAATGGATACTGTTTCGGTCTGGGCAATTCCTTATCCGGCAGTTCCGGTTATCTCAGGGCCTTCCAATGCGATTTGTGAAGGAGAATCCGCAACCCTTCAGGTTGTGCCACAAGGTAATGAGGTGCTTTCATGGTATGATGTGGCAACAGGAGGAGTTCCCATTACAACAGGAACGACCTTTACTACTCCTCCTCTTTCGGTTACCACGACCTATTATGTTGAATCAGTAAATAATGGGGCATGTACGTCCAGTACCCGAGGCTCATTTACGGTTCTGGTGAATGTTGCACCGGCTTCTCCCACCGCTTCCGCTGCTCCTGTTTGTGCGGGTGAGGATGGGGTATTTGTAGCAACCGCTCCTCCGGGAGTAACCTTTATATGGTACACTTCTGCTTCCGGCGGCTTACCGGTTTTTACCGGAACGAGTCCTAATATTGGTCCTGTATCGGGCGATACTACTCTGTATGTTTCTGCTACGGATGCCAACGGGTGTACCAGTATTTTAAGAACCCCTGTTTTCCTGAATGTAGATCAGATTCCTGTGGCTCCTACCGTACCTGACGTTACCGTTTGTACCGGTGAGCAGGCTACTTTGACTGCTCAGCCTATTCCGGGCACTACCATTAACTGGTATAGTAACCCCAATTCTCCCAATCCGCTGGCTACCGGAAATGTGTATATTACCCCGGCTTTGTCTCAGAATATCATATTTTATGTAAATGCTTCCACTGCAATTGGCTGTACCGGGCCTGATGCTGTTGTGAATGTACAGGTAAACCCACGCCCGGATACAGCAGTTACGATTCCCGATACAATCTGTCCGGGTCAGACTGCGGTATTATCTGTTTCGGGTCCTGCAGGTTGTACTTTTAAATGGTACACGGATCTTGTCGCTACCCTGCCGATTCATACCGGCCCGAATTATAGTATAAGTGCTACTTCGAGCTCTGTGTATTATGTGCAAAGCGTATTGAATGGGTGTGCTTCCTATCAGCGTTCCGAGGTGCAATTATTGGTGGATTATATTCCTCCAACGCCTGTGGTAAAGGATGTTGCAGTATGTAAATGGACAGACGCAGTATTGCAGATTACCTCACCCTCCACAGACATCGCACATTTTGAGTGGTATGATTTAAGCGGTGATTTAATCAATGAGGGAACAAGTTATACTGTAAATGATGTGATTGCCCCTCATACCTATATCGTAAGAAGTGTATCTTATCTTGCAAACTGTCCGGGTGAAAGCGAGGAAACGGTAAATATTACCCTCAACCCAAGTCCGGTTGCCAACTTTTATTTTGAAAGAGATACCGTTGAGGTAAACCAAACCGTTTATTTTAATGACTCGTCCTATACAAGTCCGGGCAACCCTGTTACTTTGGGGCTTACGTTGCTTTGGCAGTTTGGAGATGGAAATTACTCTACCAATGCGGCTCCTTTCTTCTCATTCCCGGGTGAAGGTTATGCTCCGGTTACACTGATTGCAACGAATGCATCGGGTTGTAAAGATACGGTTACCAAAAATGTTTTTGTATATGATATCCGCGATGTATGGATTCCTTCTGCTTTTTCGCCCAATTATGATAGGGTAAATGATGAGTTTTTTGTAATGGGAAGCTACAATTTACAATCATATCATATGGTTATCTATGACAGATGGGGGAAAGTTGTGTATGAATCCAGTAATGTAACAGACAAATGGAATGGCCTTGATGTAAGAAAAGGAGAGCCTTGTCCTGAAGGAGTTTATATCTGTCTGGTGGAATATACTACGTCCAAAGGAGTGAAGAAAATGAATAAAGGCTCAGTGACGATTATCCGCTAAGTCTGAATTGAAATATAAAAAAAAATGCCTTCCTGAAAAGGGAAGGCATTTTTTTTATTTATGTAAATTTAAATCCGGGAGGATTATCCCAGAAATAATTCTGAGGCCAGATAGTCCGACACCATCCATCCGGAAAGAGTGGGCTTAAGCCTTGTTCCCTCTCTGATTAAATAATTACGGGTAATCATTTCGTCTATTTTCTCTCCGCAGGTACTGAAAATATTTATACCAAATGATTGTTTAATGTATTCTGTGTCCAGCCCCTCCGCAATTCTTAAATGAGTCATAATGTATTCATTGTACCGGTTTTCCAGACTGAGTATTTCTGTTTCCTCAACCGCAGTTTTCATTTGTTTCAGGGCTTCTGTATATCTGGCATTATTGGAAACATTCCAGCTTCTTTCCATTCCGTTAAAACTGTGTGCCGAAGGCCCAACGCCTAAATAAAACACTCCCTTCCAGTATGAGCGGTTATGAATCGACCGGAAGCCGGGTTTGGCATAATTCGAAAGCTCATAATGTTCGTATCCGGCATCGCAAAGTAACTGATGTGCCAGAAAAAATTGTTTATCAAAAACTTCTTCGTCCGGCATTCTGACTATTTGCTTTTTAACCTGATGAGCAAGCGCTGTTTTGGGTTCCATGGTTAAAGCATATACAGAAAGGTGTTCCACATTCAGGGATATTGCTTTTTTTAGATTATTTTCCCACTCTTCCTCTGATAATCCCGGAATTCCGAGGATTAAATCAACCGTTATGTTATTAAAACCGGATTCTCTGCAATTCCGGATAATATCCTGTATCTCAATGTGTGCGTGACCTCTTTGCATCCATAATAAATCTCTTTCCACAAATGACTGAATCCCAATACTGATCCGGTTGATGTCGGTTTCCTCTTTCAGTTTCCGGATATACTCCTTGGTAAGGTCTTCAGGGTTGCATTCAAGGGTGATTTCTTCTATACTTTCCTTCTTTACATGAAAATGATTATAAATGGTATTAATCAATTCCTGAATTTCCTCAGGAGTCAGTACACTCGGAGTTCCGCCTCCGAAATAAATAGTTCGTATATTTTTGTCATTGTCAGGGAAATACCCTTTACGAAGCATTATTTCCTGTTTAATCGCATCACGCATTACCGGTATCTGTCCCAGATTTGTGACAAAATGAAAGTCACAATACGTACATGCTTTACGGCAAAAAGGAATATGGATATAAATTGCAGACAAGTTAAATCTGTTGGTTAGAAGATAATTTTTAATATTTTGCAAAAGTAAAACAAATAAATGAATAATAATGAATTTAGTATTGCCGGTTCTTTAAAACCTACTGTCTCTGATAGTTTTATAAAATGAGTAAAGAAATAAAAACAAAAATTTGAAAAATTAAATATTTGTAATTAGCTTTGCTTTTCATTAATTAAATACTCCTAATCCTATATCTGTTGTATGAAAAAAAAAATTACCAATTTGCTTTTCTTGTTGTTTTTTGTCTCAGGTTTTCAAGGTTCGGTGTTTGCTCAGTGCACTAATTCAGTGCCGGTAAGCGGAAATAATACAATTGCCGCAAATTCCGGCTCTATTTGTGATAACGGAGGTACATCCAGTTATGCGCAGAATTCCAATGGATACACGATTATCAATCCCACTGTGAGTTGTAATGCCGTAAGTCTTACATTTACGGTTTTTTCGACGGAAAGCGGTGCAGATTTTCTGACGATTTATGATGGAGCCGGTCTGGGTGGTACGATACTGTATGGACCCGTATCAGGAACCCCTGCTTTAACTACGGTAACCTCGCTTACCGGGTCTCTGACCGTGCATTTTAGCTCAAATGCGACTGTAAATGATTTAGGTTTTTCTGCAAATATCTCCAATACCCCTTTGGTTTTCCCTTCCCCGAATCCGGTTACCGCTACTCCCTCTACATTTTGTAACGGGGCAACGGTACAGTTGAATGCGACTACCACAGGTACTTCCATCAACTGGTACACAGTACCTACGGGGGGGACTTCATTAGGGGCAAGTGTAAGCGGGGCGAACTTTGCAGTAACCCCTTCAGGCACGACTACTTATTATGCAGAAGCAATGTTTCCGGGCGGAGGTCCTGCACCGGGCTCTCAGACATTTAATTATACAGGCAGTGTTCAGACCTTTACGGTTCCAACGGGGGTAACGGCCATTACAATCGATGCACGGGGTGCTCAGGGAGCCAATGCCCTTGACCGTCTTATTACCAACGCCAATGGCGGACTGGGTGGCAGGGCTCAGGGGACACTTACAGTTACTCCGGGTCAGGTGCTGAATATTTATGTTGGCGGACAAGGCAATACGAGTGGAACCGGTGGGTTTAACGGAGGGGGTAATGGAGGCCTGTCCAATGCGGGGAGTTCCTGTTCCGGGGGATACGCCGGAGGGGGCGGAGGCGCTTCGGATATCCGGGCGGGCGGAACTGCTTTGACTAACCGCGTCATAGTGGCCGGTGGAGGTGGTGGAGCCGGTCGGGATTATTGTAACGGAACGTGTCAGCCTTGCGGATGCGGGGGAAGTGGCGGAGCCGGAGGCGGCTTAACGGGGGTGAATGGAGTAGCAGCAGGGAATTGTGGATTCTCCTATCCGGGTTCGGGTATAAACGGAGGGTTTGGTGGAACCTCTACCGCAGGCGGTGCTGGTGCGCCGGGAGATGGAGGAGGGGTTTCAGGCTCGGCCGGTGCGTCAGGTATAGGCGGAGCGGGTGCTACAGGTGACTATGACGTTTCCGGCGGCGGCGGCGGTGGTGGCTACTTTGGCGGCGGCGGCGGCGGTGGCGCAAGCAGTGGGAGCGGAGTCGCAGCCGGTGGGGGAGGAGGAGGCTCTTCTTACATCACCGGTCTTACAGGCGGCAGTACTACTCAGGGATATCAGACCGGAAACGGACAAATTATTATATCATGGTCAGGCAGCAGTGGTTGTCCTTCGGCAAGAACTCCGGTAACGGTTACGCTTGACGCAACGGTTCCTTCCCCTGCTACTCTGGTTACGGCAACTCCCTCAACCATCAGTTGTTCCGGGGCTACGGTAAATCTTTCGGCGATTTCTTCCGGGAATACCATTCAATGGTACACAGTTCCCACAGGAGGAGCCAGTATCGGTACTTCTCTGAGCGGTGCAAATTTTGCGGTTTCTCCTACGGGAACCACTACCTATTATGCTCAGGTATTATCGTCCTGTAATGGGTTGGTTTCAGCAAGCAGGGTTCCGGTAACGGTTACTCTCACTCTCCCGCCTTCCCCGAATCCGGTTACCGCTACTCCCTCTACATTTTGTAACGGGGCAACGGTACAGTTGAATGCGACTACCACAGGTACTTCCATCAACTGGTACACAGTACCTACGGGGGGGACTTCATTAGGGGCAAGTGTAAGCGGGGCGAACTTTGCAGTAACCCCTTCAGGCACGACTACTTATTATGCAGAAGCAATGTTTCCGGGCGGAGGTCCTGCACCGGGCTCTCAGACATTTAATTATACAGGCAGTGTTCAGACCTTTACGGTTCCAACGGGGGTAACGGCCATTACAATCGATGCACGGGGTGCTCAGGGAGCCAATGCCCTTGACCGTCTTATTACCAACGCCAATGGCGGACTGGGTGGCAGGGCTCAGGGGACACTTACAGTTACTCCGGGTCAGGTGCTGAATATTTATGTTGGCGGACAAGGCAATACGAGTGGAACCGGTGGGTTTAACGGAGGGGGTAATGGAGGCCTGTCCAATGCGGGGAGTTCCTGTTCCGGGGGATACGCCGGAGGGGGCGGAGGCGCTTCGGATATCCGGGCGGGCGGAACTGCTTTGACTAACCGCGTCATAGTGGCCGGTGGAGGTGGTGGAGCCGGTCGGGATTATTGTAACGGAACGTGTCAGCCTTGCGGATGCGGGGGAAGTGGCGGAGCCGGAGGCGGCTTAACGGGGGTGAATGGAGTAGCAGCAGGGAATTGTGGATTCTCCTATCCGGGTTCGGGTATAAACGGAGGGTTTGGTGGAACCTCTACCGCAGGCGGTGCTGGTGCGCCGGGAGATGGAGGAGGGGTTTCAGGCTCGGCCGGTGCATCCGGTATTGGCGGAGCGGGTGCTACGGGTAACTATGATGTTTCCGGTGGCGGCGGCGGTGGTGGCTACTTTGGTGGCGGCGGTGGCGGTGGCGCAGGTAGCGGGAGCGGAGTCGCAGCCGGTGGGGGAGGAGGAGGTTCTTCCTATATTACCGGTCTTACAGGCGGCAGCACAACTCAGGGATATCAGACCGGAAACGGACAAATTATTATATCCTGGTCAGGCAGCAGTGGTTGTCCTTCTCCAAGAACTCCGGTAACGGTTAATATCCCTTCAGCACCTACCATTACCTGTCCTGCTCCTCAAACTTTAAACCTGAATGTAAGCTGCGGAAGTACTTTAGGAGATTTTACCACTCTTGCCACTACAACCGGACCTGCGCCAATTTCAGTTGCTCAATCGCCCCTGCCTGCTTCTACTGTAACAGGTCCAGGCGCAACTACAGTAACCCTGACCGCTACGGATGCATGTAACAGAACCGCAACCTGTAGTTTTACGGTAAATAAAGTAGATAATACCGCTCCGGTTTCTCCTTCAATTGCTGCTGCAACCGGACAATGTTCTCTGACACTTTCTCCTCCTACTACTACTGACAATTGTGCGGGAGCCATTACTGGAACAACCACTTCTCCGCTTACATACAACTCACAGGGTACATACTCTGTTGTGTGGACATTTAATGACGGGAATGGAAATTCTACTACAGCTACTCAGTCGGTGATTGTGGATGATGTCACTGCCCCTGTTACTCCTACGCTTGCTGCCGCAAATATTCAGTGCGGGGGGACTATAACGCCTCCAACGACTACTGATAATTGTGCAGGGACAGTTACAGGAACTACTACTGCTCCGCTTACTTACAATAGTCAGGGGACTTATTCTGTAATCTGGACCTTTGATGACGGGAATGGCAATACTTCTACCGCAACTCAGTCGGTGATTGTGAATGATGTAACAGCGCCTGTTCCCAATACAGGAACGCTTCCGACGCTGAATTTGCCTTGTGGAGGAACGCTTACCCCTCCTACTGCAACCGATAACTGTGCGGGAACGATAACGGGAACAACCGCTACTTTAACCTATAATTTACCCGGTACCTATTCCGTAACGTGGACTTATAACGACGGCAACGGGAATACCTCCAATCAAACACAAACGGTGATTGTTTCAGGAGGGACTCTATCCCTTGGGGCAAATTCTCCGTTGTGTACGGGAGCAAATCTGAATTTAACTGCATCGGGTCCGGGTTCAGGTACCTATTCGTGGACGGGGCCCAACGGGTTTAACAGCAATTTGCAGAATCCGGTAATTCCTGCGGCACCGCTTACGGCATCCGGTACGTATTTTATTACCGCTTCGACCGGTCCGGGATGTAATATAACTTCTTCCATTAATGTACATGTAGGTCCTCTGACGCTTGCTGTTACTCCCGACCCGGTAGATAGTACGCTTGCACATACCTTAATCAGTAACTGTGCATCTCCTTATACTTTATACTGGAGGCGAATTATCACAGGTTCTACCTGGTCCAGTTTGTCTTCTGTTGGGAATACACCTGATATTACCGGGCTGCTTCCTGCAACTGCTTACGTTGCCTATGCTGTGGACGCAAATGGAGCAACCACAACTTTGGTTTATTTTATTACTGCCGGTAATCCTTCCTGCGGGGTTGCACCTACACTGACCGCTTTTGTAAACTGTAATAAAATATTTGCAGACTGGTCAACAGGTGCTTTATACAGCCAGTATGCGATTAGTTTCCGACAGGTAGCACCTGTTCTGGGACCTACAGCCAGTAGTTATACTACGCTTACCGATAAAGTCTATACGGTAATTCCTGCTAATTTTGGTTCAACCTATGAGGTGTTTGTTGCCGGATATTGTGATAATCAGTTTTCGGTTGCATCTGCTCCTGCGTACGTAACAGTTACGGACCCCAGACCTGTGGCACCTACCGGATTGACTTTCTCCGCTACCTGCAGCAGTATCACGACTAACTGGTCTTCTGTGCCCGGAGCTGTGGGATATTTTGTGAAAATCAAAAACCCTGTTTCAAACAGTATTCTGGTAAATTATTATACTAATGCTACAACCTATACAAGATTTGGGCTTATTGCCAATTTTACCTACGAAATCTGGGTAACCCCGTTAGGGTGTGGTAATTTGCTGGGAGACGAGTCCCAACATTTTTTGGTACAAAGCTGTACAGGGAATGCTATAGGTATCCGCTATCAGAATCCAACTGATAACCCTGACGAAGTAGCCTACGGGACAGACGGTGTAAACGAAAATCATATTGCCATCTACCCTAATCCGAATCATGGGGTATTTACTGTATCTGCCAGTGTCGTTACAGAGAAACAAGCCCTGATCGAGGTAGTAAATATGATGGGTCAGGTAGTTTACAGTATATCGACCTTACCGGAAAATGGACGTATCAATCAGGAAATTTCTCTCGGGGATGAAATTGCCATAGGAACCTATTTAATCCGGGTTTCTACCGAAAATCAATCCTTCCTCGGAAAGTTTGTAAAATCGAATTAAGTGTAACTTTGAGGATTCCCGGCAGGATTAACGCTGCCGGGAATTTTTGTTTGTCAAGGTTTTCGGCCTTTATTGCCAATCAAATCATTCAGACATGGATGGGTTTGAGGGATTCTCCTGGTACTGAAAATCAGCTATAGAAAGATTCATTAACAGGACTTGCGCAAAAAACACTTTTTTATTGGTAATTTAGTATTTTTGGGGCATTTCGACTACGCTCAATGACCCAAAACACTAAATTGAGTAAGTCCTAATTAAAAAAAATTTGGGTAATTACCGGAATCGGGCTGAGTGTGGTTCATTTCCTGTATTATTTAATGTGTTTTTTTTCTTTCTGCTTGAAAATGAATGAAAAACGTTTGCGATTATTTGAACTTCACAGCCAATTTTCTGAGTCATCGATTCGATTTCCTGAACAATCTATGCGATATCTAGAGCAGTCAATACAATTTTGAGTGGTCAGTGAGACGTTTCGTGAAACGTCTTTACAAGGTGCGGGCGATTAAGTTTTATTATGAACAGGTTTTGGGTCAGGAGCGTAAAACGTATTATCTGCCCCGCCCGATTTGTCCGGAGAAGTTGCCGAATGTATTGAGTCAGGAGGAGGTTGTAAGGCTGATTCAGGCAATAGAGAATCCTAAGCATAAGTGTATGATGATTTTGGTCTATTCCGCAGGGCTGCGTTTAGGGGAGCTTACCAATCTGCTGGTAAACAGCGTTTTACCGGATAGAATGGAGATTTTTATCAAAGGCGGAAAGGGAAAAAAAGATCGGGTAAGTATTTTGTCAGAAAAAGCATGGCAACTTTTACAGGAATATCTGAAGATTTATCAGCCCAAAGATTTTTTATTTGAAGGGATGTACGGTGGAAAATACTCTGACCGGAGTGTGCAAAATATTTTTACTGATGCCAAAATTAAATCGGGCATTACCCCAACAGCTACCCTGCATACCCTGCGGCATAGTTTTGCTACCCATCTCCTGGAAGCCGGAGTTGCCTTGCCGCATATTCAGCAGCTTTTGGGGCATTCCTCCATCAAAACCACTGAAATTTATACTCATATTA